>JAQVDK010000014.1 GCA_028697835.1 Eubacteriales bacterium | reverse complement strand
TTCCTGAGTAAATATTAAAATTTTCCTTGACAGTTTTGAAATAACTGCTAAAATATTGTTATAATCAATTTTTATATATGAGGACTGATAAGCTGATGGAACTTAAGAGAATTGTCGTAAAGGTTGGCACATCAACACTTACATACGAGTCGGGACGGATGAACATTCGCAGAATCGAGCTTTTGGCACGCACCCTTGCAGACATTAAAAACCGGGGAATCGAGGTTGTTTTGGTGTCAAGCGGGGCGATTTCAGTGGGAATGGGTAAGATGAACCTTGAAAAAAGACCGGAGGACACCCGGTTTAAGCAAGCTTTGGCAGCAATCGGACAGGTTGAGCTTATGGACCTTTATAGCACTTTTTTTGGGGAATACGGAGTAACCACTGCGCAGATTCTTTTGACTCGTGACGTTATTGACAATGCCGAGCGCCGGGAAAATGCCTTGGCAACGCTGGAAACGCTGTTTGGCTACAATGTTATACCCATTATAAACGAAAACGACACTATTTCCACCTACGAAATTGAATTTGGCGACAACGACACCTTGTCTGCATATGTGGCAAGGCTTATACAGGCGGATTTGCTTGTTCTTCTTACCGATATTGAAGGTCTGTATGACAGCGACCCAAGAAAGAATTTAAACGCAAAGCTCATCGGCAGGGTGGAAAAAATAACAGATTCCATCCGTGCGCTGGCAGGGGGCAGCGGAACAGCCAGGGGAACAGGCGGCATGGCAACAAAGCTGGACGCTGCGGAAATAGCCGCCAAATCAGGTATAAGCACCATTATTGCAAACGGTGAACATCCGAAAATTTTATATGATATTGTAGAGGGTAAGCCAAGGGGAACCTTCTTTTATGGAGGAATACCAAAAGGAAAGGAATGATTTTTGTGAACGAAAACCTGATAGCTAAGGGAACAGCTGCAAAACAAGCCGCAAGAGTGTTGGCAACCTTACCTACGGACGTAAAAAACAATGCTCTTTTGGCTATAGCAGGCGGGCTTGTCAAAAACAGTGACTATATAATTTCCCAAAACAAGAAAGACCTTGACTTAGCAAAGGAAAAGGGCATGGCAAGTGCTATGATGGATAGGCTCTCATTAAACCAAAGCCGCATTGAATCCATGGCAGAGGGAATAAGGCAGATTGCCGCACTACCCGACCCTGTGGGCGAGGTTTTGGGCATGGTAAAGCGCCCAAGCGGTCTTGTTATCGGAAGAACAAGAGTTCCTTTGGGGGTTATAGGCATTATTTACGAATCACGCCCCAACGTTACCTCCGATGCGGCGGCACTTTGCATAAAGGCTGGAAACGCAGTTATTCTGCGCGGCGGAAGCGAGGCTATCAACTCAAACCTTGCCATTGCCAATATTATGCGCCAAGAAGGCGAAGCGGCAGGACTTCCCAAAGGCTCCATCAACCTTATAGAAGATACCAGCCGTGAAACCGCAGTAGAGTTTATGAAGCTAAACGGATATGTTGATGTATTGATTCCCCGTGGCGGAGCAGGGCTTATTCAATCGGTAATAAAAAATGCAACGGTGCCTGTTATAGAAACAGGAACTGGAAATTGCCACATTTATATAGAAAAAACCGCCGACCTTAACATGGCTGAAAATATTGTTATTAACGCAAAAACAAGCAGACCTTCTGTTTGCAACGCTACGGAAACCCTTCTTGTTGACGAGGAGATTGCCAAAAAATGCCTGCCGGGCATTTTAAAGGCTTTGTCCGAAAAAGGCGTTGAAATCAGAGGCTGCGAAATGACGCAAAAAATTTATCCCAACGCAAAGGCCGCAACCGAAGCGGATTGGGAAACGGAATATAACGACTATATTTTGGCGGTTAAGGTTGTTGACGGCATTAATGCCGCCCTTGACCATATTGCCAAATACAGCACAAAACACAGCGAGGCGATTGTTACCTCCGACTACAGCGCATCACAAAAGTTTTTATCCGAAGTTGATGCTGCGGCGGTTTATGTTAACGCCTCAACACGCTTTACGGACGGGTTTGAATTTGGCTTTGGTGCGGAAATCGGCATAAGCACCCAAAAAATGCACGCTCGAGGTCCAATGGGGCTTTCGGAGCTTACCACAATAAAATACATCATCTACGGAAACGGTCAAATAAGAAAATAACTAAACGCATTTTTCCTTAAAATATATTTTTACATCAAAAAAAGGTGCTTGGAATAAAATCCTTGCACCTTTTTTAAATTTATTTTCCTAAAAGCTTTTTAACACGTGAAACAATATTGCTTGCAGTCAGCCCATATTCTTCAAGCAAGCACTGGGGCTTGCCGGACTTTCCGAAAATGTCTTCTATTCCTACCCTTGACATTTTTACAGGATAATTTTCCGAAAGGACCTCCGCCACCGCACTTCCAAGACCACCTATTATGTTGTGCTCCTCAGCGGTTACAATATGTCCCGTTTCCTTTGCAGCTTTAATAATTATGTCCTTGTCAATGGGCTTTATGGTGTGTATGTTGATAATTCGAGCGCTAATTCCCTCTTTCTCCAAAACTTCCCTTGCACCAAGCGCCTCACCTACCATAAGACCGGTGGCGATAATGGTAACATCTTTTCCGTCAGCAAGGGTTACGCCTTTGCCAAGCTCGAACTTGTAGTCTTTATCATTAACATAAGGAACAGCCAAGCGACCAAAGCGCAAATATACAGGCCCGTTGTGCAAAATTGCCGCTTCAACAGCCCCTCTTGCCTCGTAAGCATCGGCCGGGTTAATAACAACCATGTTGGGAATAGAGCGCATAAGTGCAATATCCTCGATAGCCTGGTGGGAAGCCCCGTCCTCGCCTACGGATATTCCCGCATGGGTTGCGCCGATTTTAACATTAAGGTTGGGGTATGCAATAGAGTTTCTAACCTGCTCGAACGCACGTCCTGCCGCAAACATAGCAAAGCTGCTGGCAAATACGGTTTTGCCCGTGGTTGCAATGCCTGCCGCAGTTGACATCATGTTTGCCTCGGCTATACCAACATTTATAAATCGGTCAGGGAATTTTTTTCTGAAGGTGTCCGTTTTTGTGGATTTTGAAAGGTCGGCATCTAAAACCACCAAGTCATATTTTTCGCCAAATTCCGCCAAAGCCTCACCATAAGCTTCTCTTGTAGCCTTTTTCTCTGCCATTATATTTCCCCTCCCAATGCTTTTATTTGAGCGTTAATCTCTTCAATTGCCTGTGCATACTGCTCATCATTCGGAGCATTTCCATGCCAGCCGGCTTGATTTTCCATATATGACACGCCTTTTCCTTTAACGCTCTTTGCAATTAAAATAGTAGGTTTGCCCTTGCAGGCTCTTGCCTTTGCAAACCCTTCTCGCAGCGAGTCAAAATCATGGGCATCCACTAAAACCACATTCCAATTAAACGCCCTAAACTTCTCGTCAAGGGGCAGCGGCGACATAACCTCGGTAATATCCCCGTCAATTTGAAGCCCGTTAAAGTCCAGTATTGCGCAAAGATTGTCAAGCTTGTAATGAGCCGCAAACATTGCCGCTTCCCAAACCTGACCTTCTTGAGTTTCGCCGTCACCTAAAATGGAATATACACGGTAGTCCTTGCCATCCAGCTTAGCCGAAAGGGCCATGCCGTTTGCGGCACAAATGCCTTGCCCTAAAGAGCCGGTGGACATATCTACGCCCGGCACGTCCTTAAGGCTGGGGTGCCCTTGCAAACAGCAATCAATTTGACGGAATTTGCATATAAGGTCTGTTGAAAAAAAGCCCCTTTCCGCCAAAACACCATACAAGGCGGGCGAACAATGACCCTTAGACAGCACAAATCTGTCCCTATTTGGAGCGCTTGGGTCTTTTGGGTCAAGGTTTTTCATTTCTTCAAAATAAAGCAAGGTTAAAATTTCGCTGATTGACAGCGAGCCGCCCGGATGTCCCGACCCTGCACTATGTACAGCGGTCAACGCATGACGCCTTACTTTATGGGCGATAATTTGCAACTCTTTGTTATTCAATACTACTTCCTCCCTCGTATTTTATAAATCCTTCACCTAAGACCTCTCTTACATCCGTTAAAACAACAAATGCAGAGCTGTCCTTGCTTCTTACAACATCCTTAAGTCGGGGAATTTCCCTGCTCTTTAAGGTACACATAAGCACAACCTTTTCATTGCCGCTATACATTCCACACCCTAAAAGACCGGTAACTCCTCTTTCAAGCTCGTGGTTTATACTATCAGCAATGCTTTGGTAGTGGTCCGATATAATAAAAACTGTTTTTGCAAATTTCCCACCGTCTATAATGGTGTCAATAATATAAGAGCAAACAAACATGGAAATTGCAGAATAAAGACCTATTCCAAAGTCCCAAAAAACCACTGTTGCAAAAATTATTATTAAAACGTCAATCGACAAAACAAGCCTTCCGATGGGAAAATGCCTGAGCTTTCTTTTAATCAAAGCTGCCACGATATCAGTTCCGCCGGTGGTTGCGCCTGCCAAAAATACAATTCCCAAGCCCGTGCCCATCAGCGCCCCGCCAAAGAGCGACGCAAGGAAAACATCATTCGTAACAGGCGGCAAAGCTGAAAAAACATCAATAAAAACCGACAGAGTAAGTGTTGCATACAGGGTTTTTATGCCGAAGTTTTTTCCGTTTGCCAAAAACCCTGCTATAAAAATGGGAACATTTAAAGCAAGGGAAATAACACCAATCGGCACACCGATAACAAAATGCAAAACGGTGGCAAGACCGCTTATTCCGCCGCTTGTCAAATGGTTTGGCGCCAAAAAAAGCACCAAAGCAAGGGCGGTTATAAGAACGCCGATAGTTATTATACCATATTTCTTTAATATTGCAAAGTATTTTTTCACAATTCATCATCCAAAGTTTATTTTTTAACACTGTTTTGTGAAAAAATCTCAAAGGCATACTTTATTTTTCCAAAATCAGCGACATAATCTCATCTAATCTATCAAAATCACCATTGAGATATATGTAACCAATAAGGGCTTCCAATCCCGTTGCGCAGCGGTATTGGGACATTTCTGCATTTTTAGGCACGGCGGATTTTGTGTTCCTGCCCCTTTTGTATATTGAAAGCTCCTTTTCCGTAAGCATGCTTTCTATTCTTTTAAAGCTTTCGCTTTGCGCCCCGGCATTGACCAGTTTTGTGGCGGATTTATGAAGCTTGTCCACAGGCATATTATGCCCGCACACAAGATTTTTTCTTACATAAAGCTCATACACCGCGTCCCCTATATAAGCAAGGACAAGCGGTGAATATTCGTCTGTTTTCATTATTAACCATTCCTTGTTACTTTAAATTTAGTTAAAAAAGCAACTTTCCCCGTTTTTCCGGCCTATATACGGCAAGAACACGCCTGGTATCAACAGGATGAGTTGCATTTAAGTTTATAAAAAATTCAAATATGCCCCTTGTGTTTTCCGCTTGGCGAAGATACTCATCTACATTTATGTTTTTATAAAGGTGCTTTCCCAAAAGAAGCAAAAACAAGCCATGCCTGCCCTCGGGGCAAAGCTCAAGGGCAATCCTGTCGCAGCTAAACTCCTGGGCACGTGAAAGGGCAGTACCCAAAATCGGAATGGCTTTTGCCAAAAGAATGCTGGCGTTGTACCAAAACCGGGTGTGCTGCAGGTATATATGAGCCATCTCATGAGCTATAACAAATGAAACTGCGTCCAAATCCTTATACTCTAAAAAGCCGACTTCAATAATTTCGGTATTTACCTTTACATAATTTCTGCCCCAAAAATATGCGGCAAATGCGTTTAAAATACCGTTTTCCTGACGAATATATATGCCGGGCACCCTTGGCATTTCAAGCATTTTTGCAAACTCCTGCACAATTTCATAAAGCTGCGGGAACTGCTCATATGACACCCTAACGGAATAAACCCTTGTCTGTGCAAAGGTGGTGCCCATGCTGTAAAACGCTATGGTAAAAAGTGAAATCACTGAAAGATACAGATTTTTAAAGTATGAGCTTATAAGAAGCCTGTCCCAAAGCAAAATTACGCCGCTAACCAGAAAAAACAGCATAGCGGTATTTAAAGCGGCACAAATCAAGTATAAAGTCCGCTCATACGGATGACGCAATTTGTTTATTTGTTTTATGTCCAAGACAAACTATTCCTTTCGCCATTTTACTCCCGTGGGCGTGTCCTCTAAAATAATACCCTGTGCTTTTAGTTTGTCCCGAATTTCGTCTGCTAATGCAAAATCTTTGTTTTTTCTTGCCTGCTGCCTCTTTTCAATCAGCACTTCTATTTCATCATCCAAACTATTTTCTTTTTCTTTTTGAAGCAAGCCTAAAATCCCGCCCAGCTCTTTCATGGTGTCAATTGCAGCCTTTATGGTGCCTTTGGTGTCATCGGCGCCGATGTTTGTGTTGATGTCTTTTGACAAATCAAACAGCACGGATATGGCAAGGGCGGTGTTGAGGTCATCGTCCATAGCCTCTATGAAAGAGTTTTTGCGCTCTTTAATCATCTTTGCCACATCTTCGCTTTCGTTGCCGTCTTTTGCACTTTCCAGCAAAAATTCAAGGTTGTAAATTGTATTATAAAGACGGTCAAGCCCTGATTTTGCCTGCTCGACAAGCTCCTGCGAAAAATTTATTGGCGTTCTGTAGTGGGCGGAAAGCATAAAAAACCTGATTACTTCCGCATTGAATTTTTTTAATACATCTCTTACCGTAAAGAAATTTCCCAATGATTTGGACATTTTTCTATTGTCCACGTTTATATAGCCATTGTGCAGCCAATATCTTGCAAAGGGAGCGCAATGGGCACATTCGCTTTGGGCAATCTCGTTTTCGTGGTGAGGGAAAATCAAGTCCTGTCCGCCGCTGTGGATATCTATTGTTTCTCCAAGGTATTTGCTTGCCATGGCGGAGCATTCTATGTGCCAGCCGGGCCTTCCAAGTCCCCAGGGGCTTTCCCACGCAGGCTCTCCCGGTTTTTGCGCTTTCCACAGTGCAAAATCCATAGGGTCTTTTTTTGCTTCGCTTACATCAACCCTTGCGCCGGATTCAAGCTCCTCTAAAGGCTGGTGAGAAAGCTTTCCATATTCCTCAAAATTTTTGGTTGCAAAGTAAACATCTCCATCTACGTTATATGCATAACCCTTCTCTTGCAGCTTTTGAATCATTTGAATAATGGCATCGATATTTTCCGTTGCCTTAGGGTGATAGGTAGCCCTTTTTATCCCCAAAGCATCGGCGTCTTTAAAATATTCTTCAATAAACTTGTCGGCAAGCTCCTTTACAGTCACTCCTTCGGCGTTTGCCTTATTTATCATTTTGTCGTCTATATCCGTAAAATTCTGCACAAAGGCAACCTTATAGCCTTGATATTCAAAATACCTTCGCAATGTGTCGAACACAATAAAAGGGCGGGCGTTGCCTATGTGGAAATAGTTATATACCGTAGGCCCGCAAGAGTACATTTTCACCTCGCCCGGGTTTAAAGGTATAAATTCTTCTTTTTGCCTTGTTAGTGTGTTATACAGTCTCATCTTTTGTTTCTCCTTTTTCTTCTACCGCTTTTTCCAATTTTTCAAGCCTGTTTATGATTTTGCAAAGTTCCATGGAAATCGGGTCGGGAATGTGTATATGGTCTAAATCGCAATTTGTGGGACGTACTTTTTTATTGTCGATTTTTACTATTCTTCCCGGCACGCCAACACAAGTACTGTTTGGCGGAACCTCCGAAAGAACCACTGCATTAGCCGCAATTTTTGCATTGTCCCCCACCTGAAACGGGCCTAAAACCTTGGCTCCCGCCCCAATGACAACGTTGCTGCCTATGGTTGGGTGGCGCTTGCCCTTCTCTTTTCCCGTTCCGCCCAAGGTTACCCCCTGATAAATGGTGCAATTATCCCCGATTACGGTGGTTTCGCCAATTACAACGCCCACGCCATGGTCAATAAACAAACCTTTGCCGATTGTTGCAGCCGGGTGAATTTCTATGCCTGTTTTGCGGCTGGCACGCTGCGAAATCCATCTTGCCAAAAAGAAAAACCTGTGCCTATAGCACCAGTTTGCAAGACGGTAGCTTCTGACCGCCCTAAATCCGGGATACAGGAAAAAAACCTCTATCGCGCTCCTTGCGGCAGGGTCACGCTGCATAATCGCTTTTATATCCTCACGAATTCTTTTAAAAAATATGAAAATCCCCTCCAGCTTTATTTTTATATTTTAAGCATATTCCGAATTTTTAATATTTATGCTTTAGCTGCACTTTGCAATAAAAGCCGCAAATTACTTTATCCCCTCTTTGTTTTTGGGATTTACGATATTTCTCCAGTCCAGGTCGCCCCTTGCCAAGCCCTGCACCAAAACTTCCGCCGTTGCAACATTTGTTGCAAGGGGTATATTGTGCACGTCGCAAAGGCGCAAAAGAGCATTTACATCCGGCTCGTGAGGCTGTGCTGTAAGGGGGTCACGGAAAAACAGCACAAGGTCAATCTCGTTGTAGGCAATCCTTGCGCCTATTTGCTGGTCCCCGCCTTGCGGTCCGGATAAAAACCGATGGACATTAAGCCCTGTTGCTTCGATTATAAGGGAACCCGTGGTGCCTGTTGCCACCAAATTATGTTTGCTTAAAATTCCCCTATACGCTATGGTAAATTCAACCATCAATTCTTTTTTCTTATCGTGTGCAATTAATGCTATGTTCATAAACCATTACCCTTTCATTTTTTTAATAATCTAAATATATTTCTCTTCTTCTCTTTTAGAATGGGGACTTTTTCCCCCGTAATCCGCTTTGCTATGTTTAAAAAAGCCTTTCCTGCGTATGAATTGGCGCTTAAAACTATAGGTCTTCCCTTGTTGTTTGACACTATTACCTCCGAGCTTTCCGGAACTGCGCCTATAAGCGGTACGGCAACCGTATTTATAATGGTGTCAATATCTATCATATCACCTTTTTTAACCATGTCAACACTTATTCTGTTAATAATTAAATTAATTTGTTCAATCGCCAGTTTTTCAAGGCTGACGGCAACCCTGTCGGCATCCCGGACGGATATAAGCTCGGGAGTGGCAACAATTATAACCATGTCCGCCGCCATTGCCCCCATGACAAAACTGTCGTCAATCCCTGCGGCACAATCAATCAATACATAGTCATAATTTTGCTTTAGACCCAAAACAAGCTCTTTGAACTTGTCTTTGTCAATCTGAGAACTTAAAACATTTTGCGGGGCGGTTAAAAGCTGAAGCCCCAAATATTTGTCGTGGGGCACAATTGCCTGGGTCGGGGTGCACTGCCCGTTTATTATGTCGTTGAAATGATAGACGACTTTGTCCTGCATCCCCAAGGAAATATCCAAATTCCTAAGCCCAACGTCCGCATCTATAAGCAAAACACGCTTTCCCATTGCGGCAAGGGCTGCCCCTACATTAGCAACCGTAGTGGTTTTGCCCACACCACCTTTTCCGGAAACTACAGAAATTACCTGCGGCATAATATCACCTCACCAATCGATTATAAGGCTCGATTTCGTCCTCCACCGTATCCACTGCCATATAGGCTTCTATTACATCCTTTGCAACAGGAATTACAGCACCGCCGCTGCCCGCATGCTCTATAACAACCGCTACTGCAATTTGTGGGTCGTCAAAGGGTGCAAATGCGATAAAAAGCCCGTTTGCCTCTCCGCTTGCAACAGAGGCACTGCCTGTTTTACCGCCTACCGGTATTTCAAAACTTGCAAATGCAGTGCTTGCGGTACCTGTTTCGGAAACTCTTCTCATTCCTCTTATAACAGCTTGATAATTTTGCGGCTTTATGTTAATGTCGTTTAATACTTCAATAGGGGTTTCAAAAATACTCTGTGCCGTATCATATGCCTTTACGCTTTTGACAAGATGCGGTCTGTACCTTCTGCCGCCGTTTGCAATGGTTGCGGTGTAATTTGCAAGCTGAACAGGCGTAAAAAGGTGGTCCGACTGCCCGATTGCGGCTTGGACGGTGTCTCCCGGGTACCAAGGCTGACCAATTTTTTCCCTATACTCCCTTGATGCAAGAATCCCTTTGGATTCCCCGTACAGCTCCACCCCCGTAACCTCTCCCAGACCAAACTGCCCTCCAAAGCCCGCCAGGCTGTCTATGCCCATTCTCCTGCCAACCTCGTAAAAATAGTAGTTGCAGGAATTTTCAATGGCTTGAACTGCGTTTTGATGCCCATGTCTGCTTGGATAAACCCAACACCTTGGCGCATATCCGGAGCTGGCATAAAAATTGTAAATCCCTTCGCAATAAATGCTTTCGTTAGGGGATATGACCCCCAGCTCCAAAGCGGCAATAGCCGTAAGCACTTTAAAGGTAGAACCCGGAGCGTACAGCCCGGAAATTGCCCTGTTCCACATTGGCTTGTCCGGGTGCTGGCTAAGCTCTCCCCAAAGCTCGTTAAACTTCGATGGGTCAAAGGTCGGGTACGATGCCATGGCTAAAATTTCACCGGTGCCTACGTCTATAACCACTCCTGCGCCGGCACGGGCGTCTTTTGTCTTGGGCTTTCGGCTGATTTCGCCTATTGTTCTTTCAAGAGAGTCCTCTAAGGTCTTTTGCAATTGAGCGTCCAACGTTAAAACCGCATAATTTCCCGGAATTTCAGGCTTTGACTCTATGACCTTGGTCATTTTCCCTTCTATGTTTTGCTCAATGCTAAGGGAGCCATCTTTTCCTTTTAAATATCCTTCAAGGTATTTTTCTATCCCGTCTTTTCCCACAAGGTCGTTTATATTATAGTTTTTGTCCTTCAAAACCTCATATTCTTCCGCATACATAACGCCCACAAACCCTAATATATGCGCCGCAAGCGTTCCGTTTGTGTATTCCCTTATGGGCTCTACGGAAATGGTTACTCCCGGAAATTCCGAGGACCTTTCTTTAAGGTAAGTAACGCAGTCAATGCCCACGTCCGTGGCAAATGTATAAGGCGTGTTTTTGCCAAAAAGGCGGGCTTCCATCTCGTATCTTACCCCGATAATTTTCCTGATTTGTTCGGGAGTGAAGCGTTCTCTATCTATTTTATATTTTTCGGTGTAAAAATCTATAACACCGTTTGCATCAGCTTCTTTGTCAATTTTTTTGTTTTTCTTAAACTGTGTTATACGTTCGTCCAATTTTTCTTCGGAAACATCGGGAAAATAGAATTCAAAAGGCATATCATATGTTATGGGAAA
Source organism: Eubacteriales bacterium (assembly GCA_028697835.1). Classification (GTDB taxonomy): domain Bacteria; phylum Bacillota; class Clostridia; order Monoglobales; family Firm-18; genus STE-11. Next base: position 20,991 of record JAQVDK010000014.1, on the reverse strand, counting down.
TGTGTCGATGTACACCTCTCCATAAAACTCCATAACATTTATGGTGTCGAGGATTAGCTGATTTAACATACCGTCCTTTATGTATTCTTTTCTAAAAACAATGTTGAATCCTTGACGGTTGGTAATCAGCGGGCGGCCGTAGCGGTCCAAAATTTCACCACGGGGCGCAGGTATCGGCTGTGAGCGTATCAGCCGGTTTTCCGACTGGATTGAATAATACTCCCCCATAATAACTTGTAGGCGGAAAAGGCGTACAAATATTGCTATTATCATAATGGCAATAATGATGAAAACAACTGTGTATCTATTTTTCAGGCTGCTCCAATCCACATTATGCCTCCTCCCCCATAACCCGTTTGTTGATGCTCCTTATTAAAAACAAAATCAACACTGAAAAAACAGCAGTGTATATGGTTTCGGGGATTATTTTTTTTGCAAGTGCGGCAAGCATGTTGCCATATCCCCAAATGTAAAACTTGAAAAAGAACATTAAAAAAGCATAAACAAAGTTTGATAAAAATGCAAAAGCAAACACAACCAAGCCTCTTATCCTGTAAAATTTATTGCTGACAAGTCCCAGGGCAACACCTATGTACAGGAAAAGCAATGCATTAACTCCAAAAGTTCCTCGCCCCAAAACATCTATAAAAATACCGCATAAAAGGCCTATGGCTCCGCCTTCCAGTGCACTGCGTGTAAGGGCAACGCAAACAACCAACCCAATCAGTAGGTTGGGCACAGTGCCAAAAAAGCTTAAATGCTCAAAAATTGTTGTTTGCAACGCGCAAAGTATGATAGCAAGAACCGTATATATTGCCCCTCTCACATTAACCTCCCTTTTATCTTGAAGGATAGTTTGTTATAACAAACACCTCGGAAATCCTTTGAAAATCCACTGCCGGCTCAATAATGGCATATTGGGAAATGCCTGCTGTTTCCGGCTTTACCTCCCTTATCTTACCGATTAGAAGCCCCTTTGGATATATTCCGCCAAGGCCGGAGGTTTCAACTATATCGCCCGAAATCAAGCTGGCATTTTTAGAAAGATATGTAAGCTTGCAAAGCCCCTCCTGCTGCAAATCCACATCGCTTTCAACAACAGCCACATCCCGGGTTCTGACCACCATCGCGCCCACGCTGCTGCCAACGTCGATGATGGAAATTACCTTTGCCCAATTTGTGCCTATTTCGTATATATGCCCAACAAGCCCGCTGCTTGTGATAACGGGCTGTTTTACTGCAAGTCCGTCGGAAGTTCCCTTGCTTATTGTAAAAGAGCTGTACCAGCTTCCGGGGTCTTTCCCGATTACCTCCGCCCCCACCAGCTCAAAATCGGCAAGGGTTTCTCTAAGGTCAAGCATTCGCTTTAACCTTTCGTTTTCCAGCTTATACTGTTCCAGCTGCCTTATGGTGCTTTTTAGCTTTTGGATTTCTTCGGTTTTTTGCTTGTTTTCCTCTTTTATGGCATCAACATCGGTAAAGTAGCCAAAAAAACCTGTAATGCCGTCTGTAATGTTTGTAAACAGGGATTGCATGGGTGTTATTATAGAGGCTATAAGGTCCTCTCCAAAGGTAACGCTTTCACGTTCAGTGGTATAAAGAGCCGCCATAACCAATAAAATCAAGGTTACGACAAGCAACAATATAAAATGCTTGTTGGTAAAAAGCTCTTTCAATAGTATCCACCTGCTTATTTTAGTTAGTTGACAACAGCACCTTCCTTAGCGTGGCAATTTCGTTTAAAACCTTTCCTGTTCCCACCGCCACACAGTCCAATGGATTTTCCGCAATCATAACAGGCATTCCCGTTTCTTTGCTTACAAGCCTGTCAAGCCCTTTTAAAAGAGCGCCTCCTCCGGTAAGGTAAATTCCGCTTTCCATAATGTCCGAAGCAAGCTCCGGCGGGGTTTTTTCCAGGGTGGTTTTAATGGCGTCTAAAATATCGCCTACCGGCTCGCTTAAAGCTTCCCTTACCTCAATCGAAGATAAGGAAATAATCTTGGGAAGCCCGCTTAAAAGGTCTCGGCCCTTTATTTCCATCTCTTCCTCCTCGTCCAACACAAAGGCGCTGCCAATTTTCATTTTTACTTCCTCGGCTGTTCGCTCTCCAATGGCAAGGTTTTTGTTCTTTTTTACATATTGTATTATGGCATCGTCAAGCTGGTCGCCTGCTTTTCTAAGGGATACGCTTGTAACAATGCCGCCCAGCGAAATAACAGCCACTTCCGTGGTTCCTCCGCCAATGTCAACAATCATGCTTCCGACAGGCTCTTCAACGGGCAGTCCCGCACCGATTGCAGCCGCCATGGGCTCTTCAATCAAATAAGCCTCTCTTGCCCCTGCCTGCATAACCGCTTCTTCTATTGCTCTTTTTTCAACCTCTGTCACTCCGGAGGGAATGCATACAATAACCCTCGGCTTTAAAAACCATCGTTTGGGATATGCCTTTGATATAAAACTTTTAATCATCTTTTGCGTAACGTTATAATCTGCTATTACGCCATTTTTCATTGGCCTTATTGCAACAATGTTTCCCGGGGTTCTGCCAAGCATTTCCTTTGCACCATCCCCAACTGCCAAAACCTCGTTGGTATCATTGTTTATAGCTACAACCGAAGGTTCGTTAACGACTATTCCCTTGCCTTTTACATGAATCAAAGTGTTTGCTGTGCCTAAATCAATTCCAATATCTCTGGTTGCCATTATTTTTCTCCTTTTTATATAAACTTATATAAACATTTTGAAATTATTTGAATACTCTTACGCCAAACTCGCCAAGCGCCTTGGCAATTCGCGAAAGGGGAAGCCCGACAACGTTGCTGTAGTCGCCCGAAATCCCTTTGACAAAAACAGCGCCCATTCCCTGAATACCGTAAGCACCTGCCTTGTCATGTGGCTCTGCTGTTTTGATGTATGCATTTATATCGTCATCACTTATATGATAGAAACTAACCTCGGTTTTTTCATAACCTGTAATTTGTTTTCCATCTCTTTTTCTAATCAGGGCAAAGCCTGTATATACATGATGAGTCCTTCCGCTTAAAGCCTTCAGCATGGAAAATGCCTCGTCTTCGCTTGCAGGCTTGCCAAGAACCTTACCGTCCAGGCACACAACCGTATCTGCACCTATTATAATTTTATCCGGCTGCGCACTGTCTTCCAAGGCTTTGGCTTTTCCAAGCGCAAGCCTTACAATATTTTCCTCAATGGACAAAGAAGGGTAAAATGTTTCGTCACTTTCGGCAGGAATTACATCAAACGACAGGCAAAGCTGCGACAAAAGCTCCTTCCTTCTGGGCGAGGCAGATGCCAAAACTATATTATTCATTATCCCCACCTACAACTTTCTATAAACCAATGCGGCAATAATTATTCCGATTATGGAGGATACGGATACATTAAACATCATGCCAAAGGTAAGGCTTACTATACCAAGGTCAACAAAGACCGGACTTTGATTGCTTATGCCAAATTGCTTGCTTAGCGACAGCCAGCCAAAATACTGCGAATCCTTTGCAAGCTCCGACAAAAAGCCGCCTACAGCCGCTCCAAAAACCAAAAGCAGTGTCAAAACCAAAAGCCTGTTGCGCTTTCTCATGTATCCCACCTCTTTCAGTAATCTAATTAATACCACATTCTATTATTATATATTTTTTTACATAAAAATTCAATATGTTTTGCCTATATTTAAAAATTTTGTGCAATATCCCACACCCGCAACAAAACATTTTAAAACAAATTCAATAAAACCTATTGACATTGACGCAACGTAAAGGTATATAATTGTATTGTCAGGAGGTGGGCATATGGAATATACGGTACAGGGCCTTGGAAATTTAGCCGGCATAAGTACAAGAACTTTAAGGTACTATGACGAAATCGGAATACTAAAGCCTGCAAGGCTTAGCCCGTCGGGCTATAGGATATACGGACAGGCGGAAGTTGACAGGCTTCAGCAAGTCATGTTTTACCGTGAGCTTGGCGTGGATTTAAAAACCATTAAAAAGATTTTAGACTCCCCCGGCTATAATGTGGTAGCGGCCCTTGAGGCACACCGCGAAAAGCTTTTTGCCGAAAGAGACAGGCTTGATTTGCTAATTGAAAACATTGAAAAAACCATATCCACGAAAAAAGGAGGACAAGAAATGTCCGATAAAGAAAAATTTGAAGGATTTAAGAAAAACCTGATTGATGAAAACGAGAAAAAATACGGTAGGGAAATTCGCGAAAAATATGGTAGTGAGCAGGTTGAAAAATCAAACCGCAAGGTTTTAAACATGACCAAAGAAGAATATGACGAGGTTAAAGAGCTGGAAAAAGCCTTGCTCGAAACATTGGGAGAAGCGGTAAAAACCGTCAACCCCCAAGGAGAGCTTGCGCAAAAAGCGGCCGATATGCATCGCAGGTGGCTGTCATACTTTTGGGACAGCTATACAAAAGAGGCACACATGGGCGTTGCCCAAATGTATGTCGACGATGCCAGATTTTCTGAATATTATGATAAAGCGTCGCCGGGCGCTGCCGTTTTCCTAAGGGATGCAATCAGGATTTATACAGGTGTAAAGGAGTAAAGGTTTACACATAAAACAGGCATTTGCAGCCTTTGCAAATGCCTGTTTTTCACTTTTTGAAAGCAAATATTTTAATTGTTTTCGTCAACATAGCTGCCCAAAAGCTTTTGTTTTATATTCCATAGGGGCAGCGACAAGTCCACATAATATTCATGAGGATTTTCAAACCGCTTAATCTCGTCCCAAAGGCTGTCTACCTGCCGACGGCAGCGCTCTTGTATTTCCTTTAGCGAAGGCAGCTTATATACACATTTGCCTTTGTCAAAAATACGCTTTAAAAGAGGTTCTGCTTTAAAATCTGTTAAAGTAGTCTTTTTCCATGTATATTCAGGGTGAAAGATTGTGTAAGGCTTTGTATCGTCAATAACTTCGTCATGCAATGTTATAACATCCGCAATGGGGCTTTCGTCCTTTGCAAACAGGCGGTATAGGTTTTTAAAGCCGGGGTTTGTAATTTTTGAAACATTTTCGCTAAGCTTTATTTTGGGCACAATCCTGTTGCCGCTCTCCAGCGCAACCAGCTTGTAAACGCCGCCGAAAACAGGCTCGCTTCTTGAGGTTATAAGCCGCTCGCCAACGCCGAAAGAGTCAATTTGCGCACCGTGCATAAGGGCTTCCCTTATTATATACTCATCCAATGAATTGGACGCAATTATTTTGCAGTCGGCAAGTCCCGCTTCGTCCAGCATTTTACGTGCTTTTTTAGACAAATAGGTAATATCGCCGCTGTCAATCCTTATTCCTTTAAGCCTTTTTCCCATAGGCACCAAAACGTCATTATGCACCCTTATTGCATTGGGGACACCGCTTTTTAACACATTATAGGTGTCAACAAGCAAAAGGCAGTCATCAGGGTAAACCGCCGCATACGCACAAAAAGCTGAATATTCGTCGGGAAAAACCTGAACCCAGCTATGGGCCATTGTCCCTACGGCAGGAATGCCCAAATCACGCTCCGCAATGGTACATGCCGTTCCTACGCAGCCGCCTATATATGCTGCCCTTGCCCCGTAATAAGCACCGTCATAGCCCTGTGCCCTTCGAGAGCCAAACTCCAAAACCGTACGCCCGTCAGCCGCACGGACAATCCTGTTGGATTTTGTGGCAATAAGCGACTGGTGGTTTATGGTTAAAAGAAGCATGGTTTCAATAAATTGAGCCTGAAGAATAGGTCCCTTTACAATAATCAAAGGCTCGTTGGGAAAAACCGGCGTTCCTTCCTCCACTGCCCAAACATCACATTCGAAGCGGAAATTTGCCAAATAGTTCAAAAATTCCTCGCTAAAGCATTCTTTGCTTCGCAAAAAGTCTATGTCCTCTTTGGTAAAGCTAAGGTTTTCCAAGTAATTTACAACTTGCTCCAGCCCTGCCATTATGGCAAAGCCGCCGCCATCGGGTATCCGCCTGAAATAAAGGTCAAAATATGCTATTTTATCAGCAATGCCTTGGTCAAAATAGCCATGTGCCATGGTTATCTCGTAAAAATCCGTCAGCAAAGTTAAATTTGTTCTCATTTTTTATTGCTCGCCTCCATTTGCAGAGTTTGAGTTCCCTTTGCTTCCAGAGGTAAGAAGGTTATATACTATATTTGCCCCTGCGGCACGGGTTAGCGTCCTTTTAGGTAAAAAAACGTCGCCTTTTACAATGCCGAATCCCTTTGCAATAGCCGCATAACCTATAAGCTCCGGAGAAATATCATGCTCGTCAAGAAATCCTGTTTGGTATGTGTCGGGAAGCTGTGCAACCTCGCCATAGCCTAAAAACCTTATTAAATACATTACTGCCTCTTCTAAGGTAATGGTTTTTTCATCTTCCCTTTCTTCCTGTGTAACAACCCCATTATTATACAACTGATTATAAATTTGGTCAATACCTACCTGACTGTTTACATTAACCGCTCTGTGCATCCATTTAAAATAATCTGCTTGCAGCAAAGGCTCCTCCGGCAGGAAAAATTCCCCTTCATCAAGAACGCCACATTGTAGCAGGGTGTTAATCTTTTGCTCGTAAATATGCCCCTCAACATCTAAAAACTTGGTTTTTACCGGCTTGTACTGCTGAGCGAAAACATTGCAAAGCTTTCCCGTTTCAGCATTTACATAAAGCGGCATCTGTCGCAAAAAGGCATATACAAGGCTTACTTCCTTGTAAGAGACGCCGCCCGGGGTGCTCCCCTTGTAAGTGGGCACATATTGAAGCTGGAAAGGAACATTTTCAAAAATAATATTTATGCCTTCGTTTTGAGATATAAAAGGGTATGGAATCGGAAAATCTTTTTGGGTCCACATGCTTCTATATGCTGTAATTTCTCCCGTAAAACCGTTTATTATAACAAGAAGCCCGTTGTTTTTATACTTTATGCCATCTACCAAGCGTGTGAAAAATATGTTGTAGGAATTGGCGCTGTAGATAACCGAAGGCTTCCTTTCGCATTGCTCAAAAAGAAGGGGCGCGGCTTTTTCCACAAACCTTTCGGCTTTTTTTACAGCCGACTGCTCGTTTGCGATATATCCTTCCGTGGGAGTATTATTATAATACGCGGTAATTTGACCTGTAATTGCATCCACTTGAACATTAACGCTTTCCCCATCCTCCGACAGATAGCTTGCGTTATAATACGTAGTGCCGCTTTGCCCGTCGGACACGGTTAAAGAGGATAATTCAAACTTCGCCGGCATGCCAATCTTGTCTTTTACATCACTTTCCAGCATATCGTAAGGCGTAAGCCCCTGCATATCGTCACGCAGGGTATATGTATCGGACTCATATTTTAACGAAGGGTTGTCAGCCTCATATATACCAAGGCCCGTATCGCTCAGTCCTCTTACAACCTCGCCTGTATAGGCATTGATGTATAAATCCCCCGAATTGTCCACGCCATACATTAAAACAGGATTGCCGTCCATATCATTGTAATAGCCCAATGAAATCCCTATGTTGTTTAGAAAAAGCTGCTGGGCGCGCTGCGGTGAAATTATTCCGCTGGGGGTGGGGAATCTTTCCACATCGTCCCATACAACCGAAAGCTCCGTAAGCTTATGTGTGTTTGCGTCAACGCTTGCCAGAACATAGTTGTTGTATAAAGGAACGCTGTTTTCGCATCTATAAAAACTGATATTGTACGATTGGGAGTTTCTAAGCGTATAGTTTTCCGAGGAAAACGACCTTAAACTTGCCGAAAATTCCGGAAGGATTTTAGCCATGCTTTGCTTTGCAATGCTTACAGCCCCGTTTAAATCAAGGGAGGATAGCTTATAGTCTCCTTCAAACTCCCCGTATTCAAAATTGCTGTAATACATAATCCTGCCCTGTATATCCAAAATTGCAGACGCATAGCCTCCTTTTGTCTTGTCCTCTGTTTCGCCCCTCCAAGAAAGCTCGTACAGCCTTCCTTGGTTGTCCTGTTGGATTCTGCTTGCAAATTCGGTATAATACTCCGGAATATCCAGTTTTTCAAGAGCAATATTAATAATATTTTCAAGCTCATAATCCTGCGCAAGGGCAGCTTTTGGAACTAAAAGCAAGAAAGCCAAAAACAGCAAAATGCCCCGTTTCATAATCATCACCCGTCTATTTTTCTTTAAGCAGCAGCATAAAATTACCGCCTTCATACAAGGTTTTTTCACCATCGGCATAGATATCTATATACGAAAACATCAATTTAATCTTTATTTTTTCATTTTCATAAACAAAGCTCAGTGCGTCACCTCTTTGAGTTCTTGCCGCCTTGTCAACCTTGCTGTAAATTTCCTCGGCTACTTCATTTTTAGAAATTTCAGCCACAACCTCGTCATTTCTTTTAATTGCTATAATATCGCTTTCGCTATCAACACTGTATGCTCCCGCAGAAGTTTTGTTATATACATCATATATCAAATAATCATAATCGCTTATGTCAAGCAAGTTCATTTCGGCATGGAAATACTGCGTATTGTTGCTGCGGTAATAATCCAGCGAAAAGCCCAAATGCTTCTCATACTCGCCTTCTATTTCCTCTAAATACGAAGGCTTTGCCAAATCATTGCTGTTCATATAGCGAATAATCGACTTTATTTCCTCTTTATCCTCTGAGGAAATATCTGCATTTGGCGTTATTTTGCCGTCAAGGAGCATATTATTCTTGGTTAAATAATGCTCCAGCCTTGCAGATTGGCTTTGTGACGACAAATTATATGCACTTGCTGGCCCGTATGCACTTATAAAGCACAAAACCGCCGCAATCAAAAGAGAAAACCTTTGATACCTTCCCTTTTTGGCGCACATTAAAGCCACCGATATCAAAGCACCGATACCGCCCGCCGCCACCAAATACCTTGTAATTGTAACCCCGTACAGGCTAAGCTGGCGAATATCCGCCAAAAACAAAACTCCAATTACAGGGATAAGGACATACGGGAAAAGTTTTCTTACAATTCTTTGCATTTTTTCGTCAAAATAAGTAATCAAAATCGTTGCAGGAATGCCAATTCCCAAAAACGCCAAAGACACTCCGCCAACCTCGCTTATGGGAAGGCTGCGCTCTATAACAAGCTTTATATAATATAGATATAAAACCAATGTAAAAACAAGCATTATCGGAACAACTACAAACCGCAAAAGTCCTTTTAGCAGCTTTGGAAACTCGGCCTGTTCCCCTTTTTTCGGGAGCCCCTTTAAAAACATGATAGGGAAAAACACGGAGGAGCCAATGCGCACAACTTCCAGGTAAGCCTCCCCTTCAACATCAACAAGCAAAAGGTCAACAGCCCCCAAAACAGCCAAAAAGCCCAAAATAAACACTATGGCAAAAAGTGCGGATATGCAAAGCCGGGAAATAATCCTTGCAACATTTATTTCAAATCTGTCGCCGCTTTTTAAATCAAGCGCTACTGCCGCAACAAAAACTGCTCCGGCAAGGATAAGCCCGAACACATAAACATCCCTCTGCGATGTTCCTATGAATATGTAGTAATAGCAGGCTGCCAAAATACCCAGACCAACAAATGCCGCCGCAGTTCTGTAGGGCAACCTGTCTGCCTCGAAAGACTCCAAAATCAGCTCAAATGCCGCAAAAAGCACAAACCCCAACGAAAGCACCATCAATAGCCGTTCGTCAATTTCAAGGCTGGTATGCCCGTCCAAAGACCACAAAACATAAAAAGCCACAGCGGACAAAATGCTTAAGGGAAACCTGTAGAAGGTTCTATAAACCTCGGCAGGCATGGAAATAACCTTACTTTTTAAAGCGCTAAATCCTCTCATTTTTATATCCCTCCTATAATTTAAGGGTACTTGCAAGCTTAACACTTTCATTATACCACTTTAAAAGGGGCATATCAAGCATTGTAACAAAGTAGTAGGATTTGCTTTTTCCCTAAATATAAAAGAAAAAACCGACCAAAAAAGGCCGGCTCTATTTTTCCAGTATCGCTACAACCATCCGTACAAAAGCTTCCTTTAGCAAAGGTATTTTTGCCAAAGGCTTTAAAACATCCCTCAAGGGGGCTTCGTGGTAATACACCGTTTTATAATCTGTTTCATCTAAAATTTTATTAAACCTTTTTATAGTCATGCGGTTTATATAAGAAAAGTATTCCTTTCCGTTTTCGTCCCTTGAAATCCTAAAGTTAATGCGTTTTTCTCCATCCGGCATGCTGCCTGCCAAATCCTTATATACTTTTATCAAAGTTTTATCACCAAAGAACAAATGCACCCACGGAAAGCCTATAACATCGCTAAGGTGGGCGCCAAAGGGATGATAATAAGGAGGAAAATTAACATAAAGCCTGCCGCCTTTTTTAAGCACCCTGTAACACTCCCTCAAAACCGCCAGCGGCTTGTCCACATGCTCCATGGCATCATTTACTATGATTGTGTCAAAAAAGCCGTCCTCAAAAGGAAGATTTGCGGCATCGCCTAAAACAAAGGTGAATTTATCCTGCAAGCCCTTTGACTTTGCAAGTTCATATGCCTCTTTTTCGTAGTGGGCAACAACATCAACTCCCCATACCTTCCCCGCCCCCATCGAGGCATAATACAAGGTTTTTCCCGCCGCCCCGCAGCCAATGTCCAAAACCTTTTTGTCCTTGAACATCTCCTCTGTGCCAACCTTTGGCAGATAAAACTTTATCGTTTCTTCGCCTTTTTCGAACTGCCACTGGGCATAGGTTTTAACGCCTTGGTTTTGCAGGTTAAAGGGATGGACGGGCAAAGGAAACAGACGGTTTAAGCTTTTGCATATAAGGCTTGAAAATTCCATAAAAGCACGTTCCTTCCAAAACAATGATAACTTATTATACAACATAAAAGGCCGCAAATCAAGCGGCCTTTTATGGTCAGATTGCGGTAACTTCAACAACCTCGTTATACCCGCCAATTTGATAAATTAAAGAATCCATGTCATGGTGCCTTGAAACCTTAATCTCCAAAACCGCATAGACGGTATCAAGCTCCTTGCCTTCCTCGACCTTTATAGAGTCGATTTTCACAGCATTATCCGACAGTTTTTTAAGCAAATCTTTAAGCGCTCCCCTGTCCGAAATCTTTACTTTGATACGGTAATAGCTTAGCTTTAGCTTGGTTGTTATGGATTTTAAGCCTAAAGTTGCGAAAAGCATCAACACAACCGTTGCAATGCCCAAAATATAGTTTCCGCTTCCCACTGCAAGACCAACCCCCGCTGTTGTCCAAAGCCCTGCGGCTGTTGTAATACCCCTTATTCGGTTACCGTCCATAATTATACTGCCTGCACCCAAAAAACCAACGCCGCTTATAACCTGCGCGCTCATCCTCATAACCTCCGAGTTTATGCCGTACTGTTTTACCATAAGCTCGCTTAAAACTGCAATCATGGACGCGCCAAGGCACAATATAATATGCGTCCTAAGCCCCGCCTCGTGATTGCTGCCACCCCGTTCAAAACCGATAATACCACCCAAAAGTGCTGCAACAACAAGCCGTATCAAAAGCGAATAATCAAACACCATAACATTCACCTCACAACACTTCCTCTCTTATAATAGAAAACCTTGCTATAACGAACATTTATATAAAATATATTATAACACTTTTCAAAAAATTCGCAATAGCCAAATGGCATTTTATACAAAATTAAGAAATTATATAATTTTTTACTAAATTTTTCACTAATACATTGAAATTTGGCTTTATAAGAATTATAATAAATGAAAATACAGCGTTTATAAAGAAGGATTGATTTTTTATGAAAAAGTTTAATGCTGCAATTGTGGGTTTTGGAGCTGTGGGTCCCATCCACCAAAAAGCAGTGGAAGAAAGCAAATATGCAAACCTTTATGCCATTTGCGACAATGACCCAAAAAGGCTTGAAGGCTGCAACAGTGATGTAAAGCTTTACTCGGACTTTAAACAGGTTTTAGCTGACTCTAATATCCACGTTATCCATATTTGCACACCGCACTATCTTCATGTTCCAATGGCCGAAGAGGCTTTAAAACACGGAAAACACGTTGTTTTGGAAAAGCCTGTGGCAATGAGCAAAGACGAGCTTTCCACCTTAATCAAAGAATACGAAAAAAACACGCAAAAGGTTTGCGTCATGCTTCAAAACAGAACCAACAATTCCATAGTTAAAATGGCGGAGCTTATAAAAAACGACAAATCCCTTGGAAAAATGCTTGGGATTGCAGGTTTTTTAACTTGGCACAGAACGCCCGAGTATTATATGCATGATGACTGGAGGGGCAAGTGGAAAACTGAAGGCGGCGGGCTTGTGATTAATCAGGCCGTTCATATTGTGGACCTTTTAAACCTTTTAGGCGGAAAAATAAAAAGCGTTACCGCAAGCATGTCCAATAAATCCCTGCCGGGGGTTATTGAAGTTGAAGACACAGCCGATGCTTTTTTTGAATTTGAAAACCAAATGCGAGGCTGCCTATATTGCACCAATGCTTATCCCCCTTCGAGCCCTTTTAGGATTGAAATAAATTTTGAAAACGCTCTTTTAAGGTACGCAGATAACCGCCTTTATAAAATTACGGATGATAATGCACAGGTTTTGGCGTTTGATAACACCACCTTATACGGAAAATCCTATTGGGGAAGCGGACACATGAGGGCTGTTGATGACTTCTACACGTCTTTAGCTGCGGATAAAGGCGATTATATATCCTTGGAAGATTCCATTCATTCAACCAATGTCATGCTTGCAATGTATGAAAGCGCAAAGGAAAATAAAAAAATATTTTTATAATTCTATTGGAACATTGGGAAAAATAGTGTATAATAATAATTGTATTATTATAGAATCAGAAAGAGAGATGATTTTGCCATGAAAAATAAAAAGTGGATTGTACTTGGTGTTGTAGTTCTATTAGCTTTTTTAGCATTTTCAAGCATTAAAGGTACTTATAACTCTTTGGTTGTTTTAAACGAGGAAGTTGACAGTAAGTGGAGCCAGGTGGAAAACAACCTTCAAAGAAGGGCAGATTTAATTCCAAACTTGGTTGAAACGGTAAAAGGATATGCAGCCCACGAGCAAGAGGTTTTCAGCGACATTGCCGAGGCGCGCTCAAGACTTATAGGTGCATCCGGCGCTAATGAAGCCGCCCAGGCCAATGATGCTCTGTCAAATGCAATCGGCAGGCTTTTGGTTCTTTCGGAATCATATCCGCAGTTAAAAGCCGACCAGAATTTTCAACATCTTATGGACGAACTTTCGGGAACGGAAAACCGTTTGGCGGTTGCAAGAAAGGACTATAACGATGCAGTTAGAGACTATAACGCAACCATTCAAAAGTTCCCGACCAACATATACGCTTCAATGTTGAAATATGAAAAAAGAGATTATTTTGAAGCTTCGGAATCTGCAAAAGATGCGCCAAAGGTACAGTTTTAATTATAAATCAAAGGAGGCATTGCAATGACGAAAAAACTACGTTTTTCAGCTTGTTTTTCACTGGTCTTGCTATGCCTTCTTAACGTTTTGGTTCAGGCAAAAATCCCCAACCCCACCGATTCTTACATTAACGATTTTGCAAATGTTTTAAGCACTTCCGCAAAATCCCAGGCGGAAGGCCTTGCAAGGGAAGTCGAAAACAAAACAACGGCGCAGCTTGTTGTGGTAATTGTTCCGAGCATAGGCGACAATACAATCGAAGAATATGCCCTGGAGCTTTTTAGAAAATGGGGTATCGGTCAAAAGGACAAAAACAACGGTGTGCTTCTTCTTTTGGCGATAAACGAAAGAGAATCGAGGATAGAGGTTGGGTATGGCCTGGAAGGTGCGCTTCCCGACGGTAAAACGGGACGTATTCAGGATAATTACCTTATACCATATTTAGCAGAAGGAAATTTTGATATGGCAATTATCTCTACAACCGAAGTTTTGGCACAGGAAATTGCCAAAGAATATAATGTAACCCTTGGCAGCGTTTCAAAAGAATATGATGTGGACCGCTCGGAAAACGAAGAGGACTTTGACCTTGGCGGCATAATAATTATAGTATTGTTTCTTCTTGATTTAATTTTTAACCGCGGAAGGATAACCAAATTTGTTATAACTTCCATCATCTTGTTTGGCGGTCGCCGAGGCGGACGAGGCGGCGGAGGCGGCTTTGGAGGCGGCGGCTTTGGAGGTGGCGGCTTCGGCGGTGGAGGTTTTGGCGGTGGTTTCAAGGGTGGCGGCGGTTCCTCCGGCGGCGGGGGCAGCAGCCGAAAATGGTAGCTGTTTAAGGTGGGATTATGAGTTTTATAAGATTTGCTTTAATAACCGCAGGAGGTTTCCTGACTTTAATTACAATTTTCATGTCAATGGTTTCAAATTTCAATTTGGGACTGATTTTAAGTTGCGGTGCAGGGTTTGTCCTGCTTATCTATGGAATATGGCTTAAACAAATTAACAAGCTGGCGCAAACCGGTATATTGAAGGCTATTCGATATGCCGGTTATGCATGTGCGGCTTTTTTGTGCATATTAATTTCGTTTTTGTATATATACGGGAAAACGGATACTGTAAACTATACGGAAGACGCTATAATCGTGCTTGGTGCCGCTGTGCGCGGAAAGCATGTATCCCTTCCCCTCGCCCATCGCCTTGAGAAGGCTGTGGAATATTCCAAAATCAATAAAAACTGCATCATAGTTGTATCAGGCGGGCAAGGACCTCAAGAGGACATACCCGAAGCCGAGGCAATGGCACAGTACCTGATAAGCCGAGGTGTGGATGAGAGCCGCATAATAAAAGAGGATAAATCCACAAGTACATATGAAAATTTTTTATACTCAAAAAAACTGCTTGATGAAATATTCCGAAGGGAATACAATGCAGCTTTTATTACCAACGACTTTCACACATACAGGGCGGGATACATTTCGAGGCAGGCGTCAATTCCTTCAGCTCGCTTAGGTGCTAAAACCGATTGGTACACAGCGCCCGTAAACTATCTTCGCGAATGCCTTGCTGTTTTGAAGGTTTGGGTATTCAAAGTTTAGATATTTTTATAACATAAAAAAGAAAGGACAGTAAAATGGCAAAATACAGTGGTATTTTAATTTGCAGTGATTTGGACGGAACGCTTGTAAACAGCAAGAATGCTATTACACAAGAAGTGGCGCATGCTATTTCGTATTTCCAGCAAAACGGAGGACTTTTCACCATTGCCTCGGGAAGGAGCCCCTTTTATCTTTCAAGCTTTTTGGAGCATATTGAATTGAATTGTCCGGTAATTGCTCACAACGGAGCCACCTTGTATGATTTTGAAAAAAGCTGTTTTATAAAGAAATCCTTTATGCCCTCAAACTCTCTTGATTTATTCGATTTTATCTGGGAAAACTGGAAAGGAATTAATTTTATCACACTTCATTCTTTAGATAATTCCTATAATTTTGCAGTGGAGCAAAAATCTGAATTGTTAGGACTGTACCACAAAAAACAGTGGTGTAAATTTGTGCTTTATATGGAAGATGCCAACAGCACAAAAAACCTTCAAAAACTACTGACAGAATCTGCGTTTAGTGAAAAATATAATTTTGTCAGAAGCTGGGCAACCGGGCTTGAAATCCTCTCCCCCATCGGCACAAAGGGCGATGCGGTCAAAGCCCTAAGATGCCATCTTCCTTCCGTTCGCAAAGTTGTTTGCATTGGCGACTATGAAAACGACATTACAATGATAAAATGCGCCGACATTGGCTATGCTGTTGCAAATGCTTGTCAGGAGGTTTTAGACATCGCCGACCGTGTTACCGTTTCAAACGACAACGGTGCTGTTGCAAAGGTTATCTATGAGCTTTGATGCTCGGTGCCGATAAAACGGCCTACCTATTTTTCATTCTGAAAGACAGCGGCGTAACGCCAAAATACAGTTTAAATGCCCTCTGAAAGTATTCCACGCTTTCATAGCCTAAAAGACGGGCTATCTCTGCTATTTTTTTATCCGTTTCAATAAGGTATGTTTTTGCATAATCCATACGAATTTCCAAAAGCGTGTCGGTAAAGCTTTTTCCCGTCTGCTGTGAAAACATTCTGCTGATATGAGCCCGGGAATAGCTGAATTTTTCGGAAAGCTCCGAAAGGGTTACGTCGGCAAAATTCGCATATACATATTGCAAAATGTCAACCATACTGCTTGAGGATACTCCCCTCACGTCCGAGAGCACCATGCCGCCCCCCTCCCGTGAAAGCCTGCATATCATGGCAGAAAACAGTGCTTCTTGCATTATTTCGGCGTTTGTGCTGCCTTCATGCTCTTCTTTGACCAGCTGGGCTATTACATCAAAAACTTCTTTTCCCCTACACATTAAATATTTATAATATGATTTGTTCCCGGCTTTGCACAAAAATAACTCAAGGGAGGAATCCTGCGCATCAATATTAACGAAATTTTTTATAAAAAACGGGGTGCGTATAAGTATATTCACTACCCTGCTTGAGTCGTCCGAATATACCGTATGGAAGGTGCCGGGATGGATAAACAGCATATCCCCCTTGGTCATTTGCAGGCTTTTGCCTTCTATCTGATTAATACAGCTGCCTTCATATACATAATTTATCTCGAAAAAATCATGAGTATGATAGTAATGCAGCGTATCTGACGGGTGCATGCAAAGATGCACATTTTTATTGGCATTGCTTACATACTTTTCCATACGTTCTATTTTGCTAAAATCTCTGCTCCGCTCACTTCCCATGGTTTGCAAAGCAGTCAAAATATCCTGTTTATAGCCTGCCATATAAGCACCTCCTGCCTTTATGGTATCACAAATATCAAATTAAGTCAATTTTACATGCTAAGTTTTTGCAATTGCAAATGCAAAAATATGTGTTAAAATATAGTAAAACGGTTGTTTTTTTACAAACAAGGCGGCTTTAAACATTTACTTGTTAAATATCAAAATCAATCAATACAGGGAGGTAGCAAGTATGCACCGTAGCAGTGCGAATTTTACAAAGCCAAACGCAAATGTTTTCTTCGGCAGTCAGGACAATGTTTGCAAATTTGAAGGAATAATCGACAAAACAATACGCTATATTGAGGCCTTTCAGTTAATGGACCCGGATACCTGGAGTCGGTTTGTCAATCAATTCAGACAGCACACCGACACAGACAACGGCTGGCGCGGAGAGTATTGGGGCAAAATGATGAGGGGCGCCTGTTTTATCTATTCTTACACCCGAAACAAAAAACTATATGAAATTCTTGCCCAAACAGTAAAAGATATGACGGAAAGCTTTGACCATAACGGCAGAATCAGCAGCTATCCCTTTGAAAAAGAATTTAGCGGCTGGGATATCTGGTGCAGGAAGTATGTACTCCTTGGTATGCAATATTTTATTGAAATATGCGACGATGCACTTTTGATTGACAGGATTGTATCCTGCTTAAGTCGCCAGCTTGATTATATAATGTCCAAAATAGGACCTTTGGAGGAAGGAAAGCTTCCCATAACACACGCCACAAGCCATTGGAGGGGCTTAAACTCCGCTTCGCTTCTCGAGCCCGTTGTAAGGCTGTATAACCTTACACACGAGCAAAAATATTTTGATTTTGCAACATATATCGTCGAAACAGGCGGAACATCGGTGGTAAATATTTTTGAGCTTGCCTTTCAAAACGACTTTTACCCCTATCAATATCCCGTAACAAAAGCATATGAGATGATTTCCTGCTTTGAAGGGCTGTTGGAATATTACAGGATTACAAAAATCGAAAAATACAAGGTTGCCATTGTAAATTTTGCCAACAGGATTTTAGAAAAGGATTTTACAATAATCGGCTGCAGCGGCTGCACGCACGAGCTGTTTGACCATTCAACCGCAAGGCAGGCAAACACCACCAACGGAAACATTTTGCAAGAAACCTGTGTAACCGTAACCTTGATGAAATTCTTTTACCAGCTAACCATGCTAACAGGAAACCCCAAATATGCGGATGCCTTCGAGCAATCATTGTATAACGCTTATTTAGGCTCTGTAAACACGGAAAAAACCATAGAGCCGTCAATAAAACAGGATTATCCGGACCTTGTTATCCGACCCCTGCCCTTTGACAGCTACAGCCCCCTTACATCAGGCACAAGGGGAAACGGTATCGGCGGTTTTAAAATTATGCCGGATAAGCATTACTACGGGTGCTGCGCTTGTATCGGCGCGGCAGGAGGCGGGCTAATCCCAAAAATGACGCTGATGCGCTCAAAACAAGGCATTGTGCTGAATTTATACAACCCCGGCACAATTTCTGCCAAAACTCCCGCAGGAAGCCCACTAACGCTGCATATACAAACACAATACCCAAAACATGGGGATATCCGCATTGAAATATCGAAGGCCTTGGAAGAAGAATTTACTTTAATGCTCAGAAACCCGGCATGGAGCAAAGACACAAATATATCGGTAAACGGGGAGGGTGTAGAGCCACAGGAAGGCTACATATCGCTAACTCGCAAATGGAAAGAAGGCGACTTTATAGAGCTTTCGTTGGATATGCGCACGCAAGCAATTTATCCAACCCCTTACGGCGAAGAAATACTAATGAACAAAGTAATATGGGGACAAAATTACATGATACCCACTTACGACAGGGAGGACCCTTTAGCCAAATACCATGTGGCACTGCGCCGAGGTCCCCTGGTGCTGACAGCCGAAAGGCGCCTTGGAGTTGATGTGGATAAGCCTTTGGACATAGCCGTTGACAAATCGGGGTATGTTACAGCGGTTTTCCCCGAAACAGACATTGCGCCATACGAGCATATAATCGAGCTTTGTATTCCCACCAATGACGGGGGGCATTTTAGGGTAACGGATTATGCCTCGGCAGGAAAGCTGTGGACAGACGAAAGCAAAATGGCGGCATGGATACTTACCCGCCTGCCCGAATAAAATATATGCAAAACAGGCTTCCCTGATATATGGAAGCCTGTTTTGTTTGCATTTTCCTGCTAAAAAATAAAAAACGCTGGCAAACACAAATTGTCAGCGCTGTGCATTATATATGGTTACATTCTTCTTCAACAACCTCTTCCATTATCTTTTCGATTTCCTCATAAAGTGCGACCTTTGCCAAAACCAACTCGGAAATTACGATTTGCTTGGCATTGTTCAGCATTTTCCTCTCGCTGGTGGAAAGTCCCTTTAGCCTGTCACGAATCATCAGGGATTTTACCACGTCCAAAACCTCTAAAATATCACCCGAGCGAATTTTGCCAAGATTCTCCCTGTACCGTTTGTTCCAGTTGTCGTTGATGTCGGTTTTTAAATGCTTGAATTGTTCTAAAATCCCGCAAGCGGTATCCCTGTCAACAATATTTCTTATGCCGATTTCTTCGCAATTGCAAACGGGAATCATAACCTTCATATCGCCAATGGGCATTCGCATTATATAGTATGACTGCTTTTGCTTGAGAAACTTTTTTTCCTCAATCGCCTCTATTATCCCTGCGCCATGCATGGGATAAACTATCTTGTCACCTATATTATACATTAATAACTTACCTCCCATTGTTGTTATGAGCTTTTAAAAACACTCCATACTTACAATTATACTACTTTTTTCAAAAAAAGTCAAAAAATATTTAGCACCTGCTGCAAATTAGCCACTTTATGAATGACAACATTTTCAGGTATATCAATATTATACCCATTTCCTTCAGGAATTATAATACATTCAAACCCAAGCTTTATTCCCTCTAAAATCCGCTTTTCAATGGCGTTCACCGCCCGTATCTCGCCGGTAAGACCAACCTCGCCAATAGCAAGGACGTTGCTTGATATGTATATGTTTCTATAGCTTGACGCTATGGCAAGGGCAATTCCAAGGTCTGCGGCAGGCTCGTCCACCCTGATTCCGCCAACTACATTTACATATGCATCCTGGGAAGATAAATTAAACCCTACACGCTTTTCAAGCACTGCCATAATAAGGGATACCCTGTTATACTCAATGCCCGTTGCCATCCGCTTTGGGGCGGGGAAATTGGTTTTTGAAACCAGCGCCTGCACTTCTGCCAAAACCGGTCTTGTACCCTCTAAAATACATATTACGCAAGAGCCGCTGACGTTTTCGGGCCTTCCTGCAAGAAGCATAAGCGAAGGATTTGCAACTTCTAAAAGTCCTGATGTGCTCATTTCAAAAACACCGATTTCATTAGTAGAGCCAAATCTGTTTTTAACAGCCCGCAGGATTCTGTGAAACTGGTGGCGCTCGCCTTCAAAATACAAAACACAATCCACCATATGCTCTAAAACCTTCGGTCCTGCGATAGCCCCTTCTTTTGTAACATGCCCCACAACAAAAACGGAAATGTTGTTTTCCTTTGCAATCCTCATTAAAATCTGGGTAACCTCTCTGACTTGGCTGACACTTCCCGGAGCCGAGGTTATGGTGCTGCTATACATGGTTTGCACGGAGTCTATGATAACAAGAGATGGTCTTGATGTTTCTATTTCAAGGATAATGTCCTCCAAATTGGTTTCGGAAAGCAGCAGCAAACGCTCATTGTCCACACCAAGGCGGTCCGCACGCATTTTAATCTGCCTTTGGGATTCCTCACCCGACACATACAAAACAGCCTCCCCCGGGCAAACCGTTTGGCACATTTGAAGAAGCAGGGTGGATTTGCCAATTCCCGGGTCGCCGCCTACCAAAACCAGCGAGCCTTTTACAATTCCCCCGCCTAAAACCCTGTCCAGCTCCAAAATGCCTGTTTTAAGCCTGTCCTCGTCCACCACTTCAATTTCTTTAAGCTTTTTAGGCTTTTCCTTTCGCCCGTTGAAAGATGTTTTGGCAGAAATGGTATCCTCGGGCTTTATTCTTTCCTCAACCATTGTATTCCACATTCCGCAGGCAGGGCATTTGCCCAGCCATTTTGAGGATTCATATCCGCACTCGTTGCAGAAAAAAACTGTTTTTACTTTCATACCATCACCTATATTATATATTACAACAAAATTACAAGTTTGTCCACCGAT
>JAQVDK010000083.1 GCA_028697835.1 Eubacteriales bacterium | reverse complement strand
TTGAAAACAATCATAAGTTTCCACAACATTTTCAACAGGCATTTTTTCATACGCTGCAAGCTGTTTTGGACTTTTCAACAAGTTAAACATGCCCTACTACTGCTTTAACTAAAAAAATATCCTATATACTAAAGCCTACACAGCTTTACATAATATTGCTTGTAAAAAACATATTGCTAAATATTTGAAAGGAGCTTTTAAAATGAAACTTGTATGCGATAGAATTGCCATAACCGAAGCTATAAGTATAGTACAAAGGGCTGTTGCCTCTCGCTCGACAATCCCTGCGTTGGAATGCATACTAATAAAAGCAGAAGACGGAAAGGTTGTGCTTGTGGGAAACGACCTTGATATTGGTATAGAATGTATTATCGGCTCTGAAATAATCTC
This sequence comes from Eubacteriales bacterium, assembly GCA_028697835.1. Taxonomy (GTDB): domain Bacteria; phylum Bacillota; class Clostridia; order Monoglobales; family Firm-18; genus STE-11. The sequence continues at coordinate 7,144 of JAQVDK010000083.1, read as the reverse complement.
GGAAGGAAAAGTTGCTGTAAATGCAAACCTTTTCGGAAACGCAATCAGAAAGATGAGTGGCGACACCGTTACAATAGAAGTAAGCGCAAAAGGCATCGGTGACACCGATACAGCAAACGAAAACAATGTGGTAAGAATCAAATGCGGAAATTCCGACATTAAATTAAACGGAGTATCGGCAAGCGACTTTCCTGAAATTCATGTTTTTGAAACGAAATTTGACATTATTCTAACCCAAAGTGAATTAAAGGACCTTATAAAACATACCATATTTGCCGTTGGAACAAGTGAAACAAAGCTAATTTTAACAGGCTGCCTGCTGGAGGCTTCGGGAAACAATGTAAATATGGTTGCTATTGACGGCTTTAGGCTTGCGTATAAAAAAATTGTTACGGAAAACGATGCCGTAAGCGGTTATTTGGGCGACGTTGCAATTGTAATCCCCTCAAAAACCCTTAAAGAAATAAACAGCATAATAGGCGAAAGCGACGATAAGATTATCATAAAATGCTCCAATAAAAACGTAAGGTTTGAATTTGACAATGTTATATTTACCTCAAGGCTTCTTGAAGGTGACTATATAGACTATGAAAAAATCATACCCAGCGAATTTAAAACATCCATAATTTCAGATGTAAGGCCTTTAATTGAGGCGGTTGACAGGGCATCCATAATTATTACAAGCGAAATTAACAAATCCCCTGTTATTGTTAAAATTGAAGGACCAACAGCCAACATCTGCTGCGAAACCTCCGCAGGTAAGGTTGATGAAATTGTGCCAGTTGACATGAAGGGCGATGATATTGAAATAGGCTTTAACAACAAATACCTGCTTGAAGCGCTTAAAGCCTGCACAACGGAAAAAATAAACGTTGAATTTGTAGGTCCTGCAAACCCCTGCCTTATCACTCCCTTTGAAGGCGACAGCTTCAAGTATATAGTCCTTCCTGTAAGGCTTAGGGCGGACAGATAGTTATGGAAAAGGTTAATATAGAAATTACGACAGAATATATAAAACTGGACCAGCTTTTAAAGTTTTCGGCCATTGCCGAAAGCGGCTCTGATGCTAAAATGATTATTTTGGACGGACAGGTCTTGGTTAATGGAGGGGTTGTCACCCAGCGTGGCAAGAAAATCCGAAAAGGTGATGTGGTGTCTTTTCAGGGGATTGAAATTCATGTTTGTTGACGAGATTTTTCTTACCGACTTTAGAAACTATGAAAAAGGCCATGTTGCCTTCGATAGGGGCGTAAATATTATTTATGGGGAAAATGCAAGGGGCAAAACCAACATTTTAGAGGCAATTTTTCTTTTGTCTTCTGCCCGGTCCCATCGTTTTTCCCGGGAGGCGGAGATGATTCGATTCGGATGTGAAAGCGCAAAAATATCTGCCTCTTTTTATTCCCGAGGTAGGGAAAACACAGGAGAAATAATTCTGTTTACCAATAAGAAAAAGCAGATTAAAATAAACAAAGTGCCTTTTGAAAAAACTTCGGAGCTTATGGGGGTTTTCAATGCGGTTATGTTTTGCCCCGAGGATTTGCGGCTTGTAAAGGGCTCGCCCAAGGACAGGCGCAGAATGATGGATATTGGAATATGCCAGCTTAGCAGGAAGTATTTTCATGCCCTTTCCCAATATGTAAAGGTACTTGGTCAAAGAAACAAGCTGCTTAGGGACAACCCGGAGAGCAAAACTCTTTGGGTATGGGACGAAAAGCTTGCCCAGTTTGGCGCCGAGGTTATTTGGTTTCGCAAAAGCTATATAGATAATTTAGAGAAAAAGGCGGCATCCGTGCATAAGGACATCTGCGGCGAAAGCCTTGAACTTAAATATCTATGCGGCACACCGGTAAGTGATTTTTCCTCTAAGGAAGAAATAAGGCGCCAGATTTGCTGTGACATACAAAAAGTGAGGGAACGGGAGAAAAAGCTTAAAACTTCCCTTTCCGGTCCCCACAAGGACGATTTTGAAATAGTTATAAATGGCTGTCCGGCAAAGCTTTTTGGCTCCCAAGGACAGCAGCGCACAGCCGCTCTTTCCCTTAAAATGGCAGAGGTTGGGATTATTTTGGAGCACACCGGTGAGATGCCTGTTTTGCTGCTTGACGATGTTATGAGTGAACTTGACGATTTTAGGCAAGAATATCTAATTAGGAATATCAAGGATATGCAGGTTATTATTACCTGCACAAGTCCTTTGAAATATAAAAATGCAAAGAAAATATATGTGGAGGATGTGAAACAGTAGTGTATCTTCATTTAGGCGAAAATGTGGTGGTAAACGAAAAGGACATAATTGCCATAATAGACCTGGAAAATTCAACTGTTTCCGCGCACACAAAAAATTTCCTAAAGCTTGCCCAAAAGCAAAATCAGGTGATTGATGTTTCTCCGGAGCTTCCCAAATCCGCAATAATTTGCGAAAAAAAAGGCAAAAAAACGGTGTATATCTCCCAAATATCCACATCTACCCTGCTTAAAAGGGCAGATAATAACAAGTTATACATCAAATAAATTTTGATATTTTAATATAAGAACTAAAATTAAAACAGCTAAGGGAGTATTTCCTAAACTGTAGCATGGAGGTAAACGATTGGATGTCGGAAATAATTCAAAAAAATTATGACGAAAACCAGATTCAAGTCTTAGAAGGGCTGGAGGCGGTACGAAAAAGGCCCGGTATGTATATCGGCTCTACGGGTCCAAGGGGGCTTCACCACCTTGTTTATGAAATTGTAGATAATGCAATTGACGAGGCGCTTGCGGGTCATTGCGATGAAATATCCGTAACAATAAATGGTGACAACAGCATAACCGTAATTGACAACGGCAGGGGAATCCCTATAGGTATGCACCCAAAGATGGGTGTCCCTGCTGTGGAAGTTGTGTTTACTATGCTTCACTCCGGCGGAAAATTTGGTGGTGAAGGATACAAGGTTTCAGGCGGGCTTCATGGCGTTGGCGCAGCGGTTGTCAATGCTCTTTCCGAATATTTGGAGGTTGAAGTCTATGACGGGAAAAATATCCACCGTCAGCGCTATGAAAGGGGAAAATCCGTAACTTCTCTTACGGTTGTGGGTGAAACTTCCCAAAAAGGCACAAAGGTAACCTTCAAGCCCGACTATCAAATTTTTGAAACCCTTGATTTTGACTATGAAATACTGCTTGCAAGAATGCGAGAGCAAGCCTTCTTAAACGCAGGCATACACATTACCATAGAAGATAAAAGGGCCGAGGCGGAAACAAAGACGCATCTGCACTATGAAGGCGGAATACGCTCCTTTGTCGAGTATATAAACAGGAACAAAGAGGCGCTTCACTCCGAGGTTATATATGTTTCGGGGGAAAAGGACGGCGCAATGGCGGAAATCGCCATGCAGTACAACGACGGCTATGCCGAAAACATAGTAAGCTTTTGTAACAATATTCATACAACGGAAGGCGGAACACACGAAACAGGCTTTAAAACAGCCTTAACCCGTGTGATAAATGACTATGCCCGAAAAATGGGATTTTTAAAAGAAAATGATAAAAACTTAATGGGCGAGGACGTGCGAGAAGGACTTACCGTTATTGTTTCAGTAAAGGTTTTGGAGGCGCAGTTTGAGGGGCAAACCAAAACCAAGCTTGGAAACAGCGAGGTAAGGGGCTTGGTGGAAAGCACGGTTTCCGAAAAGCTGCATGCCTTTTTTGAGGAAAATCCGACTATTGCAAAGATTGTGGTTGACAAGGCAATGACTGCATCCAGGGCAAGGGAAGCGGCAAAAAGAGCAAGGGAGATGACCAGAAGGAAAAGCGCCCTTGAAAACACAACCCTTCCCGGCAAGCTTGCAGATTGCACCGACAGAAACCCGGAAAACACTGAAATTTACATTGTTGAGGGTGACTCGGCAGGCGGCTCTGCAAAGCAGGGCAGGGACAGAAGCTTCCAAGCAATTCTTGCCCTTTGGGGTAAAATGCTTAACGTTGAAAAGGCAAGGCTTGACAAGGTTTATGGAAACGACAAGCTTATGCCGGTTATAACCTCCCTTGGAACCGGAATTGCCGAGGATTTTGACATAACCAAACTTCGATACGGCAAGGTTATAATTATGGCGGACGCAGACGTTGACGGCGCCCATATACGCACTCTTCTTCTTACTTTCTTTTTCAGGTTTATGCGCCCGCTTATTGAAAATGGGCATGTATATATAGCTCAGCCCCCTCTTTACAAGGTCGAAAAGGGCAAGATTGAAAAATACGCATACAACGACGAGCAATTGTCGCAAATAACCGCTGAGCTTGGCTCGGGCGTTAAAATACAGCGCTACAAAGGTCTGGGTGAGATGAATCCCTCTCAGCTTTGGGAAACTACCATGAACCCCGAAACAAGAACAATTTTGAAGGTTAAAATGGAAGATGCCGTTGCCGCTGATGAGATTTTTACAATTCTTATGGGCGACAAGGTTGAGCCAAGGCGTGAATTTATTGAAAGCAATGCAAAGTATGTCAGCAATCTGGACATTTAAGCATTCTTGAATGTCTGTTGAAAGGAATGGTTTTATAAATGCCTGATTTTGATAAACAAAGTATAATTCCCGTAGAAATTGTCAAGGAAATGAAAAAATCCTATATAGACTACGCCATGAGCGTTATTGTAGGTCGTGCCCTGCCTGACGTCAGGGACGGGCTTAAGCCTGTTCACAGGCGTATTTTATTCACAATGCACGAGGCGGGATACACTCCCAATAAACCATACAAAAAATGCGCCGCTACTGTCGGTGACGTTTTGGGTAAATACCATCCCCATGGTGACGCGGCGGTTTATGATAGCCTTGTGCGCATGGCACAGGATTTTTCCCTACGCTACCCGCTGATTGACGGGCATGGAAACTTCGGCTCGGTGGACGGAGACCCTCCTGCGGCTTACCGTTATACCGAGGCAAGAATGAGCGAGTTTGCCATGGAAATGCTGGCAGACATTGAAAAAGAAACTGTGGATATGATGCCAAACTATGACGAGCAATGGAAAGAGCCTGTGGTTCTTCCATCCCGTTTTCCAAACATTTTGGTAAACGGCTCGTCAGGTATTGCAGTTGGTATGGCAACAAACATTCCGCCCCATAACCTGTGCGAGGTTATAGACGGAATTATTGCAATTATAGATAACCCCGACATTACCATAGAAGAACTTATGGAGTATGTAAAGGGTCCGGATTTTCCCACCGCAGGGCTTATTATGGGAAGAAGCGGCATAAAAAGCGCTTATATGACGGGCAGAGGAAAGGTTATAATGCGCGCAAGGGCGGAAATAGAGCCCATGAGCGACTCTAAAAACAGAATTGTGGTAACGGAAATTCCCTATCAGGTCAACAAATCAAGGCTTATTGAAAAAATAGCGGAGCTTGTTCACGATAAGCGAATTGAAGGTATTTCCGACCTTCGTGACGAGTCCGACAGGGAAGGTATGCGCATTGTAATCGAGCTAAAGCGTGATGCAAATGCGCCAATTGTACTAAATCACCTCTACAAGCATACCCAAATGCAGGAAACCTTTGGTGTAAATATGCTTGCGCTTGTAAACGGAGAGCCTAAGACCTTGAATCTGCGTGAGGTTTTGGACCATTATATCGACTTCCAAAAGGAAATTGTTACAAGGCGCACACAATTTGAAAAGAAAAAGGCCGAGGAAAGGGCACATATTTTAGAAGGTCTGAAAATTGCTCTTGACAATATTGATGAAGTTATCGAAACAATCAGAAAAAGCTATAACACCGCAAAGGCAGACCTTATGGAGAAATTCGGGCTTACGGATATCCAAGCCCAAGCGATACTTGATATGCGCCTTGCAAGGCTGTCCGGCATAGAGCGGGAGAAAATAGACGAAGAACACAGCAGCTTAATAGAAAAAATCAAGTATTATACACAGGTTTTGTCGGATGAAAGCCTGGTTTACGGAATAATTCGTGACGAGCTTACCGAAATAAAGCGAAAATATGGTGATGAAAGACGCTCTGAAATTACCATTAACTATGACGATATAGATATCGAGGATTTAATCGAGGAAGAAGAAGTCGTAATTACCATGACGCATTTTGGCTATATAAAAAGGCTTCCTTCCGATACCTATAAGGAGCAAAAGCGTGGCGGAAAGGGAATCATGGGCCTTCAAACCCGTGAGGAAGACTTTGTGGAAACAATCCTTACCTGCTCTACCCATGCCCACCTGCTTTTCTTTACAGACCTTGGAAAGGTATATCGCATGAAGGCATATCAAATTCCAGAGGCGGGCAGGACCGCAAAAGGCACAGCCATTGTTAACCTTTTGCAGCTTGAGCCAAACGAAAAGGTTACGGCGGTTATTCCGATTCAAGAATTTGAAGATGAAAAATACCTTGTTATGATGACAAAAAACGGTACCATTAAAAAGACCGCCCTTATGGAATACGACACTGCGAGAAAAGGCGGAATAAAGGCAATAGAGCTTATGGAGGACGACGAGCTTATAAAGGTGCAGCTAACAGACGGAAACTGTGATATTATAATCGGAACCCACCTTGGAATGGCAATCAGATTCAGCGAAAAAGATGTGCGCCCCATGGGCAGGGTGGCACGAGGAGTTCGTGGAATCAAGCTTCGCCAGGGAGACTATGTCGTAGGCATGAGCGTGTATGAAGGAAAAGGTGATTTGCTTGTTGTTTCCGAGTATGGATTTGGCAAGCGGACTGACTTGTCCGAATACAAGGTCCAAAACAGAGGCGGCAAGGGCGTTACCACTTATAATATAGGCGATAAAACCGGAAATGTTGCAGGAATTGTGATAGTTGACGACGAGCAAGACGTTATGCTTATCACATCCGAGGGCATTATAATCCGCATGGCGGCACGGACTATAAATAAATTTGGTCGTGTTACAAAGGGCGTAACCCTGATGCGCTTTGACGAAGGGGTTAAAATCGTAGGTGTTGCCCTGTCCGAACACGAGGAAGAAAGTCCGGAGGAAGAACACCAAGAAGAATAATTATTATAATTATATAAAAAAATTAAAAAGGAGATGTTTATTATGAAAAAAATCTTATCAATCTTTTTGGTTGTATCAATCATGTCTGCTATGCTTTTGTCCACTGCATTTGCAGATGAGCAACCAGAGCCTGCCCAAGTTTTG
>JAQVDK010000082.1 GCA_028697835.1 Eubacteriales bacterium | reverse complement strand
TTTGGTATCCCATTTCTTTAACTTTTCTAAAGGTTTCCCGAAGGTCTGACGGCGTTTGCACAAAATCTCTTAATGTGTACAATTGGGCTGCTAATTTCATGGTTTTTTCCTCCCTTTTTTCTTATAATTTATCACACGGGAAAAATTTTTTCAACGAAACCGCCCTTGCAGATATTTAAATTTTATAAAAAATATATAATATTTATATTATTCTCCTATAATTTTTATTAAAACCCTTTTGTTTCGCTTTCCGTCAAACTCGCCATAAAAAATTTGCTCCCAAGGCCCGAAATCCAGCTTTCCGTCCGTTACGGCAACTACCACTTCCCTGCCCATAATCTGGCGCTTTAGGTGTGCGTCGGCATTATCCTCAAACCCGTTGTGCCTGTACTGGCTGTAAGGCTTTTCCGGAGCAAGTTTTTCCAGCCATACCTCAAAGTCCGAATGCAGCCCGCTTTCATCATCATTTATAAAAACACTCGCAGTAATATGCATTGCATTAACCAGCACCAAGCCTTCTTTTATGCCGCTTTCACGAAGGGCCTCCTCCACCTTGGGGGTTATGTTTAAATATATCCTCCTTGCAGGAGCATTAATAGTAAGTACCTTCCTATAGCTTTTCAAAACAGTTCCTCCTTTTTACTATTAAATTTTTATAAATTTCCATTCTCCTTTTTCCACCCTGAAATGATACATAAGCGCTCTGAAAATATAGTCGCTTGAAACGCCAACCATAACCGCCAAATAGCCGTTTTTAGCTATTTTTGAAATTATCCACACCATAAAAACCCTCATTATCCACAGCGCAGCGGTGCTTGTAAGCGCAACAAACTTTACATCTCCGCTTCCCCTTAAAATACCCACCATGGCTTGGAAATATGTAAGAGGTATTACCAAAAGACCAAACATCCTCGTAAACGCCAAGCCAACTTTAATTACCTGAGGGTCGGAGCTGTAAATCCTGGTGATAAAGGGTGCCGCCATAAACAGCATTATCCCTAAAAACACAAATCCAACAAGGGCAATATACCTTGCCACAGACACAATTTCAGCCGCCTCGTCAAACTCTCTTTTGCTAAGGGCTTGGGATATAAGAACAGTAACCGCAACTCCTATCCCCATTGCAGGAGCGTTTAAAATGCCGTTAAGGTTTGCGCCGATTTGATAGCCGGCTTGAAAAACCGTGCCAAATCCAATCAACAAAGTCTGCATTACCACAAAACCGCCTTGAAACACTATTTGCTCAAGAGACGAAGGAAGCCCTACCTTAAAAATTCTTAGGATGGTTTTTTTATTGACTGTAAATGCGGCTTTGTTAGGGATTATGGGGCTTTTTGTCGCCCAAACAATAAATGCTGCGAACAGAACACTTGTGTACCTTGCAATTACAATTGCCACACCCGCACCTGCAATGCCCATTTTCGGTATTCCCAAGGAAGCAGAGCCATTAATGAGTAAAAAGCTTAAACTAACGTTTAAAACGTTTAAAAATGCTGTTGTATAAAAAGGGGTTCGGTTGTTCCCAACCCCTCTTACAGCAGCATTTATTACGCTTGTCAAAGCAGTTGCAGGCATGCCTATCATGGAATATGAAAAATATATGCCCGCACAATATAGCACGTTTTTATCCGCTTTTCCAAAAAACATGCTTAAAATTTCTGTTTGAAAAATTATTGTAAGGGACATGATAAATACGCTTAAAGCCAAAGCAATAAAAAATGTCTGCATAAAAGCGTTTTTTGTGCCTTGCCTGTCGCCCTGTCCCCATATTCTTGAAATAACCACCGTACTTCCTGTTGCAAGGCCTATATACATTCCTTGAAGCCAATTTACCAGCTGATTGCTCATGGAAGCGGCAACAAACTCATCCTTCCCCAAACGACCTATGATAGAAACGGTCACCATATTGACAAACACCAGTAAAAACTGCTCCGCAATGCAAGGCGTGGCTATTTTAAGAACCTCAAATACTTTTTCGCGTTTTGGAACAATAAGCATGATAAAATCCTCTTTTACCTATCCCTTATCGGTTCATATCCTCCACGGTTGAACCAAAATTTTTGTTTTGGTTTAAACCATCAATTCTTTCCATATCCTCTTTGGAAATATCAAAGTCGAAAATTTGCGAATTTTCAATAATACGGTGTTTTTTAACAGACTTGGGAATAACAATAACACCGTTTTGCAAATGCCACCTTAAAACTATTTGTGCCGGAGTTTTGCCATATTTTTTGGAAAGCTCCAAAATAACGGGTATGTCAAGCTTCCCTTGCATCAAAGGGCTCCAAGCGGTAACCCTTATGTCTTTTTCCACGCAAAAGTTAAGAAGGGGCTTTCTTGTATATAAAGGATGCATTTCAACCTGGTTTACAGCAGGGGCTTGTCCGGTTGCATCAATTATATCGTCTATGTGCTTTTCCAAAAAGTTGCTAACGCCGATTGCCCGCACATAACCTTCCTTATAAAGGTGTATCATAGCTTTCCAAGTGTCAACATACTTTCCGTTTATGGGCCAGTGGATAAGATAAAGGTCAATGTATTCAAGGCCCAGTCTCCTCCTGCTTTCCTCAAAGGCTTTTAAGGTACTCTCATAGCCTTGGTCGCCGTTCCAAACTTTTGTTGTGACAAAAACTTCCTCCCTTTGGACCGAGCTTTCCCGAAGGGCTTTTCCCACACCTTCCTCGTTCCCATAAATCATGGCGGTGTCTATGCTTCTATAGCCTGCCTCCAAAGCCCAAGATACCGCATTTATAACCTCGTCGCCATCGTTTACCTGCCAAACCCCAAGACCAAGGGAAGGCATCTTAACGCCACCTTTAAGAGTGGTTACCTCGCCTAAAGGTTTAATAATCATAACTTGCACCTCCTGCTTATAACAAAAGATTATTTACAGCCTGCACTCCTTGTCAGGATGCATAAAATTAATTTACATTATATCACTGTATGGGCAAAAAGTCAAAGTACAAGCCTTACTTACTTTACATACTTATCTAAAAACGAAAAAACCGTTGTCCAATACAAATCCGGGTTTTCGCTATATGAAACCCCATGCTTTGCACCCCTTACCACAAGGAGCTCCTTTTCTCCTGTTGCGCTTTCATAAAGCTGGTATGCCATGGAAACAGGCACAATCTTGTCCAAATCCCCATGGATAAACAATATGGGCACAGAGCTTTTTTTAACCTGCGAAAGTGCGGTGGCTTCCTCGAACAAATAGTTGGCACGAATGCTGCAAATCAGGCTTGTAGCACTAACAAGCGGAAATTCCGGCATCTTAAGAAAGGTCTTTACCTGATATGCAAACTGGCTATAAACATCCGAATAGGCACAATCCGAAATAACTGCCGCTACATTTTTGGGCATAGCCTCTCCTGCTGTCATAAGTACTGTCGCACCGCCCATGGAAATACCGTACAGCACAATCTCGGAATTGGGCGAGACCCTTAAAACTTCTTTTATCCAAGCTAAAACATCAATTCTGTCGTGCCAGCCCATACCTATATATTTTCCTTCGCTTTCACCATGGCCCCTGCAATCTATTGCCAAAACATTATACCCTTTGGCAAAAAAGCTAAGGGCGGGGCTTATGACCTGGCTGCGGCTGCCCCTGTATCCATGCACGGCAACAAGCCACTTGTCCGAATGCTCCGGCTGCATATAACACACGCCCTTGAGGGCATAGCCGTCATAAGAGGTTATGCTCCATTTTTGCTCAACTGCTTGGTTTTCCAAAATCACCTCCGCTGCAAAGCTATCGTCTGTGCTACTCTCCTCAACGTCGGTGCTGGCATATAAAATGCTGCGATAAACACTGCTTTGCTCCACTGCACTTTGTATGTCGAATTTGCCCATCAAAAGATTTGTGGCAGTATCCCTGTTTATTGCCACATCATAAAAATAGTTGCCTATATAAGTTAAAGCAACAAAAACAAATATAAATACGCATATAATAGATAATACAAACTTTTTCATAATGTTATTATGCTTGATTAAAAGGCTAATATGCAGCAAAATCCAAATCTTAAGTTTTTTAATCTTTTGGTTGACAAAGTTGTTTTGGTATGTTATACTAAAGTTAGCTAAGGCTAACATTAGTATAGCCAATTAGTTTTGGCTATAATATGGATAAAAGCACAAAATGCTAACATAAATACTTTAAATAATAATATGGGAGGGAATATAATGGATAAATTAGCTGTTATATATTGGAGCGGCACAGGAAATACAGAGGCCATGGCACAAGCAATTTTGGAAGGTGCAAAAGAAGCTTCAAATGCGCAACTTTTTTCTGTATCCGACATATCTGCCGAGGAAGCCTCTTTATATGACAAGCTTGCACTGGGCTGTCCGTCAATGGGTGACGAAGTGCTTGAAGAAAGCGAGTTCGAGCCCTTTTTTGAAGAGCTTGAGGGTAAAATCCCCGGCAAAAAAATAGCACTTTTCGGCTCATACGGTTGGGGCGACGGCGAGTGGATGAGAGATTGGCAGCAGCGTGTTAAAGACGCAGGGGCAGAACTTTTTGGCGATGAAGGGCTTATTATAAACGAAGCTCCTGACGATGATGGGCTTGAGCAGTGCAGACAGTTCGGCAAGAATTTTGCAAACTTTTAACAAATAGATAAGCTTTAGGGATAAACTTTTCCGACTATGCCGGAAAAGTTTATTTTTTATGTTTTAGGATTGCCGCGCGAAATGTTGTTTACCTATGCTTTGCGCGCTATATGCCCACATATCCCTGCGGCCGCTGACCGCCGGACGTTTGTCTGTCGGGTGCTGCCCGTTTGCCCGCCGCTTTAACATAAACACCCCTTATTTAATATTATATATTAAATAACATGATAAGGGGTGAAATTATGCAAAACGGCAGCCTTTCCTATTTGGACAGCATACGAAAAACAAAGGGCTGTGAAAATCTTATAGATACCTTTTGCAGTATGTGCGAAAAAGACAAGCAAAAGGCGGCAGCTTCCATAAATAGCGAAAACTTGCAATTTGCCACGCTGTACGTCCTTATTCCTACATTAGAAAGGCAAGGCATTAAAGAGGATTTAAGCCAGCGAAACAAAATTGCCATTGACATATGCAGCAAAATAAAACAGGAAAAGTGTGAGTTTTCACCGGAAGAAAAATCTAAAGAAAAGACATTGGAGTGGATTTTGACAAGCGGTAAAAACGACGATGGTTTTAGCGACGATTTTGACGAGATAATAGACATGGCGGCATCTCTTTTGATTATCATATACAAAAGCAAAAGGGTTTTCGACCACATATCCGACCTTATTTTCCAAAGAAACCGCAAAGGTGCTTTTACCCATGATTTGGTGTGGGCGCTGCTATCGTCCCAAGATATCAGAGCGTTGGAGTCCGTGGCACAATATTTAAAATCCGAAAACGACAAAGACGTGGCCCTTGCGGCAAATATTTTAAATCTTGACGAAAGCCTTGTAAAAAAGGGCGGGGAATATTTAAAATACATCAAGTGGCTTGGCGAAAACCAAAAATATATCAAGTTTACAGGCGAAACATATCAGCAAACGAGCGAGCCGAAGCTGTATTTTCTTGATTTAACATCAAAATACCTCGGCAGGATAATTTCAGGCAGCGAAAACCTTTTAAACGCCGAAAAGGATTTGGTTGACTGGTTTAATGTCCTTGATGATAATGCAAAAGAAAAGCTTGCCAGGTTTTCCCACATGCTAAACAAAAGAAACATCAGACTTTGGAAGGAATGGATTTCAAAGCCTTTAAGCGAGCAAATAAAAATAGCACTTAAATATATGGGGGGAAAGCCATGATTACCGTTGCAGGAGCTTTGGTTGATGATATAAACTTGCTGGACTTTGAAGGAAACGACAAATTGATTTCGTATATGTTTGATACTCTTAAGGAAAGCCAAAAGAATTTTCGCTACAAGAGCATGGAGTATTTGGAGTTTGAGCTTAAGCTTCGGTCTGCAATTGTTTCGGCGGCAGCCGACCTTTACAGAAGCAAGCTAAGCTTTGCGGTGTTCAGATACTCTTATTGCAACACAGAGCTTTGGACAAGGACGGAAAACGGAGGTTTTTTGCTTAAAAACGGCATAAGCCCTGCCGCCGCAATCGAGGATATTTATACAAACGGACATATGTATGGCACGGAATGTGCAACAGCCATGGTGATTGTGTACTATAAAGCCCTTTTGGACGTGTATCCTAAGGCGCTTTACGATTCGTTGTTTAAAAGGATATATCTTATGAATTGGCATGACATTGACAAAAATTTAAGGGAAGTGGGCAGAATGAGAAAGCCTGCCATATATTTGCCGGGGGACAGAAGATATGTTAAAAACCCGGAGGTAAATCCGCTTACGCCCCAGTGGCAGGGCGAAAACCTTATAGACCTGTCAGACGGTAAATACTATGGGCACGGCATGGGGATTGTTTCTATTGAAGCGGCTGTTGCCGCACTAAACAGGAACAGAAAGGAAGGCGCAACAACTTCCGCATATCTGATGGACGAAGCAGGTCGTCCAAATTTTGACCATCTTTGCAATATCCTTATAAACTATAACAGAGGTCAATAAACCAATAAAAAAATTAAAATCGGCAGGATGCATACATCCTGCCGAAAATTTTTAAATGTTTGTCCTATCCTGTGCATACCAGAAAATATCTTCATTGCCCAAAAGCCGGCTGATTCCTTCTACGTAAAAATAGTCGGCGTATATAAGGCCTACGTTAACATTTTGATTTTCCGGGCAGTGGCTTGTTCCATGGGTAAGTATGCATTGCTTGTTATTGTCCAAATTGGAATAGTTGTCCGTAAGGGACACGAGCATACGCTTTGCAGCTGTTTCGTAAATTTCTTTTTCAGCCTCCGGAACATACTTTGCAATTTCAAGAAGACCGCAAGCCGCACAGGCCGTTGCGGAAGTATCCCTTGGCGTATCCTCATTGCGCGGAACGCGAAAATCCCAGTGGGCAACAAAATCTTCCGGCAAATTGGCAATAAAGAAATGAGCTACCTTTTTTGCCGCGGTTAAAAACTCCTTGTCTCCGCTATGGCGATACATAAGCGGCAAGCCGTAAAGAGCCCAGGAAGCCCCTCTGGACCATGCACTGTCCGGTGCGTTTCCTTGCCCGCCAATAGACTCGATAAGCTCTCCTGTGTCCGGGTCGAAGGATAGAATGTGATTAACAGAGCCGTCCTCTCTTACGAAATGGTTTGCGACGGTTTTTGCAAATGCTTCTGCAAAATAGCGATAGCGTGGGTTTTCTGTTTCGCTGCTTGCCCAGCATAAAATAGGCAAATTCATGGTGCAATCCACAATTGCCCAGCCTAATTGGTGGTTCCAAGCTTGAATAAAATTGCCTTTTAAATTAAAGCGGGATGCCAAAACGCTTGCAACCTTTAACATACGTAATTTAGACTCTTCGTTTTTAAAAAACTTATAGTTTGGGCCTGCCGATAGCTGCCAAATGAATCCTACGTCATGGTCCAGTTTATAAAAGCCATCTATTACCTCGTCTAATTTTTCTTCTATTTCCTTTGCTGTGTTGGCAAAAGCCTCGTTTTTGCTATACTGATATGCCAGCCACAAAGTTCCCGGCCAAAAACCATTTGTCCAGCAGCTTGCATGCATATTGTCATATTTGTCATCTACACATGCGTGGGGAAAAGAAGCCCCTATCTCGGGCATAGTTTTCTCAAGCTTTGTCAAAATCCTGTCCATGGTGTTTTTTGCCCATGCCTTGTCCATTTTAACCCTCCTAAAATTAATAATTTTGAAAATATTATAAA
>JAQVDK010000013.1 GCA_028697835.1 Eubacteriales bacterium | reverse complement strand
CCTTTATTAAACCATCAAGTGGTAGGGGTGATTTACCAATCCACAGCATCTAAACAATTATATCATAGTTCTTGGAGAGGAACTCTAAAAACTACTACATTTATTATACGAGGGGTGATTTTATGTCCGAATGTAAAAAGAAATTCAGCACCAGCATAGGCGGGCAGGCTGTTATAGAAGGCGTTATGATGAGAGGTCCTCATGGCAGCGCCATTGCCGTGCGAAAACCCGATGGTGAAATTATCGTGGAAACCAGAGAAAATAAATCTCTGTTGCAAAAGTATAAAGTTTTAAAGCTTCCTCTTTTAAGGGGAGTGATATCTTTCTTTGAAAGCATGGTTGTAGGGACCAAAGCACTTATGTTTTCTGCGGAATTTTATGATGTGGAGGATTTGGAAGCTGAGCCTTCCAAATTTGAGGCATGGCTTGAAAAAATCTTTGGCAACAAGCTTAAAGACTACATTATATACCTTTCAATATTTGTTTCACTGCTGCTTAGCGTTGGGCTTTTTATAATTATCCCAACATTTATAACAAGCTTTTTTGGAATAGAAAGCAACAGTGTTAAAACTGCTGTTGAAGGAATTTTAAAGATTGCCATATTTTTTGCATATCTTGTGGCCGTATCCAAAATGAAAGATATACAGCGGGTTTTCCAGTATCACGGGGCGGAGCACAAGACTATTCACTGCTACGAAGCAGGGTATGAGCTTACCATTGAAAACGTCAAAGGTCAATCTCGCCTGCATCCGCGCTGTGGCACAAGCTTTTTGTTTATCGTTATGATTATAAGCATTCTGCTGTTTTTGATTATACCAAATGGCGGTGGCATGGCTTGGTATGTCAGGTCTTTATACAAGCTTTTGCTTTTGCCGATTGTGGCAGGGGTTTCATATGAAATTATTAAAATGGCGGGAAAATACAACAACCCGTTTACAAGGGTTATCAGCGCACCGGGCATGTGGTTTCAGTACATTACAACCAGCGAGCCTGACGAGAGCCAAATCGAAGTTGCGATAGCCTCTTTAAACGCGGTAAAACCGCTTAAAAAGGAAGAAGCCAAGTGGTAATAGGTAAGGCTATTGAAAAATCATGCGAAATATTAAAAAATGCGGGTATCCAAAGCTTTGTTTTGGATACCCATTTATTGATGTGCCATTTTTTAAATGTTGACAGGCTTTATCTTCTATGCCATAAAAACGAAAGGCTGTCAAATCCAGAAGGCTTTTTCGACCTTGTGGAGCGTCGCAAAAACAGAGAGCCCTTGCAATACATAACAGGCAAGTGCGAATTTATGTCCATGGAGTTTGAAGTGGATAAAAATGTGCTGGTTCCAAGGGCGGATACGGAAATTTTGGTTGAAGCGGTTATTGACTTTGCAAAGGACAAAAGGCTTAAAATGCTGGAAATAGGCACGGGCAGCGGCTGTATTTCCATAAGCTGCGGTAAAAACTGCCCAAACCTTGAAATAGATGCGGTGGATATATCCGCCTTGGCCCTTTCGATTGCCAAAAGAAACGGTGAAAAGCACAAAGTCCCCATAAACTTTATCCAGATGGACATTTTAAAAGATTTTCCACGTGGGCGCTATGACATTGTGGTTTCAAACCCGCCTTATATAAAAAAGAATGATATTAAAAGTTTGATGCCCGAGGTGCAGGATTTTGAGCCGGAAATTGCCCTTGACGGCGGTGAGGACGGGCTGGTTTTTTACCGAGTTATAGCCGAAAAAGCCAAAGGATGCAGTTTTGTTGCTTTTGAAGTGGGCTATGACCAAAGCAAGGAAGTTGCAGAAATATTAAAAGGACATGAGTACCAAAACATAAAAATTATACCGGACCTTTCCGGTATCAACCGGGTGGTCACAGGAAGGGGACAGCAACAAATTTAGTTAAATTTGGTAACTTTTTTCGATTTTTTTGTCTATTTTCACAAAATATAGCATAATTTTATTACAAAATTTAAACATTAATTGTAATTTGCTTGACCTTTTTTGTGTATGGTGTTAAAATATTAGCGAGGTAAAAGTAATCGTACCCACATTCAATTTACTAAGGAGGAAAAAAGGCTATGAAATTTAAATCAAAGCTCGTTTCTTTGGTTCTTGCGCTTACCATGGTGCTTGGCTCAATAGGAACCATTGGTTTTGCAACCACATTCAGCGATGTGGATAGCTCAAAATCTTATGCAAGTGCCGTTTCGTTACTTGCCGCGCTGGAGCTTTTAAAAGGTGATGGTGACGGGACTTTCAGACCCGAAGGTGATATAACCCGTGCGGAATTTGCTACGGTTGTTGTTCGAACTTTAGGTCAAGAGGAATCCGCACAAGCTGCCGCAGGACAATATACTTTCGATGATGTTCCTACCGACAGCTGGGCTTCAGGATTTATAAGCGTTGCCTCGACACTTGGAATCATCAGCGGTTATGGTGATGGAAATTTTGGACCTGAGGATAACGTTACATACGAACAGGCTGTAAAAATGCTTGTATGCGCTTTGGGTTATGAGCCTATGGCATATAATATAGTTGGCGACAATACCGAACTTGTATGGCCGGGCGGATATCTTGCCGCAGCGTCACAACTTAACATATTGACAGGCGTAAACGGTACCCAGGGCGTTGCCGCTAAAAGATGGCAGGTTGCAAGGCTTGTATATAACAGTCTTGAAGTTGACCTGATGGAAAAAACCATGTACCAAAACGAAGAAAGATATGTTATCACCGACAAAAACATTTTAAACAACTACCTTAACCTTTACAGGAGTCGTGGAGAAGTGGTTGCCAACTCAACAGCTTCTGCCTCCGGAACAGCAGGAAGGGTTAGGCCGGGTGAAGTGTTAATCAAGGACAGCTCCGATGGTGAAGAATATCTTTTTGCCGACAATGGTATAGATACCAAAAATTTAATTGGACGTTCCATAACTTTTTACTATACACGTACATTAGACGATGACAGAACATTGATCTATGTGGAAGATAAAACTTCCGACTCAGATGTTGTGGTCATCAACGACCTTGATGCCATCGACCGTGTATCCGGCTCGTTTGGGTCAGGCGTTACTATTGAATATTGGGCAAATGAAAAAGACAGGAATACAACTTCACTTAAAATTGCGCCCAATCCAACTGTTATGGTAAACGGTGCAATTGACAACACCTCAGACGCAAGAAGCCTATTGATGCCTGAGTCTGCTTCGGGCTCCGTCGAGCTTATTGATTCCACCGGAACAGGAAGCTATGACAGGATTTTAATTACATCTTACGAAACTTATGTGGTAAAGTCCGTTAATGCAACTGACAAGATGATATCAGACAACTATCGCAGCAATACGGAAAATCCCACCCTGACTTTGGATACCGACGATACAATGAATGAAATTACTTTTGTAAGAGCTAACGGAACATCCGCCTCTTTCTCCAATATCCAAAAGTGGGCAGTTTTATCCGTTAAGGATGCATTTGTAAGCGGAAGAAACAAAATAGAGGTTGTCATCTCAACAGAAAGCATTACCGGAACAATTACCGGCGTTGAAGATGAGCATACAATCTATATTGACGAAAAACCATACAAGGTTTCAAGATATTATAACAAGTATGCTGCAAGAGAAGCCGGCAATCAATTCAAAGTAGATGACAGCGGTAAATTCTACCTTGACAAGGATGGAAAAATTGCTGCCTTCGATAAAACCGAATCCTCAAGCAGCTATGGATTTATTCGTGGTGCAACCTACGAAAGGGATGTATTGAGGTTTTCAATGTTGACTCAAACAGGTAGCGCAATTACAACATTAACCGGCGCTTCAAGGGTTAGGGTTGATGGTAAATCACTTCAAGGCACCGGTGTTATTGCAGAGCTGCGAGAGATTATGGAAAATAACGAAAGCATAAACATTGATGTAGAAAGGGATTACTTAGAAGGTCTAAACAACTTGTATGTTTCACAGCTTGTTAAATATACCACTAACACTTCAGGCCAAATTACATCAATTCAAACCATTGAAAGCAGCGACCTGGAACAACTGGATTTAAGATATGATATCAGCTCAAAATCCGGCAAGAAGGTAATGAAATACGACTCAGCCAATAAACAGTTTAAGTCAGTAAGCGATTCAGGGGAAGGCCATAACAGCTTTATTATAAATGCTAACACTTTTGTATTTATTGTTCCTTCAGACAGAGCGAATACAAACGTTTTTTCAAGACGAAAAGGAACTGACTACTTTAAAGACGGCTTTGAATATTCTATAGAAGCTTATGACGTGTCATCAACCAGCTTGCGAACAGCAGCTGCGGTAGTGGTTTATGATATCGCTTCTGCAGATGACGAAATAGAAATAGACGCTACTTCACCTATTGCGATTTATCAAGGCCATTCAATGTCATCACAAGCGCCGGATTCCGAGTACAACGCAAATGTTAGGGCTTACCTGACAGGATATGACAAGAGCTCAAAAGAGCTTCAGGAAATCTGGGCAAAGCCTTCAGCGTTAGAGGGTCTTTCGGAGGGTGACGTATTCAGGTATGTTGCTACCAGTCAGGGTTACATTAAATCAGTTGAAGTTATACTTAAAGCAAAAGACTCAAGTACTGGAATGAAGTATGAAAGACAAACCGCCGGTACAACCAGACTTTTGATGTTTGGCGGACAGCTTTCAGCAGCAGAAACGGATGACTCCGGTAAAACAATCATTAGCATTGATAATATAGAAGACAGTGGCTCTGAATTGGTAACAATCTCCAGCTCTCATATAGTATTTGCCTATAACATTAACGAAGCTGACAAGCTCACCCTTCTTGATCATTCTTATATTGAGACACTGCCAACTGCTGAAACCGGCACGCCTTGCAGAGTTTTAGTAGTTAAAATTAATGATTCAATTAAAGCAGTCTACTTCGTAAAAGATTGAAATTAATATAAGTTTTTGAAAGAACCTCCTTAAAATTTAAGGAGGTTCTTTTTTCACGGTTTTTTGCCCCTTGCATATAATATACTACCATAAATAAAGAGGTGAAGCCTGATGAGTGTATATGATTATTGCCAGCTAAAAAAGGATATAGACGTTATTAAAAAAAACTTTCCATTTATAGATGTAGATGTTATAGGCAAAAGCGTTAACGGAAGAAATATATACAGCCTGCGCCTTGGAAAAGGTGAAAAGAAGATTTTATACAACGCCGCCCACCACGGATTGGAGTGGATAACCGCAAAGCTTTTGATGAAGTTTGTTTTCGACTATGCCAAAAGCTATATAAAAGGAGTTCGGCTTAAAGGCTATAACATAAGAAAGCTGCATGAGCGAGTGTCCATATACATAGTGCCAATGGTAAATCCTGACGGAATAGAAATATCAAAGGAAATGAAAATGTGGCAGTCAAATGCAAGAGGTGTGGATTTAAACCATAACTATGATGCAGGCTGGGAAGAATACAAAGAGCTTGCCGAAAAGGAAGGCATTGGCGTTCCCTCTCACACAAGATTCCCCGGCGCACACCCCGAAAGCGAGCCCGAATCAAAAGCATTGGCTGATTTTACGCGCCGCATAAATCCCGAATATGTGCTGGCTTTTCACAGCCAGGGGCAGGTTATATATTGGCAGTATCAAGACTATTTTCCACCCAACTCGCTGGAAATAGCCCAAAAGCTTTCGGCGGTAAGCGGATATAAATTGGACTTGGCGGACGGTCTGTCCTCCTACAGCGGATATAAGGACTGGTTCATAAAAGAGTTTGGGAAACCCGGCTATACCATAGAAGTCGGCGCCGGCGAAAATCCCCTGCCCATAGAGCAGTTTGACGGAATTTACAGCGACATATTGGAAATGCTTGTGATGGCAGAAACACTGTAGGCAAGGTCATTCTTGGGCGTTTCTATATTTTAGGGGGCTTATTCCCTTACGCTTGGAAAACATTCTTGAAAACATAAATTCATCTTCATAGCCTACCGAACGGGCAATATCACTTATTTTATAATTGGTTTGTCGCAAAAGCTTACACGCTGCCTCAATTCTGTAATCGATTAAAAACTGCTTGGGTGATATTCCCGTTTGTTTTTTAAAAATCTCGTAAAAATAACTTCTGTCAAGCCCTATTTCTTTTGTTATAAGACCTATGGATATGTCCTTCATATAATTGGATTTTATAAAATTTATGGCATTGCTGACGTATTCTTTTTTTAGATCCGACTTTTCCTCCGGTAACTTTTGGTTTTGGCAGGCATGGGCAAAAAAGCCGTACAACTTTGACAAAACGTGTAGTTGTGCATTTTTCATGCCGTACCCATCTATCATGGATTTAAAAATTTCGCCGACACCAATGTCTTCAAACACGGGGTTTTCCTGTGTAAGAGCGCAAAGCTCAAGAAGCTCCAGAGCCTTAACGCCCCTAAAGCCAACCCATATATATTCCCAAGGGTCCTTTTGGTCTGCTTGGTAGTATGTAAGCTGGCCGGGCACGATTAAAAAACCCCCTCCTTTTGTAAGGTTATAGGTTTTTTCCCCAACTTGAAAAAAGCCCTTCCCGCAAACAACGTAATGTATCAAATAAAAATCTCGGACAGCAGGACCGTAAAAATGCCCATTTTTGCATTTTTCCGTTCCACATTGAATTATTTCAATATCCGTATTGTACTGTCTGCTTATAAAAATAATTTTTTCCACACAATCACCCAACAAAAATCCATGTTTAAATAACCTTTTACCATTTAATTTTATTGTAACATATTCTATAATTAAGTCAAGATAAATATATAACGGAGGATGGATTAAATGTTAAAAATTACATTTTTAGGTGCTGGCAGCACAGTTTTCGCCAAAAACATTTTAGGAGACGTAATGATGACTCCTGCACTAAGGGAATCGGAAATTGCCTTGTTTGACATTGACCCCGTAAGGCTTCAAGAATCCTATGACATGCTTAATATCATAAACAACAACGTTAATGAAAACAGGGCAAAAATTGTCAAGTACGACGACAGAAAAGAGGCGCTGCGGGGTGCAAAATACGTTATAAACGCAGTACAAATAGGCGGATACGACCCATGCACAATAACAGACTTTGAAGTTCCAAAAAAATTCGGTCTTCGCCAAACCATAGGCGATACCTTAGGGATAGGCGGAATTTTCAGGGCTCTTAGGACAATTCCCGTTATGTTTGATTTTGCAAAGGACATTGAAGAAGTTTGCCCCGATGCGTGGTTTTTAAACTACACCAACCCAATGAGCATGCTTACAGGTGCCATGCTTCGCTACACAGGGGTTAAAACAGTAGGGCTTTGCCACAGCGTTCAGGTTTGCAGCGAACACCTTTTGAAAGGCCTTGGCATGGAAACCAAAGGCGTTACCGATTTTATCGCCGGCATTAATCACATGGCATGGCTTTTGGAAGTTAAAGACAAAGACGGAAACGACCTATACCCGGAAATTAAAAAACGCGCGTTTGCAAGGACTGACAAGCACGGCGACATGGTAAGGTACGAAATTATGAAGCAGTTTGGCTATTATGTTACCGAATCCAGCGAGCATAATGCCGAGTATATGCCCTATTTTATAAAAAGTAAATATCCTGAGCTTATCGAAAGATTCAATATTCCGCTTGACGAATATCCAAGAAGATGTATCAACCAGATTGAAGACTGGAAAAAACGTAGCGCGGAGTTTACTAAAGACACTTCTCTTTCCCACGAGAGAACCCACGAATACGGCTCTTACATAATGGAGGCAATGGAAACCAATATCCCATATAAAATAGGCGGAAACGTTATGAACACCGGGCTTATAACAAACCTTCCCTCAAATGCATGCGTTGAAGTTCCCTGCCTGGTGGACTCAAGCGGCATAAACCCATGCTATGTAGGTGACCTTCCCGAGCAGTTGGCCGCCCTTAACAGAACAAACATAAACCCACAGCTTTTGACGATTGAAGCGGCTGTTACTCAAAAGAAAGAATATATCTACCATGCGGCAATGCTGGACCCGCACACAAGCGCGGAGCTTACCATTGACGGAATCAGGGATTTGTGCGACGCATTGATTGAAGCCCACGGCGACTGGCTGCCAAAATATAAATAATGCAGACAGCGTCCGCAGGCAAGTGGGCAGCGCCCATCGGCACATAAACATATCGCGCATATAGCATATGCAAAAAACATTTCACACGACAATCATTTATAGTAATTTCCCATAACATAAAAAAGCGAAAAGTGAAATTGGTTTCCCAATTTCACTTTTTACTTTTCGCCTTCCGTAAATATGCCAAAACTTCTAAACTTTTTATATTTTTGCTCTGCCCTCTCCTGGGAAGATAAATCCAAAAGCTTATTTATTTCCTCAATCAACAGTTTTTTCATAAATTTTGCGGTAACCTCGATTGATACATGGGCACCTTCTTCATGCTCGGGAATTATTCCGTCTATAATGCCAAATTCCAGCAAATCCTGGGCAGTCATTTTCATAATCTGTGCCGCTTCCTTCTCTCTCTTTGCGTCCTTCCACAAAATTGAAGCAAAGCCATTGGCGGATATTACCGAATATATTGCGTTTTCCAGCATATAAACCCTGTTTGCCACCGCAAGCGCCAAAGCGCCGCCGCTTCCGCCTTCCCCCGTAATTATGCTTACAGTAGGGGTTTTAAGGCTCATCATCTCAAGCAAATTCCTTGCGATTGCCTCGCCCTGTCCCCGCTCCTCTGCGCCAATGCCCGGATATGCCCCGGGCGTGTCCACAAGGCACACAATCGGACGTCCAAACTTTTCAGCCTGCTTCATAAGGCGCAGGGCTTTTCTATACCCTTCCGGATTTGGCATACCGAAATTTCGCTGTATGTTTTCGTTTGTGGAATTGCCTTTAACAATGCCTATAACCGTAACTGGCATGCCGGAAAGCCTTGCAATGCCTCCCGCCACCGCAGGGTCGTCGCCATAGAGCCTGTCGCCATGAAGCTCTATAAAATCGTCAAACACCTCTTTTACATAAGCATAAAAGTTAGGTCTTGACACATTTCTTGCAATAAGCATTTTTTCGTATGCCGACCTCATACCCCTTCACCCCCGAAGCTGTGCATGTCAATTATATTTGCAATGATGTCCTTTAGTTTGCTTCTTTCGCAAATCAAATCAATAAATCCATGCTTTAGCAAAAACTCCGCACTTTGAAACCCTTCCGGCAATGTTTGGCTTATGGTGGATTCTATAACCCTTTTGCCGGCAAAGCCAATCAGCGCCTTTGGCTCGGCAATTATAATATCGCCCAGCATTGCAAAGCTGGCGGTAACCCCTCCTGTGGTGGGGTCCGTAAGCACGCTGATGTATAAAAGCCCTGCCTGAGAGTGTTTCATGACGGCTGCGCTAACCTTTGCCATTTGCATTAGGGAAAAAATGCCCTCATGCATTCTGGCACCTCCTGAAGCGCAAAACACCACCACAGGCAGCCTTTTTTGCGTTGCATGTTCAAAAAGGCGGGTAAGCCTCTCGCCTACAACACTGCCCATAGAACCCATTAAAAAGGTGCTGTCCATAACCCCCATGCACACCTTTTGCCCGCCTATTTCGCACTCGCCCACGGTTATCCCCTCGGTTGAGCCTGTGCTTTCAATAAGCCCCTGTATTTTTTCTTCATAGCCTTCAAAATCCAAGGGGTTTTCCGTGCGAAGCTCCTCAAACATGGGCACAAAAGTCTCCTCGTCTGCCATAAGGCTTATGCGCTCCTTTGCACTAAGGCGCTTTTTTTCTTCGGATTTTTTCGTCTCTAAAGCATTTTCGCTTTTTATCTGGGAAACAGGTATGGTGGCATATCTTGCCTTTTTAAACATTCCCAATATATTACTCAATATAATCACCTAACAATTCACTGCAAAGGTCTGTTCCATATTCGCCCTTTTGAAATTTTTCACTACTTAGTATGGCTATTTGAAAATCAATGTTTGTTTTTATCCCATAAAAAAGATATTCCGTAATAGCACGCTTCATTCTAATTATGCATTGCTCTCGGGAGCTGCCGGTTACAATAAGCTTTGCTATCATATTATCATAAAAAGGCGGAATTGTATAGCCCTGATAAACTCCGCTGTCCACCCTTACTCCTATTCCTCCGGGCTGGTGCATCTCCAAAATTGTTCCGGGGCAGGGTGCAAAGTTTTTAGAGCTGTCCTCTGCGTTTATCCTGCATTCCATGGCATGGCCGCAAATTCTAACGTCCTCCTGACTGAAGGAAAGCTGCTCTTGGGCGGCAACCCTTATTTGCCACTCTATAAGGTCAATGCCGACAATCGCCTCGGTAACAGGGTGCTCTACCTGTATTCTTGTGTTCATCTCGCAAAAGTAAAAGTTTCTGTCCTTATCCACCAAAAACTCTACCGTTCCTGCATTGACATACCCGCATGCCTTTGCAATGCTTACGGCACACCTGCCCATTTTTTCCCTTGTTTCATCACTTATATAGGACGAAGGTGCCTCCTCTAAGATTTTTTGGTTCCTTCGCTGGACGGTGCAGTCCCTGTCATACAGGTGGACTATGTTGCCATGGCTATCGGCTAAAATTTGCACTTCTACATGCCTTGGGCTTTCAATGCACTTTTCAATGTAAAGCCTTCCATCGCCAAAGGCGGCCTCGGCTTCGTTTTTAGCCGATAAAAAAAGGTCTTTTAAGGTTTCTTTGGATTCAACTTTCCTGATTCCCCTGCCGCCGCCGCCTGCGGAAGCTTTTATCATTAAAGGATAGCCTATCATCTCGCCAACGTGGGCGGCCTGCTCAAAAGTTTTCACTTCCCCCTGCGAGCCGGGCGTTATGGGAACGCCGGCGGATAGCGCTGTCAACCTTGCCTGTATCTTATCGCCCATTTTTTCCATGGAAGTATGATTAGGACCGATAAACACTATTCCATGTTCCCGACATTTTTGGGCAAATTTGGGGTTTTCGCTCAAAAAGCCAAAGCCCGGGTGAATAGCCTGCGCCCCTGTTGCCAATGCTGCGCTTATGATTCTGTCCATATCAAGATAGCTGTCTTTTGCGTGTGCCTTGCCAATACATATCGACTCGTCAGCTATTTGAACATGAAGGGACTCCCTGTCCGCCTCGGAAAAAACCGCAACGCTGATAATGCCCATATCCCGACAGGTGCGGATAATGCGCACTGCAATTTCGCCCCTGTTGGCTATCAGTATTTTATTAAACATAAGCCTCACCTTACTTTATGCTATGGCAAAGGTAAGGGTGGCATATGCAGCTTTTTTCCCGTTCACATACGCCGCGCCTTCTCCTATGCCTATTGCGCCCTTTCGCTTAATTATTTTAATTTCAAGCTCCACAGTGTCGCCGGGGAGTATCTTCGCCTTAAATTTTGCCTTGTCTATCCCCGCAAAATAGCCTGTTTTGCCCTTAAACTCGTCAAGCATAAGCATGCTGACCGCACCCGTTTGGGCAATGGCTTCGATTATTATAACCCCCGGCATAACCGCATTGCCCGGAAAGTGACCTTGGAAAAAAAACTCGTCGCCGCTTGTTTTCATTTCCCCTTTTGCATACTCACCGGGTATGACATCGGTTATTTTATCAATCAAAAGCATTGGCTTTCTATGAGGTATTATTTTTTCTATATCATCCTGCAAAAACATAAAGCACTCCCCCTATTCCAGCACCAAAATAGGCTGACCAAAGCCTATGGGGCTTGCGTTTTCTACTAAAATTTCCTTTACAACTCCGCTTTTGTCGGCGGTAATTTCATTCATCAGCTTCATGGCCTCGATTATGCAAATCACATCTCCTGCGCAAATCCTGTCCCCTACCTTCACAAAAGGCTCGGCATCAGGGGCGGGGGCGGCATAAAAAGTCCCCACCATTGGCGAGAGTATTGTTTTATCCTCGGGAAGCAGCTCCTGGGCTGTTTCCACAACTGCGTTTTGCTGTATGGATAAAGATGTGCCGCCGCCTTGCAAAAGGGCATTTGCCCCGGGATTTTTAGACACCAAAATCTTTACTCCCTCAAATTCTATTTCAACATTGTCGGCCTTTGCATGGTCAAGCTTGTCAATAAGTTCAAAGGTAAAGTTTTTAAGCTCTTCAAAATTCATATCAGACCCTCCTAAAGAGCAAAGCAGCGTTGTGTCCGCCAAAGCCCAGTGAATTGCTAAGCGCAACGTCCACCTGCTTTTTCTTTGCTTTGTTTACTGTGTAATCCAGGTCAAGCTCCTCGTCCGGCTCTAAATAATTGATTGTAGGCGGTATTATGTTTTTATTTATTGCCATAACGGAAATTATCGCCTCGATTGCCCCTGCGGCGCCCAAAAGATGTCCCGTCATGGATTTTGTGGAAGAAATGCTGGTTTTATAAGCATACTCTCCCAAGGCGTTTTTTATTGCCAGGGTTTCAAATTTGTCGTTTAAGGGCGTTCCTGTGCCGTGGGCGTTTATATAGTCCACCTGATGGGGCAAAACGCCTGCCTCCTCCATTGCCTGCTTCATGGCACGACACGCCCCGTCACCTTCCGGGTCCGGGCTGGTTATGTGGTATGCGTCGCCTGTTGCGCCGTAGCCGGCAATTTCCGCATAAATTTTTGCACCTCTTTTCAGTGCATGACTCTCGCTTTCCAAAACCAAAACTCCTGCACCCTCGCCCATTACAAAGCCGTTTCGCCTTTTGTCAAAAGGCAGGCTTGCGGAATTTGGGTCGCTTGCGGTTGAAAGAGCGGTCATATTTGCAAATCCTGCACATGCAAATGGCGTTATGGCAGCTTCCGTTCCTCCCGCAATTGCCATATCAAGATAACCATGCTTTATTTGCCTGAAGGCTTCACCGATTGCGTGAGCCCCGGACGCACAAGCGGTTACAACGGAAAAGTTCGCTCCCCTAAAGCCATATTTAATGGACAAAAATCCTGACGCCATGTTGCCAATCATCATGGGTATAAAAAATGCCGATACCCTGTTTGCGCCTTTTTCCATATATTTAATATGCTCCGTCTCATAGGTAAGCATGCCGCCTATGCCGCTTCCCACAATAACCCCGCATCTGTCAAGATTGACGCTGCCTAAATCCAAACCGCTGCCACCTATTGCTTCTTCTGCGGCTGCCATGGCAAAATGGCAAAACCTGTCCATGCGCCTTGCCTCTTTTTTGTCTATATAATCCTCCGCATTAAAGTCTTTTACCTCTGCCGCAAGAGTTACTTTGCTGCCGGATGTGTCAAAGCTTGTAATTTTATCAATCCCGCATACACCTTTTGCGGCATTTTCAAAAAACTTTTCCACGCCGCCCCCTAAAGGTGTGACAGCACCCATGCCTGTTATAACCACCTTATTCATAGCGAAATTCCTCCCGAAACCTCCAAAGTGTGTCCTGTTATGTATGAAGCACCATCGGATGCCAAAAACATTGCGGCTTTTGCTATATCCTCGGCTTTGCCGAACCGTCCCAGGGTAATTTTTGACCTTGCAATCTCTTTTATATTATCCGAGAGCCTATCCGTCATATCCGTTTCAATAAACCCGGGAGCAATTGCATTTACCGTAATTCCCCTTGCCCCCACTTCCTTTGCAAGGCTTTTTGTAAAGCCGACAATTCCGGCTTTTGTGGCAGCATAGTTGGTTTGCCCCACGTTTCCGTAAAGGCCCGCCACCGAGGATATGTTTATAATCCTTCCTCTTCTTCTTTTCATCATGCCCGGCACAACCTGCCTTGACATGTTGTACACACTCTTTAAATTCGCAAAATAAACCTTGTCAAACTGCTCCTGAGACATTCGTATTAAAAGATTGTCTATGTTGATGCCTGCATTGTTCACCAAAACTTCAACAGGCCCCAAATCCTGCTCCACTTTTGCCACCATTTCCTTGCAGGCATCAAAATCCGAAACGTCCGCCTTGTATGCAAAGGCTAAAACTCCAAACTCCCCGCACTCCTTTGCTGTATCCTTCGCCGAAACTTCGCTGTTTGCATAGTTTATGGCAACATTGTAGCCGCTTTTGGCAAATTCAAGGGCTATTGCACGACCTATACCCCTTGACGCCCCTGTAATTAATGCAGTCATTGCAAACCTCCAAACTTTTTTGACTTCTCGCACATAATCCTTTGTGCGTCCTGTGTCATATTTTTTATAATTTCCTTGCAAGATTGTTCCTCGCTTATAAGCCCCGCTATTTGTCCTGCCATAAAGGTCCCTTCTTTGAAATCCCCTTCCAAAACCGCTTTTCGAAGCGAGCCGACAGTAAGCTGTTCAAGCTGCTCGAATGTTGCTCCTTCCTTTTCCAACGCCTGATATTGGCGTGCAAGAGGGGATTTTAGCGAGCGCACGGGGTGCCCTGTGCTTCTGCCTGTTACAATAGTGGAAATGTCCGAAGCCTTCAGAACCATTTCCTTATATTTTTCATGGGCAGTGCATTCCTTTGAAGCTATAAACCTTGTGCCGCACTGCACACCCTCCGCCCCCAACATAAAAGCCGCCGCCATGGCAGCTCCGTCTGCAATGCCGCCTGCGGCAATAACGGGTATGGAAACAGCCTTGGCTATTTGAGAGACCAAAACAGGCATGGTAAGCTCTCCGATATGTCCGCCTGCCTCGCACCCTTCGCCAACAACAGCATCGGCGCCTATACGCTCCATCTTTACAGCTTGAGAAACGGAAGCAACCACAGGAATTACAATAATCCCATGCTCCTTCCACCTGTCTATGTACTTTTTAGGGGTTCCTGCACCCGTTGTAACAACCTTTATCCCTTCCTCCACCACCAAATCCGCCAAATCGTCGGCAAAGGGTGACATTAGCATAATATTTAGTCCAAAGGGCTTATCGGTAAGATTTTTTATATTTTGCACCTTTTCCCTTATTACATCTTTTGGGGCACCTGCGCCTGCAATAAGCCCAAGACCGCCCGCATTGGACACAGCAGCCGCCAAATACTCGTCGGCAACCCATGCCATTCCGCCTTGGATAATAGGATATTCTATGTTTAAAAGCTGTGTAACTCTCGTTTTCACAAAATCAACTCCACCATAAATTTATTGCCACTCAATAAGTGCGCCTGCAAAGGTTAAACCTCCGCCAAAGCCAACAATGATAATTTTGTCTCCGGCTTTTAGCTTGCCGCTGCTTTCCAGTTCATCAAGGCATATTGGTATGCTTGCGCTGGAAGTGTTGCCGTATTTTTCAATGTTGGAATAAAAAATATTCGGAGGACATTTTAGCTTTGCCGAAACCGCTTCATTTATCCGCTGGTTTGCCTGATGGGGAATGATGTATTTTATGTCGTCAAAGGTAAGGTCGTTGTCTTTCATAAGCTTTTTTATGGTTTCCACACTTGCGCTTACAGCAAACTTGTAAACCTCCCTGCCGTTCATGGTTATGTATGAGCCTTGTGCGCTTGCGCACTCCAAAACATCCCCCAATTTGCCTATGGACCTTATATATCTGTCCACAAGCCCCTGCTTTTCCCCGGCGACAACAACGGTTGCCGCCGCCCCGTCGCCAAATAATATACAGGTTCCCCTGTCGGTGTAGTCGGTTATTCTTGAAAGCTGCTCCGACGATACTATAAGAATATTTTTTGCTGCGCCGCCTTTTATATAGGCGTTTGCAATATCCAATGCATACACAAATCCGCTGCACGCCGCATTTATGTCAAAGCAAAAAGCATTTTCCGCCCCAATATCCTTCTGTACCATACACGCCATGGAAGGTGTGAAAAAATCCGGAGTTATGGTTGTTGCTATAATCATGTCCAAATCACCAGCGGCTATCTCTGCCTTTGAAAGTGCTTTTGCCGCCGCCTGCGACGCCATATATGCAGCAGTATTTTCTTTGTTTATATATCTTTGCTTTATGCCCGTACGCTCTACTATCCATTCATCAGATGTATCCACCATCTTCTCTAAGTCCGCGTTTGTCAGAATATGCTCGGGAAGGTAGCTTCCCATAGCCTTTATTTGCAAATAAATTGTCATCACCCCTATTGCATTTTTAATATGAGTCTGATATAATTAGATTATCTAATTATTAGACACTCTAATTATATTATTAATTATAATACTTGTCAAGGGGAATAAGGAGGATTATTTTGTGGAATTTTTGTGTTTTTTGTTTGAAGGGCAAGGAAGCCAAAGCCCCGGCATGGGAAAAGACATCTATAAGCGGTTTAACGACGCAAAAAAGGTGTTTAAACTGGGCAGCGAAATAACAGGCATATCCCTTGAGGATTTGTGTTTTAATACAGACGAGGCGCAGCTTGCCCAAACCAAAAATGCACAGCTTGCAATATTTACCGTGTCAATGGCAATTTTCGAGGTTTTGAAAAACAGCGGCATGCTTTCCGACATATCCGCAGGCTTTTCCCTTGGGGAGTGCAGCGCATTTTGCAGCTCGGGGGTGTTTGGTCTTGAGGATGGGTTTAGGATTGTGCAAAAAAGGGCAAGCCTTATGCAAGCTTGCGCAGAGAAAACAAGTGGCGCAATGTATGCAATAGTTGGGCTTGATGACGACAAGGTGCAAAAGGCCTGCAAGGCTTGCGGCGGATATGCGGTGGCGGTAAATTTTAACTGCCCAAAGCAGACGGTGATTGCCGGCGACGAGCAGGCAGCAGGCAAGGCGGCACAAATTTGCCTTGACATGGGCGCTGCAAAGGCTGTCCGCCTTTCGGTAAACGGTGCTTTCCATACAGCACACATGAACGATGCCGCAGATGAATTTTATGAATTTTTAAAGAATTTTGAATTTAAAAAGGCAAGTAATATTTTATATTCTAACGTTTATGGCAGGGAAATGACAGATTGGGACGATATCCCCGGCTATCTTGCAGCACAGATAAAAAGCCCTGTTTTGTGGAAAAATGAAATTGCGGACATTGCCACAAGGGGAAACGTAGTGTTTTATGAAATTGGCTGTGGAAAGGTACTCACAGGGCTAAACAGAAAAATAGACAAAAAGCTTAAAACTTCAAATATAAGTACGTTATTGGAGGCGCTATAAATGCCGGATTTTAAAAATGAAATAAATTATTTTTTAACTGAAACCTTTAACAACATTTTAGCTTTTGAGCAAAAGCAAATTGCAAAATCTGCAAAACATCTCACAATAAACGATGTGCATATTATCGAGCAAATCGATCCCGAGGGCAACAAAAAAATGACGGACATAGCCGAAAATATGGGTATAACCCTCGCAACCATGACTGCGGCAGCGGACAGGCTGGAGCGAAAAGGCTGCATAAAGCGCGAGCGCTCTACAGCTGACAGGCGTATTGTCCTGCTTTCGCTCACCCGTGACGGAATGATAACGTATAAGCTCCACCACCGTTTCCATATGCGCATGGTTGATAAAATTGTAGAAGGATTAAACAGCGCCGAGCTTCAGCTTTTATCCAAAATGCTAAGTAAATTAAACAGCTTTTTTAAAGATGAATCGTAAATATTTCCTCGTCCATAAAAAAACCCGGGCTATGCCGGGTTTTTTGCGTTTTGGATGATTTTCTTTAAAATTCTAAATTTAAGGTTTAATTAAGGTTGATATTTTATAATAAATGTAATAAAATAGATACAGTGTCAACATTTATATTACGGAAGCGAGGTAAATATATGAAAAAGTTTCTGGCAGGCATAAAAAATCTTATTAAAAAGAAATATATTGTTATTTCCCTGCTGATAGTTGCTGTAGTTTTTGTAGGTGTTTTTGCTTATTCGAAAAAGCAAAGCAAAGAGGCATCAAAAAGTGAAAGTCTTGCCTCTGCCGTGGTAAGCCGTGGGGATATTTCCGTCACCATAAGCGGCTCGGGAACGGTAGAGCCTATTTCTCGGTACGAGATTATTTCCCTTGTCAGAGGCGAGATTATAGAGTCCAAATTCGAAGAAGGTGACCATGTAAAAGAAGGTGATATCCTCTATAGGATTGACTCTACCGACCTGCAAAACAGCATCCAAAAGCAATATAACAACATTGAAAAGCTGCAGCTAACAGCCAAAAACAACGCCGATAACATTGCAAACCTTAAAGTAAGGGCCCCTGCAAGCGGAACCCTGACCGATTTTAACGTTAAGGTGGATGATTCCGTCGGCACAGGCAAAGTGGCCACAATAGTAAACAACCGAGAGCTTACCGCCACCGTTCCTTTTAACAGCTCACAAATTGGCAAAATAAAGGTGGGCGACAGGGCAACCGTAACAAGCGCCCTTTACATGGCAAGCATAGAGGGAACTGTTTCATATGTGTCCAATGTAACGGCAAGCTCCACAGACGGCAGCACCCTTTATGATGTGGAAATAAGCCTTAGAAATCCGGGCTCCCTTGCAAGCGGAACAAGCGTAGGCGCAACCATACATACTTCATCGGGCGATGTTAAATCCCCAATCTCCGGCAAAATTGAAAACAGCGAGGTTGTTTCCGTAATACCAAAGGTATCAGGCAAGGTGGTCAAGGTTAATGTAAGGAACAACCAATTTGTAAATAAAGGCGATATATTATTTGAAATTGACGATGCCGATTATCTGCAGGCACAAAAGAGAACAAATCTTGAGCTGCAGGATATGCAGCTTTCCTTGGAATCTCAGTATAAGGAGCTGGAAAACTACAACATCAAATCCCCCATTGACGGTGTTGTAATATCCAAAACATATAAAGCAGGGGATACCATAGGCAGCAGCCAAAACTCCAGCGCCTCCCTTATGACCGTTGCGGACACCTCCAAAATGGTGTTTAACCTTGATGTTGACGAGCTGGAAATATCCAAGGTATCCGTCGGGCTTAAGGCAACCATTACCGCAGACGCACTTCCCGGCGAAACCTTTGAGGGAGTTGTAACCAAGGTAGCAAAAGAGGGAACATCTCAAAACGGTGTTACTACATACAGCGTAGAGCTTACCATAAACGAGCCGAGAACTTTAATGTCCGGCATGAATGTTAACGCAGAAATTATAGTTGAAGAATCTAAAGATACACTCCTTGTACCTGTGGCGGCAGTGTCCAATATAAGAAACGGCCAAGGCTTTGTGCTGATGAAGGCCGACGAGGCGCCGCAAAGGCAAGCAGAGCAAGGGGATGGGGCATTTGGCGGCGAAGGAAATTCCCGGAGGGAAGCAGCGCCGCGCCCTGAAGGCTCTCCCAGCGGCGAAAGAGGCACTGGCGGCGAAGGAATGCCCCCCAGGCAAAGGGGAGAATCTCAGCAAGCCCCACAAGGCAGACCTAACGCATCAAGTCAGCCGGAAAATACCCAAAAGCCAGAAGATAGTGCATCTTCGGCTCATACTTCCTCACCGGCCCCATCATCATCGCCTGAACAAAACAGCGAAAGAAGGCAAGGCTGGCAGGTGCCAAGAAACATGGCTCCTGAGGGATATGCATATGTAAGGGTTGCAGTTGGTCTTTCCGGAACTGATAACATAGAAATAATAGATGGACTAAGCGAAGGAGACACTATTTATTACGCCGCAGGTTCCTCCTCCGCCATGCAAAGAGGGCAGTCCATGCAAATGCGAGGAATGGGCGGCATGGGCGGAGCTCACATGGGTGGAGCTCCCATGGGCGGCATGAGCAGACCTGCCGCGGGCGGAGGTATGAGAAGATAAGGAGGGCAACATGACAAGTGCGCTGATTAGAATTGAAAACATGTATAAAATTTATAAAATGGGTGACAGCGAGGTCCGTGCCTTGGATGGGGTGAACATTGAAATACACCAAAACGAATTTGTTTCCATAATGGGACCTTCCGGAAGCGGTAAGTCAACCTTGATGAATATGATAGGGTGCCTGGACACCCCCACATCCGGCAAATACTACATAGACGGTATAGAAACAAGCCAAATGCGTGACGACCAACTGGCGGACATACGCAACAGAAAAATAGGCTTTATTTTTCAAAGCTATAACCTTTTGACAAAGCTTACCGTTCTTGAAAATGTGGAGCTTCCCCTTATATACATGGGTAAAAGCCGCAGTGAGCGCCACCGCCTTGCAATGCAGGCAATAGAAAAGGTGGGACTTTCCGGCAGGGAGCACCACCGCCCCAACCAGCTATCCGGCGGGCAGCAGCAGCGTGTTGCCATTGCAAGGGCGCTTGCAAACCATCCTCCCTTAATACTTGCCGACGAGCCTACCGGAGCTTTGGACAGCAAAACCGGCAAGGAAATTTTGGAAATGATAAAAGAAATCCATCAATCAGGAAACACAGTTATACTTATAACTCATGACGAGCAAATCGCACAAACCGCAAATCGGATTATCAGAATTCAAGACGGAAAGATTTTTTCAGATAGCGAGGTGGGGCAGGCATGAACATAGGCCAAGCCTTTAAAATGGCAATCAGCAGCGTTATAAGCAATAAAATGCGGTCTTTTCTTACCATGCTTGGGATAATTATTGGTGTTGCGGCAGTTATCATAATGGTTGCCCTTGTGCAGGGCACCACAAACGACATAACATCTCGAATGGAGAGCATGGGAACAAACCTTATAAACGTTACCTTAACAGGCAGATACTCTAGCGTAAACCTGGATATGGACGACATGGAAAAGCTGGTGGAAGGCAACCCCGAATATTTTGTAAGCGTTGCCCCCTCAATTAACGGAAATGTTACGGCAAAGGTGGGGACCGTTAACGAAAACACCAGCCTGCTTGGCACAAACCAGCATTATTCAACCATACTCAATGCGGAAGTGGAGTCCGGTCGCTTTATAACCGAGCAGGACGTTGCAGGGCGAAAAAAAGTGGCGGTAATAGGAAAATACATAGCAAACCACTATTTTGAAGGGGAGGACCCGCTGGGACAGTCCATAAAGATTTCGGGTCAAGTCTTTACGGTGGTGGGGGTTTTAAAGGCAAAAACCACAAACATCTCCCAAAATTCACAGGACGATAGGATAATAATACCCTATAGCGCCGCCCAAAGGCTTCTGCGAAATGCCATAATCAGAAGCTATTCCTTTCAAGCGGCAAGCAAGGAGGTTGCGGAAAAGGCGTCCGAGAAGCTTGAAGAGCTTCTTTTGTCCCTGTTGGGCAATGAAAATGCCTATAATGTTATGAATCAGGCAGAAATGCTTGAAACCGTCGAGTCTATAATGGGCACCATGTCTTTAATGCTGGGTGGAATAGCCGGCATTTCCCTTTTGGTAGGGGGTATAGGCATTATGAATATTATGTTGGTGTCCGTAACCGAAAGGACCCGTGAAATAGGCATTAGAAAAGCTATAGGCGCAAGGCGTGCCAGCATTATGACCCAGTTTATTATAGAATCTATTGTTGTAAGCGGTTTGGGCGGGATTATGGGCATTATTTGGGGCATGACCGGCTCTTACCTTTTAGGAAAATTTACAAGCATTCCAACTTCCGTATCTGTTTCCATTGTAATTTTGTCAGCGGGAATTTCGGCAGGCATAGGTATATTCTTTGGTTGGTATCCTGCAAACAAAGCTTCCAAGCTTAATCCCATTGACGCACTTAGATTTGAATAATTTTACCAAGGTGGGATATTATGATAAAAAAATTTGTTACTCTATTGTTAGCAATCACACTTATACTTCCATCGTATGCCATATCGGCATTTGATGATGTGCCGTTGGATGCGCCTTATGCAAAGTCCGTTGAAAGGCTGGTCCAATATGGCATATTTAGCGGAAATCCGGACGGAACATTCGAGCCTCATGCAAGCCTCACAAGGGCGCAAATGGCTAAAATATCAACAATTGTATTCGGGCTTGACAGCCTTGCGGCCGCAAATTACGGAACAAGCCTTTACTCCGACATAGACGGCAGCTACTGGGCAAGCGGATATGTCAATGTTGCGGCAAAAAACAATCTTATATTGGGCTATCCCAACGGTACATACGCCCCGGAAAAGCCCTTGACCTTTGCAGAAACCGTTACCATAATCCTTCGGCTTTTAGGCTATACGCCAGACAAATTGGGCGACAACTGGCCCTGGGCATACACAGCAAAAGCGGTAGAGCTTGGTCTTACGGAAGGATTGGACTATGGCGAAAACTCCCCCATAAACCGAGGCGACGTGGCGCTTATGCTTGACCGTGCGCTTCTTATGGATATGGATAAAGAGGGCAGCCAGCCTGCAAAGAAGCTTATAGAGCTTATGGGTTATACCTTAACGGATGAGCTTATCGTTTTAGGCACAAGTAACGTAAATAAAAACCTTCTCTACGACGAGGTAAGCACCACCGCAGGCACGTTCAAAAAGCTAAACAGCAGTGTTGACAACTATGTAACTCGAAAGGTCAAGCTGGTTTTAAACGAAGATAGTAAAATTGTAAACGTACTGCCTATGGAGCAGGTTGGAAAAGACATTGTCATTCAAACGGTTGTAGGTGTGGAGCTTGCATATACCGAAGGTGAAAAGGCCGGCTCCATGAAGTTTGACAACACTTCCGTCATTTACTACCAGGGTATGAAAAAAACGTTCCAGGAAGTAAAATCGAACATGCAAATCGGCATGACCATGTCGGTTTACTACTCTGAAAACGGCGCTTATGATTATGCTGTTATAAAAGACTTTGAAATGCAAGGACCTGTAACGGTAAGAAGCAGCCTGACAGGCACAGAAAGCTCGGTTGGCGGCATATCTATCCAAAATTCGGGTATAAGGGTGATTAAAGACGGGTTCGAATCTTCCCTCTCAGACATCAAAGCCTTTGATATTATTTACTACAACCCTGTATCCAACATACTTTACGCTTACTCCGACAAGGTGACGGGCGTTTACGAAAAGGCGCTTCCCAGCAAGGCAAGCGTAAGCTCCATACAGCTTTCGGGTAAAACATACAATCTGGAAACCCAAGCGGCGGTAAAAGCCTTGGGAGAATACCCAGGTGCATACTCAATAAACGACTATGTAACACTGCTTTTGGGCAAAGACGGTGAGGTTGCGGACGTTATACGCGCCGGAACGGACATTGCCGCGGACTACGGGATTATTCTGTCCTCGCAGGAACGTGTAAGCGAAGACAAGGACGATAACGGCAACACCTATCACTATGTAACCACCATGAGCATGACGGGACTTGAGCAAGAGTTTAAAACCGATGCAGATTACTCAAACTATCGGGGCAGAGTGGTTAAATATGAATTTAAAGACGGCTTTATGATTCCAAAATTTATAAGCCCGGCGAAAATTTCGGGCACCATAGACAAAACCAAAGGAACTATAGGCAATCTTTGGCTCACAAACGAAACAAAGCTTATAGACCTGATGCACATTCCGCAAAAGCATGAGCCCGAGCCTGCCACAGCAGCCGCCATCACCCTCTCTGACATATCGGCAACATCCATTACGGAGGGCAATGTTGTGCATGCTGAAATAGACCCAAAATACGGAGAAATAAAATTCATAGTTTTCAGCAACATTACCATGAACAAATACCAATACGGCATTGTAACGGATATTCAAGGAAGCAGCTACACATTAAACATAAACGGCGTGTCAAGAAACTACAGCAGTTCCAGAACCAAATATTCCGTACAGGCAGGCCAGGCAGTTATGGCAAATATTCAAAACAACTCCCTGCGCGAGCTTAAAACTCTGTACCAAATTCCAAATGTGTCCGATGTCGGCTCCATAGACGTTCAAAGAATCAGAGTAGGCAAAGAAAACTATAAATTAGCGCCGGATGTTTCCGTTTATATGTATAAAGACTTTAAATATTACCTTGTAAATATATCCGACCTGTCATCATACACCTTAAAGAACCTAAAGCTATATGCCGACAAGGCACCAAGCGCAGGCGGGCTTATAAGGGTAATTGTTTTCAATAATTAACAGGATGAGATAATAATGAAAATATTATTGGTGGAGGACGAAAAGTTTCTGGCCGACCCGCTTATAGCCATTCTAAAGAAAAACAACTATTCCGTTGACCATTGCTTTGACGGAGAAAGCGGCTTAGACCATGCACTTTCCAATATTTACGATGTTATTTTGCTGGATATAATGCTTCCCAAGCTAAGCGGCGTGGAAATTTTAAAAAAGCTTCGCAAGATTGACAAACTTACCCCTGTTATAATGCTTACTGCCAGGGGTGAAGTGCCCGATAAAATTGCCGGACTTGACTGGGGGGCCGACGACTACGTTTCAAAGCCGTTTAGCACGGACGAGCTTTTGGCCCGTATTCGTGCGGTTACCAGGC
Organism: Eubacteriales bacterium; assembly: GCA_028697835.1. Classification (GTDB taxonomy): domain Bacteria; phylum Bacillota; class Clostridia; order Monoglobales; family Firm-18; genus STE-11. The sequence continues at coordinate 9,954 of JAQVDK010000013.1, read as the reverse complement.
GAAAAAACAAAATCATAGCCCAAAACGACGAGCTTGTATTTGCAGACCTTACCCTGTCGCCATCGGTGCTTCGTCTCTCCTCCTCCTCGGCATACATATCCTTAACGCTTAAAGAATGCCAGCTTATGGAATATTTAATAACCAACTCTCCCATGATAATTTCCAAGGAAAAAATTATCGATAGAATATGGGGATTTGACAGCGAAGCCGAGGACAACCATGTGGAGGTTTACATTTCCTTCCTTAGGAAAAAGCTTTTACACATCAACTCTAAGGTGTCAATCGTTACGGTAAGGGGGGTAGGCTACAAGCTGTGTTCAGGGGACTTAGAAACCGATTTCTAATACTTCATATGGGCATTGTAGTGCTTTTGGTGTTAGTATTTTTCGGAGCAATTCTGTTTATAAATTATCAGTATATAAGCCGTAGCCTTGACGCAATTTTAAATCGTGCGTTTTCAGCTACAATAAGGCTGCGCCAGGATATATCGTACCCAAATGAGGAAAGGCGAGTATATAGAAATGTCCAGCCCCTCCCCCGTGATAAGGCAGAAAACCATTTTTTGCCCATATTTACAGTTCAACTGGACGAGAACAAAAATATAAAAAGGGTAATTAGTGCATTTCCCCTGGAGGAGGCCTTCTACAGCAAAGTAACGTCCCTTGCCCTTGGCAACAGTGAAGACGGCGGCACAATCATGCACGATGGGCTTCTTCTAAAGTACAGGGCAGATAAAGATAGGATTGTCTTTTTGGATATTACCAAAGAGCGAGACATGTTTTTAAATACGGTACATACATTTTTGTGGATAGCGGTTCCACTGCTTTTGGTCATATATTTGATAAGCAGATACTTTGCAAATCGTTCTATAAAACCTATTGAAGAGTCATACAACAAGCAAAGGGAATTTATAGCCGACGCTTCCCATGAGCTTAGGACACCAATTGCAGCAATATCTACAAACCTTGACATACTCATGGATTTGTCAGATGAAAACCAGAAAAAATGGCTCTCTTACATCAAACAGGAAACCGAAAGAATGGCAAGCCTTACCACCAGCCTTTTGTATCTTGCAAGATTGGACTTTCAAAAGGACGGTTCTAATTTTGAACGTTTTAATTTAAGCAGGGATTTGGAAAACTATCTTATTGCCCTTGAGGCTGTTTTCTTTGAAAGGAAAATCAAAACGGAAATAAATATTCTGCCGAATATCTTTATTCTTGGCGATAAGGAGCAAATAATAAGGCTTGTGGCAACATTAGTGGAAAATGCAATCAAATACACCGACGGTTTTGTCAAAATATCCCTTGAAAGGTCCGGAAACAGCGCAAAGCTTATAGTCTATAACACCGGAAAAGGTATAAGCAGCGAGGATTTGCCTAAAATATGGGACAGGTTTTACAGAGGGGATAAATCCCGTGGGAAAACCGGCGGATTTGGACTTGGGCTTTCAATTGCAAAGGCTATTGCCCAAAAACATGGCGGAAGTATCTGGGCGGAGAGTGTTGAAAACGAATGGATTAAATTTATTTTTAAAATTCCATTGACAAACTGAGAATTATTAAATAAAATTTATATAAGAAAAGGAGTTGAGAAAAATGAACAAAAAAGTGCTATCTCTAATTTGCACAGGAGCAATTGTCGCTTCAATTACCATCAGCTCTGTATTTGCAGCACCTGCAAATAGTTTTTCCAAGGAATTTAAAAGACCACTAAGACCGACTATGCGCACAATGACAGACAGACCTAAATGGGAAAGCGAGCAAAAGGCGCAGTTTAAAGAAAAGCGCATTGAGCTTTTAAAGGAAAGAATCAACGCACTTGTTTCGGAAGGCAAGATTTCAAAAGAAGATGCCGATGCCGCATTGGAAATACTAAACTCCAATGACGAAAACATAAACTTCGGCGCTTTGCCAAACTCCATTAAAAAAGCACTTACACCCCATAATCCAATGGCAAGGCAAAAACTTGAAAGACCTAAACTTACAGACGAGCAAAAGGCGCAGTTTAAAGAAAAGCGCATTGAGTTTTTAAAAGAAAGAATCAACGCACTTGTTTCGGAAGGCAAGATTTCAAAAGAAGATGCCGACGCCGCATTGGAAATACTAAACTCCAAAGACGAAAACATAAACTTCGGCGCTTTGCCAAACTCCATTAAAAAAGCACTTACACCCCATAATCCAATGGCAAGGCAAAAACTTGAAAGACCTAAAGCTAACAATGGGCAGCAAAGGGGCAGATGCTTTAAAAACCCCAGGGCAAATTGCAAACCAAGGTAAAAATTAAAATCCTCAAAATGCTAATATAGCATTTTGAGGATTTCTTATTTGGCTGATATAAACTTCTTTCTATGGGGCAGAGCGTATGAAATATCAAGCCCTGCCGCCTTTTTTATGGCATCTACAACAAGCTGCGGCTTTATATTATATTTGCTTCCTGCCGACACAATCACCCTGATTTTAACCCAATCATCGGCAAAGTCCAAAATTTCACTTTCAAAAATATGCTCCATTATGTTTATTTCGGTAATTTTCTTTTTAGTCTTTTTTTCCACAAGAATTTCTTCAGACGAAAGAGCATTTTTAACAGACTCCATATCCATAGGGCTGTTTGTTTTTATTGTAATATAATACTCTGCTTTTTCAATTTCGGGGTAAGGCTTATTGGTATATTCGCCGCTTAAAATCTGCAGCCCGTCGGAAGGCAGGTTTTCATTCACCTTTTTTATAACTTCCTCCACCGGCACATACTCGACCATGGTAATGTCCACAACCTCACATTCGCTGGTAACACCCACCCCTAAAGGCAGGGCAAACGTCATTACTGCATGGGGATTGAAGCCTTCGGAGTATTTTACGGGCATGCCTGCCCGCCTTATTGCCCTGACAAAGGTGCGCAAAACGTCAAGGTGACCTATATACCTGGTCCCTTCACCCTTTGTAAAAATAAGACGAAGTTTATTCATGGCAAACACCTCCGCCAAAGCTTGCCACGCCGCAGCCGCTGCACTGCTCCCGACAATGCGGAGTGGTTATTCCCTTTTTTGCCCTTTCGTTTTCGTTTATTAAAAACTTTTTGGTAACACCCACATTTATATGGTCCCAGGGCAAAACCTCATCGCAGGAGCGCTCCCTTGCGGTGTAAAAGTTCGGGTCTATCCCGCACTCGGAAAATGAGTCCATCCACTTGTCAAAGTTGTAAAATTCGCGCCAGCTGTCAAATTTGCACCCCTTTTTCTGTGCGGCAATCAAAACCTTTGCAAGCCGCCTGTCACCCCGGGAAAAAGCACCCTCCAAATAGGAAACGGACGCCTCGTGCCAATTATATTTTATGCTGCGCCGCCTTATTTGCGTTTTCAAAAGATTTTGCTTTCGCTCAAGGTTTTCCAAGCTGTCCTGCGCCGCCCATTGAAAGGGCGTGTGTGGCTTTGGCACAAAGCACGAGGTGCTTACGGTTATGGAAAGCCCTCCTTGGCGCCTTTCCTTTGGAACTTCATAGTACTGGTCGGCAATAAGGTTTGCAAGGTCTGCAATCCCGGCAATATCCTCGTCGGTTTCCGTAGGCAATCCCATCATAAAATAAAGCTTTACGCTGCTATATCCGCCTTCAAAGGCAAGCCTTGTTCCTGATATAATTTCTTCTTCGGATATGTTTTTGTTTATAACATCACGAAGCCTTTGAGTTCCCGCCTCCGGCGCAAAAGTTATACTGCTTTTACGCACCTTTTGCACTTTGTTCATAATGTCCAAAGAAAAATTGTCAATCCGAAGGGAAGGTAACGCAAGATTTATGTTTTGCGGCTCTGTAATGGCAATAAGCTCATTACAAAGGCTTTCTAAAAAAGTATAATCCGATGACGACAGAGACGTAAGAGAAAGCTCCTCATATCCTGTGTTTTTAATAAGCTCCTTTGCAAAGTCTATAAGCTTTTCCTTGCTTCTTTCACGAACAGGACGATATATAATGCCTGCCTGGCAAAAGCGGCAGCCTCTTATGCAGCCTCTGAAAAGCTCCAACATCATTCGGTCGTGAATCACTTCCATATATGGCACAATCAATTTTGTGGGATAATAAACCTCGTCCATGTTTTTTATAATACACTTTTTCACAGTTGCCTTGGCGTGCTTGTTATTGGGAGTGACTTCCTTGACCGTGCCGTCTTCATTATATACAACATCATAAAACTGTGGTACATACACCCCTTCTATCCGGGCTATTTCCTCAAGGAATTCAACCCTTGAGCGTCCTTGCTTTTTCCATCCTGCATACACATTAAGAATTTCGTTTAAGACTTCCTCTCCCTCGCCCAAAACAAAAAAATCAAACACATCTGCAAGAGGCTCAGGATTGTATGCACATGGACCTCCGCCAACAACAAAAATATCCTCCCTATCCTTTGACAAAATGGGAATACCCGCCAAATCCAGCATGTTTATAATATTTGTATAACTCATTTCATACTGCAGGGTAAAGCCTATCATGTCAAAGTTTTTGATTGGCTCTTTTGTTTCAAGGGAAAAAAGAGGCACACCGGTCTTTCTCATTTTTTCTTCCATGTCAACCCATGGAGCAAAAACACGCTCGCAATAGGTATCTTCCCTTTGGTTTAAAATGCCGTATAAAATTTTCATGCCTAAATGGCTCATGCCTACCTCGTAAACATCAGGGAAGCAAAACGCAAAGCGAATATCAACAAAGGCAGGGTCTTTTATGACACTGCCCCATTCTCCGCCTGTATAGCGAGCCGGTTTTTCAACATCATCTAATAATGCATGTATGTCAAACAAATTTTTACCTCCAAAGCTTTTTATATAAATGTTTTAATGTACGGAGAGTCTAAGTCCAAAGCAAAAATGGCAAGTGTACCGGGGCCCGAATGGGCACCAATGGTGCAGCCTACATAGCTTACTAAGAAATTTTCACAACCTGCTGCTTCTTTAAGATAATTTTTTACACTCTCTACCCCTTCAAAATCGTCTCCATGACTTATTCCAACAAGCTGATTTTCTAATTTCGGACATCTTTCCATCAAAATTTGAGCAGTCTTTTTAAGGGCATTTTGCCTTCCTTTAACCTTTGCTATGGGAGCAAGCTTTCCTGCATCGTCAACATGCAAAACAGGCTTTATGCCCAATAGCCCGCCCACAAAAGCGGATGTTTTGCTCACCCGTCCGCCTCTGTATAGGTATTCCAAATCATCAACGGTAAAGATATGCTCCATATGAGTGCTGTGATACTCCGCCGCTTTGACAATTTCATCCTTGGATGCGCCGTTTTCCTTCATTTGCAAAGCAATATATACCACCAGACCAAGACCTAAAGATGCACATTTGGAGTCTATAATGCTTAAATCAAAATCCGGATATTTTTCCAAAATTTCGGTTTTGGCTATGTTTGCAGAGTTGAATGTGCCGGACAGTCCGCTGGAAAATCCGATGTAAATTACGCTGTCGTTGTTTTTGGCATGCTTTTCAAATATGTTAAAGAAGGCGTCAGGCATAATTTGGGCAGTTCTTGACCTTGCGCCGCTTCGCATTTTTTCATAGACTTCCTTTGGGGTTATGTCAACCCCGTCAATATATTCCTTGTCGTCAAGATAAACCATCATGGAAATAACTTCAACACCATACTTTGTTATAATTTCAGGCGGCAAATCCGCTCCGCAATCGGTTATAATATGAAGAGCCATATTCATTTCTCCTTCTTCTTTTGTTAATAATTTACTTACACGCAATAATATTACTACAATTATATGTTAGAAAAAGGTTGTTGTCAACCATTGAATTTAATTCATTGAATTTAATTCTCTGCAGTTGTCAAACATATGTTACATCAACCTTAAAAATTATTGGCAAAATAATTTGCCTTAAATCCCATAACAACCACTTAACCGAGTCTAAGCGGGATGTCAATAGTGCTTTGCATTTACTTGCTATTTACATCCCGCGTTGACTCGGTTATCATCATATATGGGATGTAAGCCAGTTAACTTATACTCTTTCCATACCTCCATAGGAGATAAATAATTATATTTCCTTTGATACATATTTTGATATTTCCTAAGCCATAGTTTGCCTTGGTTGCGTAAATCATCTAAGCTGTAACAGCTTATGCAATCGTAGAAAAATCTATCATCTGTTCTATGGCTTCGCTCTACCCTGCCATTATGCCACGGTGTTGCTGGGCGTATCAGTTTATGCGTTATGCCTACCTCTTGTAAATACTCATCCAATTCTGATAATGCTTTTGTATTTGAAAACCTATTTGTAAATTCCATTCCGTTATCTGTTTGTATTTCTCTAATTTCAAACGGGAAATACTTTATCGCCCTTTTTACAAAATCAACTGAATTTGCTCCTTCTTTGCTGTCATACCAATATATATACCTTAAGCTCGTTGCCTCATCTATTATTGTCCATTGATAATATCTTACGCCCTCATCTTGCAGCTTTTGCGGCAAACACTCCTTTGGCACATACTTTACGTCCATCTGCAGCTTTTCCCCTGGAACCTTTGCACCGTTATATGGCTTGTTTGACCGCTTCCGAGGCTTCTTTTTCGGCTTGTAAACCAGTCCTTCCCGTCGTAAAACATTATATACAGTTTCGCGGCATCTTTTGTAGTTATACTTTCGTTTTAACTTGCCGTAAAGATAATCAAGCCCAAATTGTTTGTTCTTATGCCATAGCTCTACGATTAAGGCAACTTCTTCTTTTGTGCTTTGATTTGGATGGCTCTTTGGCTTTCTGGAATATTCTTTTAATGATTCTTTTGTGCCATCGTACCGTTTTAGCCACCTGTCTATACTTGGCCGGCTTGCGCCGTACATTTCATGCGCTTTCATCTTGCCATATTTGATTGCATAATCACAAATTTTCTTGCGTTTTGCCGCTGTATATGTTACACTCATTTTGCAACAACCTTTCTTGTGTGTAATTTTGTTTTTTGGGTAAAACTATTTTACCACATTTTTAAGGTTGTTGCATTTTTATTTGTAACATATCTATTTTAACACTTCATGTTTGGGTATTTATCAAAGAAAATTCAAAGCTTGCAGGCATATGTTTTTTTACATGAAAAAGCTCCCTGCAAACGATGAGCCCTGTGTATTATTATGCCACATTTGCATGGAGCTTTATATTAATTTTTAATAACATTTTTCAGTGGGTTTTTATAAGGCTTGCACCCTTATAATAAGTTTCCAAAATTTCCTTGTAAGTTTTGCCTTGTTTTGCCATATAATTTGCCCCGTATTGACTCATTCCAACACCATGTCCCGACCCTTCAACCGTAAATATAACCTTATCATCCGATATGCTGACAGAAAAATATGTGGAATTTAGCCCAAACATCGTCCTTATTTTTGTGCCTTTAATAGGCTTTCCGCCTATTTCCAATGTATCCACATAGTTTCCCCGCGTAAAAGATACATCTCCAATCCATTCTTTCGGCTCGGGCGAGAATACCGCCTCCGGCTCCTCCTCCATCACCTTGCTTTTAAATTCCTCAAACCCTATTTCAACCGTGGAAATATAACCTGCTTTTTCATTTTCGCCATAGCTTTCAACATTGGACAAATACGGCAGGTCCCTTCCCCAAACGTCACCGCTTGCCTGGGTTGTGCCGCCTGCGCTTGCAGAATGAAAAGCCGCAAGTATCGGTTCGTCGTCATATGCCATTATTTCTCCCGCCGTTTGGCGGACATAGGATTTGAGCCTATCAAGATGTTTTTTTATCCAGTCCTTGCCATGGAGTTGCTCAAGCCTTTCATCGGAATAATAGGCATGGCAGTGGGTAGAATCGGTACAAACTGGAGCATCCGGGTGCTGCTGCGAACGAAGGGTGGGGCTTTTCATATAATTTAAGTATTTATAATATGCATAAGTTCTGGCTGCAACCGCTTGTGCCTTTAAGGCTTCTTCTTCAAAAGAAGCAGGCATTTCCGCAGGCAGCACACCCATGATATATTCCTCAAAGTTAATGGATTTTGTAACACCTTCGTCCGCAAAATACACATCAATTTCCGTTGGAAGGATGCTTTCCGTCATATTCGGCTCGGCTTTTGGGGCATCAAGCTTTGGACCAATAAGGTTGGCGATAAAAACCGGCAGTGAAAAAACAAGGGCTATGGATGAAATATAGGTAACAAGCAGTTTTTTCATATAACCTTTTCCTTTCGTAAATAATTGTTTTATATTATTATATTTGACGTTTTTAAAAATAGAACAAGCCTATTTACTTAGTGTAAAATTAATGTAGGACTTTTTAAAAAAAAATAACAAAAGGTAGCCGAAAAGTGATTTAATAGAGTTACAGACTAAAAATCACAAAGGAGGCTACCTCTTGTGGAAACCATTATAACACAAATAGCGGAAAAATTCATCACAAATCTTGTAAAAAGTTTAGCAGCGGGCGAAAATTTTTCGGAAATTGAAAGAAAGGTTGCGCAGGAAATAGAAAAATGCGCGGCGGAAGTTACAGGCGCGTATCTCGAACATTTAGATCAGTCGATTTTGGCGGACAAAGCCGGGCGGCGCAAAGCAGGATACACTATCGAGCGGCGTGGTGATGAACGCAAGCTGCTTACGCAATTCGGTGAAGTATCGTACCGCCGAGCCTACTACAAAAAGGCAGCAGGCGGATATGAGTATCTGGTGGACAGCGTTATTGAAATAGATAGCCGTGCGCGTGTGAGCGAAGGGCTTGGATTGTCGTTGGCAAACGCGGCAAAGGATATGTCTTACGCGAAAGCCAGCCGCCACATAGCACAGGAAATGGTTAGTCGGCAGACGGTAATGAGTCGTGTACGCCAAAGTGAATCGAAAACGGCGGAAATTGACGGACTCCGATGTGTACGGGAGCTGCACATAGATGCGGACGAGGCACATATTACTCTGCGTGGCGGGAAAAAGAGCGAGGTGCCGCTAATCAGCGTGTATGAAGGGATAGAACGCCGAGGTAAAAGAAGTTACTGCAAGAATGTGTTTCATATAAGCGAGTATGGAAAAACACCGGATGATTTATGGGAGCAGGTGCTGTACGAGATTGAGCGTCGATATGATTTGGCTGGGACAAGAATTTATCTTCACGGCGATGGTGGAACATGGATTCAGACAGGTCTTGAATGGCTGCCCGGGGCAGTTTTTGTGCTTGATAAGTATCACAAAAACAAGGCGATAAAGTTAATGACGGCGGGGCTGGACAAAAAGGGCAGAGATGAATTTGACCGTGAAATCAGGAATGCATTAAACAATGAAGACATGGAGTACTTTGAGCAGCTTACGGGAAGTTTATGTGTTCAATTGCCCGACCGCACCGAAACAATCGTACAAAACGCCGGATATTTGAATCGCTTCGTAGGCGGGATAAGCATATGCACAAAGGATATCGGCGCAAACAATGGCGGCTGCACAGAGCCGCACGTCAGTCATGTGTTATCGGCACGGCTTTCGGGGCGACCAATGGCGTGGAGTAAAAAAACACTTGAAAAACTTGCCCCGGTATTAGCCGCCGGCAAAGTTGATACAGTTGATAAAACAAAGCAAGATGCAAGCAAGAAGATACTGCCCGAGCCCTTGCGAAAAACCGCAGCGAGCGCGAGCAAGGCTTTTCGCAAGTACACTCTCGGTTTACCCTCGCCTGATGCAATTGGCAGGCTCCCCATTTCAGGTAAAATTACAGGTACGCAAAAAATCTTGAAACTATTCGTTTAAATCCACTTTTCGGTTGTTTTTAAAAATATCCTACAATAACTTGACACAAACGTAGATGATTTCTTTAATTGACATTATTTACATACAGGGGTATAATATTATTAAGCTTATGGTATAAGTCCATCGGTAAAATGTCAAGTCCCTAAATGAAAATAATTTTATCATTTTAGGACTAAGCTCTGCAAAAAAGGCGCAAAAAGGGGACTGCCACTTAAACCCTGCCGATTTTAATTTTTAAAAA
>JAQVDK010000012.1 GCA_028697835.1 Eubacteriales bacterium | reverse complement strand
TTTACTAAGTTCAATCTAATGAAAAATTATAACATTGATTTATAATACCAAAACGATATAACGCAAAGATTATAACATAAATTTTTATATTATGCAATAGGTTTTGTCTATTTTTTTAAATTTCCATGCAAAGGGATATGATTTTGCACGCTTCGCCCCTTGTGACAGGGCGGGTTGGTTTAAACTCGTTGTCGTCATATCCTGATACAATGCCAAGACCGACTGCTGCCAGGACGCTGTCCTTTGCCCAAGGTGCAATTTTCCATCCATCGTCAAAGGAAAGTTCCCCTCCGCCGGATATGTTAAAGGCCCTTGCGGCGATAACGACAAGTTCTTGACGGGTAATGCTTTGGCCGGGTTTGAAAGTGTTGTCCTCGTAGCCTGTAATGATGCCTTTTTCAACGGCTACCTTGATATAGCCTTTTGCCCAGTCTGCAATGTCGTCGTTGTCGTCGAAGCTTAGGCTTAAGTCCTCCGAGGGTTTAAGCCCCAAGGACGAGACAATGATTTTTACAACCTCCGCACGGGTGACTTGATTGTCGGGCTTTAATGTGCCATCTTCATAGCCGCTAATGACGCCTTTTTGGGTAAGCTTTTCAAAAAAGCTCTTAGACCAATGTCCCTCAATGTCAGGGAAGGAGGGGGTGGTTTGCTCAGGCGTGTTTGTGGCGGGGAGTGTTTCAACCGGAGGCGGCGGGACGAATTTTCCTCCCCCAAGACCTCCTTGGCCGGTGTTGTTTGAATATATCCTGGTAAATTCCGCTGAAACGATATCGCTTTCGGCAATTTTATTGTTGTTTTCGTCATAAAGCCTTGCAACCGCGTAGATTATGGTGTCTTTTGTAATATAGATTCCGTTTGTATCGTCATATTTTTGGTTGAGGTTGTAGGCGTAGCCCGATGCGGAGTAGTAGATTTGGGCGCCGTCCGTACGTTCTTCAAACCTGACGGTTATGCTGTTTGTAAATCTTGCTCCCTTTTTTTCAAAAACAGGGGGAGCAAGGGTTGTCTCTCCAACGGTAAAGGTTATATCGGCATCGTCAAAGGACACGTTGATTGGGTTTAGGCTGTCGTCCTGCATTTTTTTATAAAACTCACTTGAGTTTAAAATTTTAATGTTTGCCTTGCCTTTTTTTAAGACCTTGAATTTAAGGGCTGCAATGGCTTGTGCGTTTGAAACCTGACCGTTATAGCTGTACCAGTATGTAATCCTTCCCTTTTCATTGTCGATGTTTTTATAGCCTTCAATGCCTTTTGGGTTTATGGGCTTTATAATGTCTTGTGCCAAAAGCAAATCCTCGTCAAATTCAATTTCCAGCTTGAAAGAGTAAAGTTCTGAAGATGTGGGAAAAAGAACGGGAACCTCAAAAGTTTCGCCAATAGACAGGAAGAAGGGGATTTCTGCTTTATCCAGGCTTACGTCAAATTCATTGGCAAATGCTTCAATGGCGCAAATGCCAAAGGTCAGCAAAAACGCAAGTGTCAAAGCCAAAAATTTGTTCCTCATTGGTTTTTTCCCCCTTCCAAGGATGCGATATATGTCTGTACCAAAACGGCGGCGTCGTTTACGTCAATTTTACCGTCACGGTTAAGGTCGTATTTTATATTATACTTAGAGTTGTTCTCTTCTTCGCTGCTGATAACATCACCGTTTAAATAAGAGCAAAGGGCGTGGAAGTCATAAAAATTTACCTGGTTTGTATCGCCATAAACATCACCGGGATAAAAAGAGGTTATGCTGAAGTTGTGTCCGTTTTCCTTGTCCAGCTCAAACTCCGTCTCCCAAGTTGTAAATCCGGCACCGAAAACAGACAGCTTATACATACCTTCGTCAAAACTGTTAATGGAAATTGGCGTTATGTTTATTTCACTGCTGTCAAGGGTTAGCTCTAATTCGTTTTCGGCTTCGGTGCCTGTGTTTATAAGCTTTGCGCTTATGCCGCTTAGGGCTTTAAGCCCGCCATAGGTTTTGATGGTGCCGCTTAAAGTGGCGGTTATGGTTACTACTTTTTCACACTCGCCAAGTTCAAGGGGCTCATCATCGTCTAAGGCAAATACGGTGTTTTTAAGGACAAAGGTAATTTCGCCGGGCTTTGCGTCATCTTTTACCGTTAAGGGAAGGGTGAATATAGTGGTTTTTTCACTTATGGATATGCCGCCTTCGCCGGCGGTGAACGTAATATTCCCGTCTTGGTCCGCTTCGTAGGTCATTTCCTCGAAAACCGGCTCGCCGCCTTCCACCTGTTGTGGGATTTCAAGGGTAAAGGAGCCGCCCTTTAGCACACTGCCTTCCATTTCGACCGAAAAAACAAGGCTAAAGCTTTCGCCTTTTTTTACCTCTGGTTTATCCGCTTCAAGCATCAGAAGGAAGGTGCCGGGGAAGTATGTGCCGCCTTGGTCGTCGCCACCGCTGCCACCTGATTTTGGGACAGTGTCGCTTTCGCCGATGACAGCTTCACCGGTGTTTGCCGCGGCAATGGAATATGTACTGAAAATCATACAAAATACAAGCAAAAACAAGACACCTTTACTCTTTATCATAATTCCACCTCTTTTTTACTATGTTATGCTCAACATTAATATTATACACTCTTAAATATCAAAGGTCAACAAATTAATACAAAAGAGCGGCTGTATTGACAAAAAAATTGTAAATTATTATAATATACTTAAAATATTGTATTGAGGTGACCGAAGTGCAAAGTATAATAAAATTGAGCCAGGAGGACAGGGCCGAGTGTTGCGAGGTTTGCGTATATTCAAAGCCTCTTGGTGGGCTTAAGGAGCTTTCATGCTCTAAAAAAGGCATAGTGTCGCCTGATTATGTGTGCAAAAAATTTTCTTTGAATATTATGGCTAAAACCGCAAGACGAAGGCGCAGCCTTAATGTTTCCCATCTTTCCCCCAAGGATTTTGAAATTTGATTGTTTTATAATATTTTTTGGTTGAAAAACAAAACATATTATAGTACAATGGAAAGAGCATACATTTAAGGAATGAATTAAAATTGAACATTATATATTTGGATAACAGTGCAACTACAAAGCCCCACTCGAAGGTTGTGGAGCAGATGTGCCGGGTTATGGAAGAGGTTTTCGGAAACCCATCCTCCCTTCACACCATGGGGGTTGCTGCGGAGAAGGTTATGGAAGATGCGCGGGAAAAGGTTGCAAGGCCTTTGAAGGTGCCGCCGCAGGATGTATATTTTACTTCGGGGGGAACGGAAAGCAACAATATCGCCCTTTTGGGGGCGTATGGCGCCTTAAGGAAAAAGGGCTTTGTTTTGGTTCCCAAGACGGAGCATAAATCCGTTCTTGAGGTTGTAAATACGTTCGAGAAGGTGCGCTGGATTGATGTGGACAGCAACGGGCAGATTGACCTTTCTGCCCTTTCCCAAATGGTGGACGAGAACACTTCAATTGTAAGCGTTATGTATGTCAACAATGAAACCGGGGCAATACATCCCATAGATAAAATATATAAAATCGTAAAGGATAAAAATCCAAACACCCTTGTTCACATCGATGCGGTGCAAGGTTATTGCAAAATTCCTTTTCCGAAAAACTCGGCAGACCTTATAAGCGTTTCCGCCCATAAAATACACGGACCTAAAGGCGTTGGGGCGGTTTACATCAAAAAAGGCGTTCGCATTTTGCCAATTATTTTTGGCGGAGGGCAGGAAAAGGGCATAAGATGCGGAACGGAAAATACCCCGGGTATTGCCGGCTTTGGCGTGGCGGCGCAGCTTGAGTTCGACCTTGAGCATGTTGAAAAAATCAACCAAATTATGAGGGATTCCCTAAAGGGTGTAATCATAAACAGCCCCCGTGAAAACCACCTGCCGTATATTTTGAACGTGGCGGCGGAGGGCATACGCTCGGAAATTTTGCTGCACGCATTGGAGATGCGGGGTGTTATGGTCTCGTCCGGGTCCGCCTGCTCATCCAACAGGCCAAGGCCCAGTCATGTGCTAAAGGCAATGGGAATTGCCGACAGGATTATAGACAGCAGCATAAGGATAAGCTTTTCGCCCTATACCACGGAGGAGGAAACCGTAAAAGCTGCCAAAATCATAAACGAGACAATACAAATCCTGCGAGAACAGATAGGGAGAAGATAATGAATAAAATTATTCTTGTAAAATACGGTGAAATTATATTAAAAGGGTTAAACCGTCCTATTTTTGAGGACAGGCTTATGAAAAACATACGCAAGGTTGCAGGGAGCGAGGCCCAAAAGGTTTGGAAAGCCCAGGCAGCTGTTTATGTGGAGCCTGCAAGCGGCGACGTTGACATAGACGGGCTTGCCGCCCGCATTGCCAAGGTTTTTGGCGTGGTGTCGGTGGCGGTGGCGCATGTTGTACAGAAGGATTTGGACAAAATCTGCGATTTGGCAAAGAAGCTTGTAGAGGGCGCCAGGGGCGAAACCTTTAAGGTGGCTGCAAAACGTGCGGATAAGAAGTTTCCTTACAAATCCCCCGATATTGCCGCCAGGGTGGGACAGGCCATATACGAAAACTTTGAGCATCTGAAGGCTGACATGGCAAACCCCGACATTTTGGTGAACGTTGAAATAAGGGATTTTGCGGCGTATATTTATTTGGACAAAATTCCGGGCGTGGGCGGTATGCCCACAGGCACCAGCGGAAAGGCGTCGCTGCTTTTGTCCGGCGGTATTGACAGCCCCGTTGCGGGGTATATGATTGCAAAGCGAGGGGTGGAGATTAACGCTATTCACTTCTACAGCTATCCTTACACGTCGGAGCGGGCGAAGGAAAAGGTTTTAAGCCTTGGCAGGATACTTGCGGACTACTGCGGAAGCCTTGCGGTTTATGTTGTTCCTTTTACTGATATACAGCTTGCGATAAACGAAAAATGCCCCAAGGAGCAAATGACCATACTTATGCGCCGACTTATGATGTATATATCAAACGTGATAGCGAAAAATACAGGCTCTGCTGCACTGGTTACCGGAGAAAGCCTGGCACAGGTTGCCTCCCAGACCATACAATCTCTTGTAGTTACGGACGATGCGGCACAGCTTCCCGTTTTCCGCCCGTTAATCGGCATGGACAAGGAAGAAATTATTCAAATTTCAAGAAAAATCGGGACCTTTGAAACGTCCATTTTGCCTTATGAGGATTGCTGTACGGTGTTTACCCCTAAGCACCCCAGCACAAAGCCCCGTCTTGAGAAAATAATACAAAGCGAAAAGCTTTTAGACATAGAAAAGTTAGTAAATGACGCTGTGGAAGGCGTAGAAAAGATAGTCCTTTCAAGGGAGAATTTTTAAATGGATATTGCAAAAGAGGTTTTAAGGCTGTTGGCGGAAAAAAACTTGAAAATTACCACTGCCGAAAGCTGTACGGGGGGGCTTATTGCAAAGCTTATTACAGATGTTCCCGGCTCATCTGCTTTTTTTGACATGGGGTTTGTAACCTATTCAAACGAGGCAAAGGCAAAGCTTTTGGGTGTAGAGCAACAAACCTTAGAAAAGCATGGTGCTGTAAGTGCTGAAACTGCTGGGCAAATGTGCCGGGGGGCGATGAAGGCTGCAAACAGCCACATTGCCGTTTGTGCAACAGGAATTGCAGGCCCCGGTGGCGGCAGCGAGGAAAAGCCCGTAGGCTTGGTGTTTGTTGGTGTTTGCGGCAGGGCAGGGACAGTTGTCGAAAGATGCACCTTTAGCGGAACGAGGGACGAAATACGCAGCCAAACGGCAGAATATGCCTTGAACTTGGCGAGGAAGTATATTTGTGAAAATTATTAAAAAAGGAGATGAGCTATAATGGAAGACCAAAGAAAAAAGGCTTTGGATGCGGCGTTTGCCCAGATAGAAAAGAAATTTGGAAAAGGTGCTGTGATGATGTTGGGAGAGCAGCCCCACTGTAATGTGGAGGCTGTTTCCACAGGCTCGCTGTCTTTGGATTTGGCTTTGGGTATTGGCGGCCTGCCAAAGGGAAGGATTGTGGAAATTTACGGTCCCGAATCCTCGGGTAAAACAACCGTTGCCCTTCATGTGGTGGCACAGGTGCAAAAGACGGGTGGCGTTGCTGCATTTATAGACGCAGAACACGCCTTAGACCCCAAATATGCCCGTGCGTTGGGGGTTGACACCGACAACCTTATTGTGTCACAGCCGGACACCGGCGAGCAGGCGCTGGAGATTGCCGAGCATTTGGTGCGCAGCGGAGCGGTTGATATAATAGTCGTTGACTCGGTTGCCGCTCTTGTTCCAAAGGCGGAAATAGACGGCAGCATGGGCGACTCGCACATGGGGCTTCAGGCAAGGCTTATGTCCCAGGCTTTAAGGAAGCTCAGCGGCCTTATCAATAAACAAAACACCATTGCCATTTTTATAAACCAGCTTCGTGAAAAAATAGGTGTTATGTTTGGCAGCCCTGAAACAACCACAGGCGGGCGGGCGCTTAAGTTTTATGCTTCCGTAAGGCTGGACGTTAGAAGGGTTGAGGCCCTAAAATCCGGCACGGATTTAGTCGGCAACAGGACAAAGGTAAAGGTTGCCAAAAATAAGGTTGCCCCTCCTTTTAAAATTGCCGAGTTTGACATTATGTACGGTCAGGGAATTTCAAAAGAGGGAGACGTTTTGGACCTTGGGGTTTTAATGAAGATTGTCCAAAAAAGCGGCTCCTGGTTTAATTATGGAGAAACCCGCTTGGGGCAGGGAAGGGAAAATGTTAAAACTTATCTAAAGGAAAACCCCGAGCTTTTGGCGGAAATTGAAAGGAAAATCAGAGAAAAGGCGGCGGCGGAAGGCATAGGCGAATTGGAAGCATCGCCTGCGGACATGGCTGAAATTGAAGCTGAAGAAGCAAAGGAATGATATGGATACATACGACGAGATTTCAAGGGCGAAGTATGCTGCACTTTTTTACTTGAGCAGGCGGGCGCTTACAGAGCGACAGCTTCGTGAAAAGCTTGAAAAGAAAGAGTATTCGCCGGAAATTATAGATGAAACATTGGAATATGTGAAGGAACTGGGGTATATTGACGATAGGGATTATGCCCAAAGGTATGCAAAAGACGCGGTGGAGCTTAAAAGGCATGGAGTTTCCCGCATAAGGATGGACCTTCGTAAAAAGGGCATATGCCCCCAGGATATAGACGAGGCTTTGCAGGAGCTTAGCCTTGACACGTCCGACGCCCTTCGCAGCTTGATTGAAGAAAAGAGTGCGGCTCTTGATTTGAAGGACAAAAAGCACAGGGTGCGGCTTGTTAATTTTCTGCTGCGCAGGGGTTATAAATTCGACGAGATAAATTCTGCTCTTCGTGAAATGGAGGAATTTGATTTTGACTAAGGTAGCCATAGCTTCACTGGGTTGCGCCAAAAATACGGTGGACACTGAAAATATGCTTGGAATAATACAAAAGGGCGGCTTTGAAATAGTAAGCGACGAAAAGGCGGCAGAAGTTATTATTGTAAACACCTGCTGCTTTATAAACGACGCAAAAGAGGAGTCTATAAACACCATTTTGGAGCTGGCAAGACTTAAGGAGGAGGGCTCTTTAAGGCGCCTTGTGGTGACGGGATGTATGGCGCAAAGGTATAAGGATGAAATATTAAAGGAAATGCCCGAGGTGGACGCTGTTGTAGGCTTAGGGCATATATCCGACATCCTGTCCGCTATTTCGGGCGAAGGCGAAAATATAATGGCAGACCGCCCGTATTCCCACCCTGCATCCGAAAGAATACGCATAACGCCGCCGTATAGTGCATACCTTAAAATAGCGGATGGCTGTGACAACCACTGCACCTACTGCGTTATTCCGTCCATTCGGGGCAAATACAACAGCAGACCCCTTAAGGATTTGGTGGCGGAAGCAAAGGCTTTGGCGCAAAAAGGAGTCAGCGAGCTTATAATAATTGCCCAGGACACCACAAGCTATGGAATTGACCTGTATGGAAAGGTTTGCTTGACGGAGCTTTTAAAGGAGCTTTGCAAAATAGACGGTATTCGTTGGATAAGGCTTCACTATTGTTATCCCGAGCGCATGACGGACGAGATTGTCGAACTTATTGCCACGGAGGATAAAATTTGCAAATATATTGACATGCCCATTCAGCATTGCAACGACGATATACTCTCTAAAATGGGAAGGAAAGGAAGCAGGGCGAAAATTATAGAGGTAATAAAAAAGCTTAGAAGGCGCATTCCGGGCATTACCATTCGCACTACCCTTATAACGGGCTTTCCCACGGAAACCGACGAGCAGTATTTGGAAATGCTTGATTTTGTTGAGGAGATGAAGTTTGAAAGGCTGGGCGTATTTGCCTATTCCCAGGAGGAAGGAACGCCTGCCGCCAACATGCAAGGTCAAATCGACGAGGAGGTAAAATCCTCCCGCTTGGAGATGATTATGCTAAAGCAGGCAGAGGTTTCCCAGGCTGTTTCCGAGAGGAAGGTGGGCAAAACCATTGAAGTTTTGACGGAGGGCTATGACTCCTTTATGAAAAGGTATTACGGAAGAAGCCAGGCGGACTCTGTAGATATTGACGGCAAAGTGTTCTTTACCTGCAAAAAGCGTATAAAGGAAGGCTCTTTTGTTAAGGTTTTTGTGGAAGGCGCCATGGATTATGATTTGTTCGGGAGGGTGGAGGAATGAATACCGCCAATAAGATAACTCTTTTCAGGATTGTTTTGGTTCCTGTTTTTATGTTTTTTTTGTTGTATGACATACCTTTTGCCCAGTATATAAGTGCGGTGATTTTCGTTATAGCTGCGGTAACGGACGGTGTTGACGGGTATGTGGCAAGGAAATATGACCAAGAAACCACCTTTGGTAAATTTATTGACCCATTGGCGGACAAACTTTTGGTTACTGCTGCGCTTGTGGGCCTTGTGGGCATGGGAAAGCTTGACCCGTGGTTTGCCCTTGTAATAATATCCCGGGAATTTATCGTAACAAGCCTTAGGATAGTGGCTATATCAAACGGAAAGGTGATTCCCGCCGGAATGTCCGGAAAGATTAAAACAGTGCTGCAAATTGTGGCGATTGTGGCAATGCTCATTGACAGGATTTACGAAATTTCAGTAGGGGGAATTCTGCTTTCCAATGTGCTGATGATTGCCGCCACGGTGGCTACGGTGTATTCGGGGGCGGAATATATCTTGCAAAATAAAAACCTGATAGAGATAAAATAAAACGCACAAATATGTCCGCGGTTTGTGTGGGGAAGTTTGTAATTTTGTGGACGGAAAGGCTGCATAATGTGTTATGAAAATAATAGTTGACGCAATGGGCGGAGACAATGCCCCAAAAGAAATTGTAAAAGGTAGCATGATGGCGGCACAGAGGCTTGGGGTTAATATTATTTTAACCGGAGACAAAAGCGAAATTGAAAAACACCTTACAAATCATGAAAATATAGAGATAGTCCATACCAAAGAGGTTATCGCAAACGAGGACGACCCGGTGGGCTCTATCCGCTCGAAAACCGACTCGTCCATGGTGGTGGGGCTTAAAATACTTGCCGAGGGCATGGGCGATGCTTTTGTTTGCGCAGGAAACACAGGCGCTCTTATAACCGGCACTACCCTTATCGTAAAGCGCATTAAAGGGATAAGGCGGGTTGCCATGGCACCGATTATACCTGCTGAAGGCGGCTCTGTAATTTTAATTGACGGTGGGGCGAACGTGGATTGCTCTCCCGAGCTTTTGGAGCAGTTTGCCCTGATGGGAAGCATTTATGCCCAGGCTGTTTTGGGGGTGGAAAATCCTCGGGTGGGGCTTTTGAACAACGGTACGGAGGAGCACAAGGGAAACGAGGCAACCCAAAGCGCATACCGTCTTATCTCCCAGCTGCCTGTAAATTTTATAGGCAATGTGGAAGGCAGGGATGTGCTCTATGGCATGGCAGACGTTTTGGTTGCCGACGGTTTTACGGGAAATGTTTTTCTAAAAGCCATTGAAGGCACCGCACTTTATTTTTCAAAGAATTTAAAAGACATGCTTATGAAAAATATTTTAACGAAGATATCTGCCCTAATCTTAAAAGGCGGAATTTCGGAATTTAAGAAAAAATTTGATTACAACGAGCATGGCGGCGCCCCCGTTTTAGGTGCCAAGGGCGCGGTAATAAAGGCGCATGGCTCATCCAATGCGCTGGCTTTCTACAATGCCATACGTCAGGCTAAAAAGTTCCACGAAGCAAATGCTATTAATTCCATAACAAATTTAATAAAAAGTACTTGACGTAATATAAATTATATTATAATATAATTTCATCAAAATCAAAAAACATGGAGGAATTAAATATGGAATTTGAAAAGATTAAAGAAATCCTTGCAGAGCAGCTTGGTGTTGACGAGGATGACATAACTATGGACTCATCGCTTACAGATGACCTTGGTGCGGATTCTTTAGACCTTGTTGAGCTTGTTATGGCTATGGAAGAAGAGTTCGACATCGAAATTCCCGACGAGGAGGCAGAAACAATCGTAACCGTTGCCGATGCGGTTAACTTTATCAAAAGACAACAAGCCCAATAAGGGCTTTTTGCTTATTATGAAAAACCTTTTCATAATAAGCAAAAATACCTTATTGTTAAAGAAGGCTTGGGGTTGATTCGTAAGGAGCGTTAAAAAATGCAAGAACTTATGAAAAAGCTTGGATACACGTTTAAGGATGAAAGCCTGCTTGCCACCGCTCTTACCCACAGCTCCTTCGCAAATGAAAACAAGAAAAAGGGAAAAAGCTATGAGCGGCTTGAGTTTTTGGGCGACAGCATTCTTTCGTTTATCGTAAGCACATATATCTACAATAATTTTACGGACATGCCCGAGGGCGGTCTTTCAAAAATGAGGGCTGCTTTGGTTTGTGAGCAATGTCTTGCAAAGTGCTCTGAAAAGCTGGACCTTGGCAAGCACATCATACTAAGCAAGGGCGAGGCAATGACCGGCGGCAGGACCCGCCCGTCAATCCTTGCGGATGTTATGGAGGCGATTATTGCCGCCATTTATTTAGACGGGGGAATTGACGCTGCGAGGGAATTTACGCTTCGTACCCTTGAAAGCAGTATTGAGCAGGTGCGAAAAGGAAAAGGCGCCTTCAAGGATTATAAAACCGCCTTGCAGGAGGAGGTCCAGCAAAGGGATTCCGTTGTGGAGTATATTCATATTAAAGAGGAAGGGCCCGAACATTCCAAGATTTTTACCGTTGAGGTTGTATCGAACGGGAAAAAGCTTGCGGTTGGAAGGGGCAGGAGCAAAAAGGATGCGGAGCAGGACGCAGCCCACAAGGCGCTGGAAAGATTGGCAAATGAAAAAGTTTAAAATTATACCTATTTTTGTGCCCCACAGGGGCTGCCCCCACCAGTGCTCCTTTTGCAACCAACGGCATATAACGGGCGCAGCCTGTGATGTTACCGCCCATGACGCAAGGCAAATTATTGAAAAGTACCTTTCAACCATAGATACAAATAAGCACAGGGCAGAAGTTGCCTTTTACGGCGGGAGCTTTACCGCCATAGACCCCGGGCAGCAAAACGAGCTTTTGGACGTTGCCCTTGAATATAAAAATGCGGGAAAAATACAGGGCATAAGGCTGTCCACTCGCCCCGACGCCATAAGCTGTGAAATTCTGGACAACCTTAAAAGTAAAAAGGTTACGGAAATTGAACTCGGCGTACAAAGCATGTGTGACGATGTTTTGCTGGCAAATAAAAGAGGGCACACAGCAGCCGATGTTCAAAGGGCGGTTGATTTAATCAGGGAATATGACTTTTCTTTAGGCCTTCAGATGATGGTAGGTCTTTTAGGCGATTCTATGGAAAAAAGCCTATACACAGCCAAAAAGCTTATAGAGCTTTCGCCGGATTTTGTACGTATTTACCCCACCCTTGTTTTTCGGGATACGGATTTATACGACGAGTATGTTGCGGGAAGGTATGCTCCCTTGACACTGGAGCAGGCGGCGCAAACCTGCGCCCCTCTTGTGCGGCTTTTTGAGCAGGCAAGCATTAAAATAATAAGGCTGGGACTTTTGGTCACCGAGGACGAGGCTAAGGAAAACTTGGTGGCAGGGCCGTATCATCCCCGTTTTCGTGAGATTGTTTACGATATTATAGAAAAGGATAGTCCGAGATGTATTTAAAAAAATTGGAAGCGCAAGGTTTTAAATCCTTTGCTGATAAAGTTTGCATGGAATTTGGCAAGGGCATTACTGCCATAGTTGGACCCAACGGAAGCGGAAAGAGCAATATTGCCGACGCAATCCGCTGGGTTATGGGTGAGCAAAGCGCAAAAACCCTGCGTGGGGGAAGCATGCAGGATGTTATCTTTGCAGGCACCCAAAGGCGCAAGGCCCTTGGTTTTGCAGAGGTATCACTATATGTTGACAACACGGAAAAGCACCTTCCCATAGACTATGACGAGGTTGTCATCACCCGCCGGGTTTTCCGCTCCGGGGAAAGTGAATATTTTATCAACAAAGCCTCCTGCCGTCTGAAGGACATTCACGAGCTTTTTATGGACACGGGCGTGGGCAGGGACGGATATTCCATAATAGGACAGGGCAAAATTGCCGAAATTATCGGCAGTAAGGCAGAGGACAGGCGGCAGATTTTTGAAGAGGCGGCAGGCATTACAAAATACCGCTATCGAAAAGAGGAAGCAGAGCGCAAGCTGGAGCGCACCAAGGAAAATGTTACCAGGATTGACGATATTATATCGGAGCTTCAGCTTCAACTGGAGCCTCTTGGTCTTCAGGCAGAAAAGGCAAAGAAATTCTTAAACCTTCGAGACAGGCTTAAGGTTTTGGAGGTTAATGTTTCTTTGGACAATATAGAAAAATTCAAAAAGATTAAAGAGGAAACAGACGCCATATGCAGCGACGTTGGCGCCCAGCTTTTCAGCGTTAAAGAAAAAATTGAAAAGCTTGAGGAGGATAATACCAGGCTTTTTGAAGAAATGCGCCTTTGCGGCGAGGAAATGGAAGCCAAGCAGGAGCTGCAATCGGAAAATGTTGCTACCTTGTCTAACCTTAAAAGCGATATTGAGGTTTTAAAAAGCAAGATTGGATACAACAACGAAAGCGTAAGGCGCATTGAAACTGAAATCGACGAGCTTAATTTGAAAATTGTTGAGCTGGAACAGTCCCTTTCCGACAAGGACGGGGATATTGAAGGGCTTTTGGCAAAGGAGGCGGATTTGCAGAGGGCAATTTCCGCTTTGGAGGAGGAAGTTTCAGCCCTTGCAAGGTCCGAGCAGGAAAAAAACATTGCCGCCCAGCAAATAGGCGCAGAAATTATAGAAAAAATGAACCAGGCTTCGAGCGCCCGCAGTAAAATAGGCAACTACAAGGCACTATCCGACAGCTTTGAGGCAAGGGCAGAAGCAATTGAAAAGGAGCTTTCAACAAAGGAGAAGGAATACCAAGACTTAGCTGTAAGCACAGAGGAAATAAGGCTTTTGCTTGATGAAAAGAACAAGGCTGTTTCACAGCTTTCGCAAAAACATCGACATATTTCCCGGGAAATAGACACAAAGCAAGAAGAATTTCAAAACAAACAAAAAAATCGACAGCAGATACAAATAAGCTTAGAAAAAGCCCAGTCCAGAGGGCGCTTGCTTGAGGATATGGAAAAATCCTTTGACAACTACAGCAAAAGCGTCAGGGCGGTTATGCAAAGCCATCAAAATGGCGAGCTTAAAGGCACGGGTATTTTGGGAACGGTGGCACAGCTTTTGAAAGTGCCCGAAAAATATACCCTTGCCATGGAAGCTGCCTTGGGCGCTATCATGCAAAACATTGTTACTAAAACAGAGGAGGACGCCAAGCGGGCTATTGAGTTTTTAAAGCGGACAAAAGCAGGGCGGGCGACCTTTTTGCCTGTCAGCGCATCAAGAGGCGGCATTTTGGAAGAAAAGGGGCTTGAGCAAAACAAAGGCTACATAGCGCTTGCCTCTCGGCTTGTAAGCTATGATAAGTCCATTGAGCCGGTGGTAAACTATCTTTTGGGGCGGGTTGTAGTTGTTGACAGTATTGACAGTGCAGTTGCCATGGCAAGAAAATATAACTACCGTTTTAGGATAGTTACCCTTGAAGGTGATTTGCTCACTCCCGGCGGGGCTATGTCCGGCGGCAGCAGAAGCGTCGGAGTTGGACTTTTTGCCCGTGCAAACGAGCTTCGACAGCTTAAAAAAGCAATAGAGCAGCTTGAGGCGGATTTTGAAAAGGCGGGCTGTGAAGTTGAAGATATAAAGCAAGAGCTTGAGCAATATAATGATAAGGCGAGGGAAATTGCCCATCAGTTAAAGCAGGCAAACGAGGAGTGTATAAGCCTTGATTTGAAGCTTAAGCACTCACAGGACTTGCTTGAAAGCATGGAAAAGGGCAGGCAGGCATCCATCTTGGAGCAAAGCCAAATTTCCCAGCGCATAAGCGAGATGGCAAAGGAAATTTCCACGCTGGAAAGGGAAATTCAGCTTTTAAGCGAAGATACAGCCGAATTGGAAAAGCAGGCCGAAATCCACAAGGCACAAAGCCAAACGGCAGCAAGCCAAAGGGAGGAAAAAAGCGGCGAGCTGGTTTCGCTTAAAATGTCCCTTGCGGATGTGAAAAAGGATATCCAGCTACACAGCGAGCGGGTGGAGCTGGTTATGGCCCGAAAGCTGGAAATTGAAAGAAGTATAGACATTAAAGAGCAAAACATAGAAGAAATACAAGATAAAAACGAGGATTTGCTTGATGACATAGAGTTTAAATCTCAGCAGACAAGTGAGATTGAAGAAGAAAATATAGAGCTAAAAGAGGAAATAGAGCGTCTTAGGACACGCAGAAGGCAAATAGAAGAAGAAATTAAAGAAAAGCAACAAGAATTGGCTAAGGAGAGGGAAGCACAGCTTAAGCTTAAGGAGGAGCTTTCCCGCATAGAAAACAGGCGTACCAAGACGGAGGTCGAGCTTGAAAACACAATAAGCCGCCTTTGGGAGGAATATGAGCTTACCATTTCGACGGCGCAGCAGCTTCGAACCGATGTTGGAAGTATTTCCACGGCGCAGAAGGAAATTGCGTCTTTGAGAAATGAAATAAAGTCCTTGGGAAATATTAATATAGACGCCATTGAGGAGTATGCAAGCATTAAAGAGCGCTTTGACTTTTTGACGTCCCAGCGAAGTGATTTGGTGGAAGCGCAAAAGGATTTGGAAAAGGTAATCTATGACATGGTGTCTATAATGAAAGAGCAGTTTTTCGAGAAGTTTAAGGTTATAAACGAAAACTTCAGCGAGGTTTTTGCAGAGATTTTCGGCGGAGGGAGTGCAAAGCTTTCCCTTACGGAGCCGGACAATGTTTTGGAAAGCGGCGTTAACATTGATGTTCAGCCACCGGGAAAAGCGGTTAAAAATATGATTTTGCTCTCGGGCGGCGAGCAGGCTTTGGTGTCGATTGCGCTTTTGTTTGCCATTTTGAAGGTAAGGCCGGCACCTTTTTGCGTGCTTGACGAAATTGAAGCGGCGCTGGATGACGTTAATGTTTACCGCTTTGCAGATTTTCTAAAGAGGTTTGCGCAGGATTCCCAATTTATAGTGGTTACCCACAGGCGCGGTACCATGGAGGCGGCAAATATGCTCTATGGCGTTACAATGCAAGAGCAGGGAGTTACAAACATACTGGCACTTAATATTGACCAGGTAGAAATAGAAGGAGTGAAGTAGCTTGGGTTTGTTTGACAAATTAAAAAGCGGATTGGAAAAGACAAGGCAGCAGCTTTCCGCACGTACAATGGATGTTATAAGGGTTTTTTCGAAGGTTGACGAAGCTTTGTTTGAGGAGCTGGAGGAAGTGCTTATCATGTCTGATGTGGGGTTTGAAACCTCCAGCGAGATAATAGAGCGGCTTAGGCAAAAGGCAAGGGAGGAAAAAATCCAGGACGGAGAAGCCCTTCGCCTTGCTTTAAAAGAAATAATTGCAGATATTATGGGCACCGATGAGGAGTTTTCTCTTTCGTCCCCGGCTGTTGTGCTGGTTATAGGCGTAAACGGGGTTGGGAAAACTACCAGCATAGGAAAGCTGGCGGCACATTACAAATCCCAAGGTAAAAAGGTTATAGTCGCCGCAGCGGACACCTTCAGGGCAGCCGCCATTGACCAGCTTCAAATTTGGGCGGACAGAGTGGGGGTTGACATTATAAAGCAGCAAGAGGGAAGCGACCCTGCCTCTGTTGTGTTTGACGCAATAAACGCCGCAAGGGCAAGAGAGGCGGATGTTTTGATTTGCGACACCGCAGGGCGCTTGCACAACAAAAAGAATTTAATGGATGAGCTTGCAAAAATAAATAAGATAATTGACAGGGAAATGCCCAATGCGCAAAAGGAAGTGTTTTTGGTTTTGGATGCGACCACGGGTCAAAACGCCCTCTCACAAGCTAAAAGCTTTAGCCAGGCGGCAGACATTACGGGCATTATCCTTACAAAGCTTGACGGAACCGCAAAGGGGGGCATTGTTATCGCCATAAAGCGGGAGCAGGATATTCCTGTTCGCTTTATTGGAGTGGGCGAGCAGGTTGACGACCTTCAGCCCTTTTCGGCGCAGGATTATGTGGAGGCGTTGTTTTAAACGGTAAAAAAGGGGGGGAGTGATATGTTTAAAATCCCTTTAAAAAAGGCGGCGGCCGTGGCGACTCTTGCGGTGTTTGCGGCTGTTATCCTTGTGTTTTCGGGTGTTTACACAGACTATATAGAGCTTCTTGAAATAGGCGAGAATTTTACGGATGCGTTCTGGCAAAACCTAAAAGTCAGCACCGTTACTTTCTTGTTGTCTTTTACTGTGTTTTTTGTGGTAATTTTTATTAATTTTTATTTCGCCAGAAAAAACCTGATGCATATGAACCTTTCCTTTTTATACCTTCGCAAAAACATGCCTTTTATAATGATAAGCGCAGGTTTTGCAGCGATTCTTGCTCTTGTTTTCAGGGAAAGGATTGCAAACTCGTTCTTGCCGTTTCTTACAAGTGAATGGTTTGATATGTCCGACCCGATTTTTGGAAAGGATGTAGGGTATTACGTGTTCCAACGCCCCTTTTACATTGCTTTTATAGAGGCGCTTTTGGCGTTTAGCATATTTTTGATGGCAATTACCGCTCTTACTTATTTTAGCTTGTATGCCAGGTATGATTTTTATGAAGTGAAAAAGCTCCTTCGGGAAAAAGGGATTTTGGCGCACCAGATTACGACCATTATCATTTACTTCCTTATAAAAGCGTTTTCGTATAAGTACCAGGCGGAGTCCATTTTGTATGATGCCAACAACAGCTTTGTTGGCGGGAACTATATTGACATTAAAATTTGGATACCTTTTTATGGGATTTTGCCGGTGCTTCTTTTGGTTATCGTTGGGCTTGTGGTGTATTTTACTTTAAAGGTAAAAATTATTCCCGCATTTTTTTCGGTATCCCTTTATCCCATTGCCATGCTGGCGGTTACATTGGTGGCGCAGATAACTCAAACGGTGGTGGTGGAGCCTGATGAGTTTGCCATAGAGTCTGTGTATATGCAACATAATATTGATTTTACAAGGGCGGCATATGGCATAGGCCAGGTGCAGGAACATGATTTTTATGTAGAAAACAACCTAACCGGCGCAGACATTATGAAAAACCTTGACACTATAAACAATATTCGGCTTATTGACTACAACCAGACCATAAAAGCCGCTAACCAAATCCAGTCTGTGAGGAATCATTACCAGTTTTACGGAGCGGACGTTGTTCCCTATGAAATAGGCGGCGAGCTTACGGCTGTTTCCTTATCTGCAAGGGAAATCACCACCGACAGGATTGAAGAGTCTGCAAAAAACTATATCAACACAAAGATGAAATACACCCACGGCTCAGGGGTTGTGATGAATCCCGTAAACCGTATTACCGAGCAGGGACAGCCCTATTTTATAATTCGTGACATACCTCCCCGTTCCCTTGACGGAGCGCCGGAGGTTACCCAACCGAGGATTTATTACGGCGAAAACATGAGCAGCTATGTTGTGGTAAACACCAAAGATAGAGAGATTGACGATATTGCGGGCGGAGGATATGACTATACAGGCTCTTCGGGCATTCAGCTTAGCTGGCTTAGCCGTATTGTGTATGCGGCAAAGCTGGGGGATGTGAAGCTTTTGGTATCCGACCAGATAGACTCCAAAAGCAAGCTTTTGGCCAACAGAAGCGTACTATCCCGAGTGCATATGGCAGCGCCTTTTTTGAACTTTGACCCGGACATATATATTTTAATCGACGGGGTTGGAAGGCTTAAATGGATAGTTGACGGATACACCACTTCCCAGTGGTTTCCCTATGCCCAGTACAGCGGCGATATAAATTATATAAGAAATTCCGTCAAGGCTGTTGTTGACGCTTATGACGGAACGGTTAAGCTTTATATTGTGGACGAGAGCGACCCCATTGTAAGAAGCTACAGGCGGATATACCCCACGCTGTTTGAGCAGACGCCCTTTCCGAAGGACTTGGAAAAACATTTAAGATATCCAAAGGGTATATTTAAAATTCAGGCAGAGATAATGAAAAGGTATCATGTGGGCAGTGCGGCAGATTTTTACGGAAAGCAAGGCGTATGGACGGAGCCCAAGGAAAAATACGAAGGCGACAAGCCTGTTATAACGGAGCCTTATTACAATGTTATAAAGCTAAAAGGGGAGGATAGGGCGGAATTTGTTTTGATGCAGCCTTATACTTATGCAAGCAAGAACAATTTGGTGGCGACTCTTGTGGCAAGGTGTCGGCCCGGACATTACGGAAATCTTGTGGTTTATAACTTTATTCAAGACGAGGACATTCCCGGTCCTTTCGACATAGAAAACAGAATTGACAGCGACTCGAGCCTCTCTCAGGAAATAGCCCAGTGGAAAAGCGAA
Source organism: Eubacteriales bacterium (assembly GCA_028697835.1). Classification (GTDB taxonomy): domain Bacteria; phylum Bacillota; class Clostridia; order Monoglobales; family Firm-18; genus STE-11. Next base: position 15,755 of record JAQVDK010000012.1, on the reverse strand, counting down.
AAGGCTACTGTTATTCGTGGCAATATTATTACCGTTCCGATAAAAAACAGTATTTTATATATAGAGCCAATATACACCCTGTCGGGTGGCGATTATGGTGAGGCTGCAAAGGTAAGAAGGGTTGTAGTGGCATATGGTGATAAAATGGTGGCAAGACCTACCTTAGACGAGGCCATAGGCGCGCTTTTCGGGGTAAGCATGCCGGCGGTTGCCACCACTAACGAGGAAACCTTGGCAGAGGTTGCCCAGCGTGCCGTTAAAAGTTTTGAGGAGATTAAAGCCCATTCCCAAAACAGCGATTGGGAAAGCTATGGCAAGGCCATGCAGGAGCTTGAGTACAATATAAATGCTTTAAGAGAGAAAATTGTCGAAGAACAAGAAGAAAATGATGAAATCCTCTTGACAGAATAGCCTCAAGTATATTATAATGTGTAAAGTGATTTGCTTTACAGTGAAAGGGGCGGTAGTATGGCTAAGGATTTGTATATTACGTTGTTGTTTGATTTTTACCACAACATGCTTACCGACAAACAAGCTGAAGTGATTGATTTATACTATAACGAGGACTTGTCGCTGGCAGAGATAAGTGAACATCTTTGTATCACCCGCCAAGGGGTTAGAGACAGCATTAAGCGCGCAGAAATGATTTTAAAAGAAGCAGAAGAAAATTTGGGAATTGCTAAAAGATATATGGTCATAAAGGAAGCCGCAATGAATATAGAAAAGGAAATCCGGGAAATGGAGGAGTCGGAAAACATCTCGTCGATACCCTGGATTGCGCCGCGGCTTGAAAAGATTAAAAAACAATTGGAAGTTATAAGGGAGTAAATCTATGGCATTTGAAAGCTTAGCCGATAAACTGCAAGGCGCCTTTAGGAAACTTCGGGGAAAAGGCAAGGTTACGGAAGCGGATGTCCGTGCGGGCATGCGTGAGATTAGGCTTGCCCTTTTGGAGGCGGACGTAAATTTCAAGGTAGTAAAGGATTTTGTTGCAAAGATTACCGAGCGTGCCGTTGGCGCCGAGGTTTTGGAATCCTTAACCCCGGGACAGCACATCGTAAAAATTGTAAATGAAGAGCTTACCGCCTTAATGGGGGGAAGCAATGCAAAAATAGCCATATCCCCAAAGCCGCCCACGGTTGTTATGATGTCGGGGCTTCAGGGTGCGGGAAAGACCACTACTGCCGCAAAGCTCGGCGGAGTTTTAAAAAAACAAGGGAAAAGACCGCTTTTGGTGGCTTGCGACGTTTACCGACCGGCTGCCGCAAAGCAGCTTATGGTGGTTGCGGAAAAGCTGGGGCTTTCGGTTTTTCACATTGAGGGCTGCAAGGACCCGGTCAAAATTTCCACCGACGCAATAGAGCATGCAAAAAATCATGGAAATGACATTGTAATTATAGATACTGCCGGAAGGCTTCACATTGATGAGCAGCTTATGGATGAGCTTAAAAACATAAAGGAAAAGGCGTCTGTAACGGAGACCCTTTTGGTGGTTGACGCCATGACCGGTCAGGATGCCGTTAATGTTGCAAAAAGCTTTAATGACCAGCTTGAAGTTGACGGGGTTATCCTGACAAAGCTTGACGGTGATGCAAGAGGCGGTGCGGCGCTTAGCATTCGTGCGGTGACGCAAAAGCCCATTAAATATATAGGAACCGGCGAAAAGCTTGAGGATTTGGAGCCGTTCCACCCGGAGAGAATGGCAAACCGTATCCTTGGCATGGGGGATGTTCTCTCGCTTATTGAAAAGGCGGAAGAGGCAATCGACCTTAAAAAAGCCGAAGAGCTGGAGAAAAAACTGCGGCGGCAGGAATTTGACCTTAACGACTTTTTAGACCAGCTTGAGCAGGTGCAAAAGATGGGGCCTATAGAAAATATGTTGGGCATGATTCCCGGCGTAAATGCAAAAGCCCTTCAAGGTGCGCAAATCGACGAGAGGAAGCTGCTTCGCGTGGGCGCAATAATAAAAAGCATGACGCCTGCCGAGAGGGAAAACCCATCCATTATAAATGCCAGCAGAAAAAGGCGTATTGCAAACGGCAGCGGAACTTTGGTTCAGGATGTAAACGCCCTTTTAAAGCAGTTTGAGCAAATGCGACAGATGTTCAAGCAGTTTGGAAAAATGTCTAAAAAAGGCAAAAACAAAGGTGGAAGAGGAAAGTTTCGTTTTCCTTTTGCATAGATGAGCATAAGATTATGCTCTGATATAAAGTTTTTATATTTGACATAGGAGGTGTAAGAATGGCTGTTAAAATCAGACTAAGAAGAATGGGTGCGAAAAAAGCTCCATTTTACCGTGTAGTTGTTGCGGATTCCAGATATCCAAGAGACGGCAGGTTTATCGAGGAGATAGGAACATATAACCCGCTTAAAGACCCTGCTGAAATCAAAATTGATGTTGAGAAGGCGCAAAAATGGATTAAAAACGGTGCGCAACCAACTGATATTGTTAGAAGCCTGCTTAAAAAGAGCGGCATTTAATGAAAAGAGGTAAGAACCTATGAAGGATTTACTTGAATTTATTGCCAAGTCGTTGGTGGAAAATCCAGACGAGGTATTTGTAAGGCAAACTGAAGATGATTCCTCAATAAAGCTTACCCTTAGCGTGGCGGAATCCGATATGGGAAAGGTAATTGGAAAGCAGGGCAAGATTGCCAAGGCTATCCGTACCGTTGTTCGAGGTGCTGCCGGCAAGGACAAGAGAAAGGTTATCGTGGATATTGTGGATATCGCTTAAACTTCGGGGCGAGGGCACTTTTTGTGCCTTCTCCCTATGTTTGTATTTATATGTCCTTAAGGAGTAATGTTTTATCATGAAGAATGGTTTTTTGGAAATAGGGAAAGTTGTAAATACCCATGCCCTGCGAGGCGAGTTAAAGGTTGTACCTTGGTGCGACAACCCGCAGATTTTCCTTGGGCTTGGGCATGTGTATATTGATAGCAAGCCCTTTGACATAGAAAGCGCCAAGGAACACAAAGGCAGTATTTTGCTTAAGCTAAAAGGGGTTGACTCCATAGAGCAGGCCCAGGAGCTTAAAGACAAAAACACCATTTTGTATGTTACCCGGGCGCAGCTTGGCGAGCTTCCAAAGGACACTTATTATATAATAGACCTTATAGGCCTTAAGGTTTATGAGGGTGACAAGTTTTTAGGAACAATTGAGGATTGCTTTCCCACAGGCGGAAATGATGTGTATGTGGTGCGAAGCGAGGATGGCAGGCGAATTTTGATTCCTGCCATAAAACAGGTTGTAAAAAAAGTGGATATTGAAAATGGGCGTATGGACGTGGAGCTTATGGAGGGGATGGGAGATGATAATTGACATCCTTACCCTTTTTCCCGAAATGATGGATGCGGTTTTAGGCGAAAGCATTATCGGCAGGGCACAGCAAAAGGGCATAGTTGAAATAAAAAGCCACAACATCCGCGATTTTTCAACGGATAAGCACAGGCGTGTGGACGATTACCCATACGGCGGCGGCAAAGGCATGGTCATGCAGCCGGGTCCCATTTACAACGCATACAGGTCTATTGCGAATGGGTGCGAGAAAAAGCCTTTTGTGATATATATGTCCCCTCAAGGGAAGGTTTTAAACCAAGCCTTGGCAGGAGAGCTTTCAAAGCTTGAGCATATTATAATTCTTTGCGGGCATTATGAAGGCGTTGACGAGAGGATTATAGAGGAAATTGTTGACATGGAGGTTTCTATTGGGGACTATGTTTTAACAGGCGGCGAAATTCCTGCCATGGTGCTTTGCGATTGTGTGTGCAGGCTGGTACCGGGGGTTTTGTCAAGCGAGGAAAGCTTTTTGGACGAGTCCCACTACAGCGGACTTTTGGAATATCCTCAATACACCCGCCCGCCGGAGTTTTTGGGCAGGAAGGTGCCGGAGGTTTTGCTGTCGGGGCACCATGAAAACATTGCCAAGTGGCGCCGTGAGCAGTCTGTTTTAAGGACCAGGGCAAAGCGCCCCGACCTTTTGGAAGAGGATTTGATAAAATGAAGAAAGTTGGAGTTTTGGGAGGAACCTTCGACCCTATCCATAACGGGCATTTGTTTATTGCGGAAAACGCCTTTCACATATTTTCTTTGGACAAGGTTTTTCTGATACCCACAGCCACATCCCCCCACAAATTGGGGCAAGAGGTGACGGACAAGCGTCACCGCTTTGAAATGGCAAGGCTTGGGGCCGGCGGAAACGAAAATTTTTATGTTTGTGATATTGAATTTGCAAAGGACGAGATTTCCTATACGGTAAATACCATGGAAGCCCTTATAAATAAATACCCCGACACTCGTTTTTACTATATCGTAGGCTCGGATTCCCTGCGGCAGATGACCACTTGGAAGGACTTTAGCCGTCTTGCCAAGATGGTCGAAATTATATTTGCAAGCCGTGATGTGGATGAAAAATCAGGCATACAGCAAATTGCAAAAAGTATAAGCGACTCTTACGGGGTTAAAATACACAATATGAACATTCCTGTTTTGGAAATTTCCTCGACGGACATAAGGCGCAGGATAAAAGAGGGTTTGCCTGTAAAATACCTGCTGCCCCGGGACGTTGAGCAATATATAAAAAAATATAATCTTTACAAGTAAGCGAGATGATGCATAAAATGGACACAGAACAAATTAAAGAATGTCTTTTAAGTCAGATGTCCCAAAAACGTTTTTTGCACTCACAGGGCGTGAGCAGCGAGGCGAAAAAGCTGGCACGGATTTATGGGGCGGATGAGGAAAAGGCGGAGCTTGCCGGGCTTGTGCATGATTGCGTAAAGGAAATGCCCTACGATGAAATGATAAAAAAATGCCAGGAGTATGGTATTACCCTGGACCCTGTTGCAGCGGCGGAGAAAAAGCTTATCCATGCGGTTTTGGGAGCAGAGTGGGCAAAGCGTGAGCTGGGAGTAGGCGATGAGGGAATATATAACGCCATAAGGTATCATACTACCGCAAAGGCGGATATGCCCCTTCTTACAAAGGTTGTTTACGTTGCAGACTACATTGAGCCAAACAGGACCTATGAAGGCGTGGAGCAACTTAGGAGGCTTGCATACTCAGACCTTGACGGTGCTTCGCTTGTGGCCCTTGATTATACTATAAACAAGCTGGTGGCAAGCCATAGGATGCTTCATCCGGATACTGTAAATGCAAGGAATTTCTTGCTTATGAATTTGGCAAAGCCGCAATACCACGTGGCAACAGTATAAAAAAAGGAGAGAAGATATGTCGCTTGAACTTACTAAGAAAATTTTAAAAATATTGGATGAAAAAAAGGCACAGGACATTGAAGTTATTGATATCAGCAAGGTTAGCGAGATTGCGGATTATTTTATTATTTGCTCGGGAACCTCATCAACCCATGTTAAAACCCTTGCCGACGAGGTGGAATTTAAAATAAACAAAAGCCATGAAACCGGCTACCACAAGGAAGGGTATGGCAGCGCCACATGGGTTTTGCTGGATTATAGGGACGTTATTGTCCATATTTTCTATGGGGAAACCCGTGATTTTTATAATTTGGAGCACCTTTGGGTTGACGGGGAAAAAGTTGATGTAGAAAAACTGCTTGGTGAGTAGTTAATTTGGTTAGTGGAGGAGTTTATGGTGCAATACAATTACAGAGAAATAGAGAAAAAATGGCAAAAAATTTGGGATGAGAAGCAAGTATTCAGGGCGGAGGATAACATAGATAAGCCCAAATTTTACGCTTTGGTGGAATTTCCATACCCTTCGGGGCATGGGCTTCACGTGGGGCATCCAAGGGGCTATACCGCCCTTGATATTATATCCCGTAAAAGAAGGCTTGAGGGGTATAATGTCCTTTTCCCCATGGGGTGGGACGCATTTGGACTTCCTACGGAAAACTTTGCAATAGCAAATAAAATCCACCCTGCCAAGGTGACGGAAAAAAATGTGGAAAACTTTAAGCGCCAGCTTAAAATGCTTGGCTTTTCCTTTGACTGGTCAAGGGAGGTAAACACCACAGACCCTAATTATTACAAATGGACACAGTGGATATTTTTAAAGCTGTTTGAAAAAGGTTTGGCTTACAAAACAAGGATGCCCATTAACTTTTGTACGGGCTGTAAGGTGGGGCTTGCCAACGAAGAAGTTGTGGGCGGCACCTGCGAGCGCTGCGGAAGCGAGGTTGTCCAAAAGGAAAGAAGCCAGTGGATGCTGAAAATCACCGAATATGCCCAAAGACTTATTGACGATTTGGACGATTTGGACTTTATAGAAAAGGTAAAAGTTCAGCAGAAAAATTGGATAGGACGCTCGGAAGGGGCGGAGGTTCGCTTTAAAATAAAGGATACCGACCAGGAGATAACCGTATATACCACAAGACCCGACACCTTGTTTGGCGCAACATATATGGTTTTGGCGCCGGAGCATGAATTTGTGGAAAAATATAGCCATCTTATTAAAAATATAGACAAAGTGAATGCATATCGAGACCAGGCTGCCAAAAAATCCGAGTTTGAGCGTACGGAGCTTTCAAACGACAAAACAGGAGTTGCTCTTGAGGGCATATATGCCATAAACCCTGTAAATGGGAAGGAAATTCCCGTTTGGATTTCCGACTATGTGCTTGTTACCTATGGAACGGGCGCAATTATGGCTGTTCCCGCCCATGATGGGAGAGACTGGGATTTTGCTAAAAAATTCAATCTTCCCATTATAGAAGTGGTTGCGGGAGGAGTGGACGTTCAAAAGGAGGCGTATGTGGACGTTGACGAGGGCGTTATGGTAAATTCGGGCTTTATAGACGGTATGCAGGTTAAAGACGCCATAGATACCATGATAAAGCATTTAGAGGAAAAAGGCATAGGCAAAAGAAAGGTTAACTACAAGCTTCGTGACTGGGTATTTTCCCGCCAACGGTATTGGGGAGAGCCTATTCCCCTTGTCCACTGCGAAAAATGCGGCTATGTGCCACTGCGTGAGGAGGATTTGCCCCTTACCCTGCCCCAAATAAGCTCTTTTGAGCCGGGCGAGGACGGAGAGTCGCCCCTTGCCAAGATTACCGAGTGGGTAAACACCACCTGCCCCAAATGCGAAGGTCCGGCAAAGCGTGAGACGGACACAATGCCCCAGTGGGCAGGCTCGTCCTGGTACTTCCTGCGATATATTGACCCGCATAACGACAAGTGCTTTGCGGATATGGAAAAGCTTAACTACTGGCTTCCCGTTGACTGGTACAACGGCGGAATGGAGCATACAACGCTGCACCTTTTATATTCAAGGTTTTGGCATAAATTCCTTTACGACATTGGCGTTGTTCCCACGAAGGAGCCTTATCAAAAGCGTACTTCCCATGGCATGATTTTGGGCGAAAACGGGGAGAAGATGAGCAAGTCCAGAGGAAATGTTATAAACCCTGACGATATTGTAAGGGATTTTGGTGCAGATACCTTTAGAACATATGAAATGTTTATCGGTGCCTTTGACCAAGCCACGCCATGGTCCATGCAAGGCGTAAAGGGATGCTTTAAGTTCCTTGAGCGTGTATGGAATTTGCAGTCCTTGGTGGTTGAGGGAGCCGGGTATTCAAAGGAGCTTGAGACCTCTTTCCACAAGACCATTAAAAAGGTTACCGAGGATATGGACCGAATGAAGTTTAACACAGCTATTGCGGCTTTGATGGCGCTTATGAATGAAATCTCCAAGGTTGGCAGGGTTACAAAGGGAGAGATAAAAAGCCTTCTTATCATGCTAAACCCCATTGCGCCCCATATGACCGAGGAAATGTGGGAGATGTTGGGCTTTCCCGGAATGATTTCGGAGCAAAAATGGGTTGAGTATGACGAGGCTAAGACCATTGACGATGAAGTTGAAATTGTTATACAGATAAACGGAAAGATTAGAGAGAAAATGTTAATTGGTATCGACGAGGACAACGAAGCGGTTAAGGAAAAGGCTTTAAGCCTTGAAAAGATACAAGAACTTACCGCAGGAAAGACCATTGTAAAGGTTATTGTGATACCGAAAAAGCTTGTTAATATTGTTGTTAAATAGGGGGATAAAAATGGAGAACTTGCAAAACCTTGCACAGGTGCAGTCTGTCAGTACATGGGCATTGGCTATTTTTTCCTTGGTTATGATAGTCATTGGAATATATAGCACCAAAAAGGCAAGGACGGTTGAAGGCTTTCTTTTGGGTGGAAGAAATATAGGTCCTTGGATTAGCGCTTTTGCCTATGGTACGACTTATTTTTCGGCGGTTATTTTCATTGGCTATGCAGGGCAGCATGGATGGAACATCGGCTTTGCATCCATGTGGATAGGTATTGGAAATGCAATTTTAGGCTGCCTTGCGGCATGGCTGTTGCTTGCCAAAAGGACAAGGCGCATGACCCGCAGCCTGGGCGCCAAAACAATGCCGGAGTTTTTCGAGGCACGCTTTGGCAGCACCTCAATGAAAATTTATTCGGCGATTATAATATTTATATTTTTGGTTCCTTATTCGTCTGCGGTGTATAAGGGGCTTGGCTCGCTGTTTTATACCATATTCCCTGAGGTGGACATTGCCGTTTGGATGGGTGTAGCGGCGGCGCTTACTGCCCTTTACCTTGTTTTTGGCGGATATGTGGCAACGGCTTATACAGACTTTGTGCAAGGGCTTATTATGATTGCAGGTGTTGTCATTATGTGCATTGCGGTTGTAAACAACCCCCAAGCGGGAGGTATGCAAAGCGCCGTTTCAAAAATCAGGGAGCTTGGAGCGCAGGCAGGAAACTACAACCTTACAAGCTTTTTTGGCGGGGACAAGTGGAAGTTTCTTGCTTATAATATAATGCTTACCAGCTTTGGTACTTGGGGGCTTCCCCAAATGGTTACCAAATACTATGCGGTGAAAGACGAGCGGAGCATAAAGCAGGCAACCATTATTTCCACTGTTTTTGCTCTTGTTATAGGCATGGGAGCGTATTTCGTAGGCTCTCTGGGGCGAATTTTTGTAAAGGTAGCCGAGGACGGTATGCCCGTTGGCGGCTATGATATGGTGGTTCCCCAAGTGCTTATAAATTCACTGGGCTCGGACGGAAATCTTTTTACAACCATTGTTTTGGCTATTATAATGCTGCTGCTTTTATCTGCGTCCATGTCAACCCTATCTTCAATAGTGTTAACCTCAAGCAGCGCCATATCCGTGGACCTTATTCCTACGGTATATCCTAAGTTTAAGGACAAGCATCAGATGATTGTTATGCGTATCTTGTGCTTTGTGTTTGTGCTTTTATCTTATCTTTTTGCGCTTGCAAATATTTCGTTTATAGTAAACCTAATGTCCTTTTCATGGGGCGTTGTGTCCGGCTGTTTTATCGGACCGTGCATTTGGGGGCTGTATAGTAAAAAGACTACCCAAAAAGGTGCATGGGCAGGTCTTATAAGCGGAATTGCAGTTGTAGGCATTTTAACGGCAATACATACAATATCATCGGGAAGCTTCGCCTTTGCCATGAGCATGGCTCCCCAATCCGGGGTTAGCGCGATGGCGGTGTCGATTGCGATTGTGCCCCTTGTTAGCAAATTTACAAAGGATGTTCCGGTTGGGGCTACCAGCGCAGCGTTTAACATAAATAAGGAGGCTTAAAAGTATGTGGAATAAGGAAGTGGAAACCCTCCCTCGGGATAAGATGGAAGAAATCCAGCTTGAAAGGCTAAAAGATACGGTAAAAAGGGTGTATGAAAACGTGCCCTTTTACCGAAATCGCCTTGATGAGGCAGGGGTTAGCCCTGATAATATAAAATCTTTGGACGATATAAGGCGCATTCCCTTTACCGTTAAGGACGATTTGCGTGAAAATTATCCCTTTGGCATGTTTGCAGCGCCAATGAAGGATATTGTACGAATCCATGCCTCAAGCGGCACAACGGGAAAGCCCACCACGGTAGGCTATACAAAAGCGGACCTTGAGCTTTGGAGCGAATGTGTCGCCCGTATTATTGCAATGGCTGGGGGAACTTGCGAGGACATAGCACAAATTGCTTTCGGCTACGGGCTTTTTACAGGCGCCTTCGGTTTGCACTATGGTCTTGAGAAAATTGGTGCCGCAGTAATCCCCATGTCCAGCGGAAACACGGAAAAACAGATTATGATTATGAAGGACTATCAAAGCACTATTTTAGTAAGCACTCCTTCTTATGCAATGCACATGGTGGAGGTTATGGAGGAGCTTGGGGTTAAAAAATCCGAATTAAACCTTAAAATAGGTCTTTTTGGTGCGGAGGGCTCTACGGAAGAAATGCGTGCCCAGCTTGAGAAGCGCTGGGGCATTCTTGCAACGGAAAACTATGGCATGAGCGAGCTTATAGGCCCGGGTGTGTCGGGCGAGTGTGTGCATAAAACAGGAATGCACATAAACGAGGACTATTTTATCCCTGAGATTATAGACCCTGATACAGGGGAAGTTTTAAAAGACGGGGAGACGGGCGAGCTTGTAATAACCACCATAGGCAAACAGGGAATCCCTCTGCTTCGTTACCGCACAAAGGATATAACCTATCTTATAAAAGAGCCTTGCCCCTGCGGCAGGACGACCACCCGTATGGCTAAAATACAAGGGCGCTCCGATGATATGCTTATCATTCGCGGGGTTAATGTTTTTCCCTCTCAGGTGGAAAGTGTGCTTTTGGGAATAGAGCATATAAGCCCACATTACCAGCTTATTGTGGAAAGAGAAGGGTTTATAGACAAGCTGAAGGTTGTGGTGGAGCTTGAGGACAGCTCTCTTTTAGAGTCTTTCGCACAGCTTGAGAAGTTGGAGGAAACTATAAAGCATAAGCTGCATACGGTTTTAGGCTTAAGTGCCAAGGTCGAGCTTGCAGAACCCAGAACCATTGAACGTTTTACCGGCAAGGCAAAGCGGGTTATAGATTTAAGAAAGTAATAAACAAAGGAAAAAAGTGTTTTATATTACCTATAAATATATTAAAGGCAGATGATGTTTGATTATGAAAAAATTGATGCTTGGAAACGCGGCCGTTGCCCGTGGTGCGTATGAGGCAGGGGTCAGGGTGGTGTCCTCTTATCCGGGGACCCCAAGTACTGAAATAACCGAGGAAATTGCAAAATATGACGAGATTTACTGCGAATGGGCGCCGAATGAGAAGGTGGCGCTTGAGGTTGCCATCGGTGCGTCCTTTGCGGGGGCACGGGCAATGTCTTGTATGAAGCATGTGGGACTGAACGTTGCGGCGGACCCTCTTTATACCGCATCGTATACAGGTGTGGGGGGCGGCTTGGTGGTGTGCGTTGCCGACGACCAAGGTATGCACAGCAGCCAAAACGAACAGGACAGCCGCCTTGTTGCAATTTCTTCAAAGATTCCAATGTTGGAGCCTGCAGACAGCGAGGAGTGCAAAATTTTCACCCAAAAGGCTTTTGAGCTTAGCGAAAAATACGACACACCCATTTTAATAAGGCTGTCAACAAGGATTTCCCATTCCCAAAGCCTTGTGCAGGAAGGGGAAAGGGAAAATGTGGAGCTAAAAGATTATGTAAAGGATACTGCAAAGTATGTTATGATGCCTGCCATGGCAATGAAGCGCCACCACTATGTGGAAAGGCGCCTTGATGATATGCGAAAGCTTGCGGAGGATTGTGAATTTAACGTTGTAGAGAAAAAAGACAGCAAAATAGGCGTAATTTCGGCGGGAATTGCATATCAATATGCCAAGGAGGTTTTTCCGGATGCATCGTTTTTGAAGCTTGGCATGATAAATCCGCTGCCCACGCAGCTAATTTTGGATTTTGCAAAATCCGTTGAAAAGGTTTATGTGATTGAGGAGCTGGAGCCTGTTATTGAAAACCATTGCAAGGTTTTAGGCATAGATGTTATAGGCAAGGATATTTTGTCAAACATTGGCGAGTTTAGTGTTGCTCAAATAAGAGAGGCTGTTTTTGGCGAAAAAGCAGATACGATTAAAATTGAAGAGCCCATGCCAAACCGCCCTCCTGTTATGTGTGCGGGATGTCCGCATAGGGGAACGTTTTATGTGCTGAAAAAATTGGGCCTTAGGGTAAGCGGCGATATTGGCTGTTATACCTTAGGAGCGCTTGCTCCGCTTTCTTCCATGGATATGTGCGTTTGCATGGGCGCAAGCATTGGCATGGCCCATGGAATGGAAAAGGCGAGGGGAAGTGAATTTGCAAGAAAAACCGTTGCGGTAATCGGCGATTCCACCTTCATTCACAGCGGGATTACCGGGCTTGTTGACATTGTTTATAACAAAGGTACAAGCACAGTTATTATTTTGGACAACTCCATAACTGGTATGACAGGTCACCAGCACAATCCTGCAACAGGCTTTACCATTAAAGGCGAGCCTACTAAAGGAGTGGATTTGGTAAAGCTATGTAGTGCCATAGGCATTGACAGAGTTACCGTGATTGACCCTTTTAACATTAAGAAGTTTGAGCAGGTGCTAAGAGAGGAAACCGAGGTTGATGAGCCTTCGGTAATTATCGCTCAAAGGCCTTGTGCGCTTTTAAAAGATGTTAAGCATGGAAAACCTCTTGAGATAAACGAAAACTGCAAGGTATGCAAAGCCTGCATGAAGATTGGTTGTCCAGCAATATCCGTAATAGACGGAAAGGTAGAAATCGACAAATCCCTTTGCGTGGGCTGTGCCCTTTGCGTCAGGGTGTGCAGGTTTAACGCTATTGGGGCAGGGGGTGCAAAAGATGACTAATATTATGATTGTAGGCGTTGGCGGGCAGGGCACGCTTTTGGCAAGCAGGATTTTGGGCGCTGCCGCCATTGCCAATGGCTATGATGTGAAGGTTTCTGAAGTTCATGGAATGTCCCAGCGTGGGGGAAGCGTTGTTACATATGTAAAATACGGCGACAAGGTTTACTCCCCCATAGTAGGCGAGGGAGAGGCGGACATTATCCTTGCCTTTGAGCAGCTTGAGGCGTATAGATACGCAAACTACCTTAAAAAAGGCGGCAAAATGCTGGTAAACATTCAAAAGACCAATCCCATGCCGGTAATTACGGGCGCCGCAGAGTATCCAAAGGATATTATAGAAAAAATGCGGCAAAAAGGCGCAGATATTATAGATGTGGATGCTTTTTCCCTTGCGTGTGAGGCGGGAAATGCAAAAACGGTGAATGTTGTGCTTATTGGCGTTTTGGCGGCACGCTCGAACATAGAAAAGGATATATGGCTTTCGGCTTTGGAGGACACCGTTCCGCCGAAATTTTTAGAAGTAAACAAAAAGGCCTTTGAGCTGGGATATAATTTATAGGGAGGCAAGCGTATGGCAGATTTTTGGAATCAAAAAAGCGAGTGTATGTCAAGGGATGAGCTGCATCATATTCAATCCGAAAGGCTTGCAGGGCTTGTTCGCAGGATTTACACAAATGTGCCCTACTATCGTGACAAAATGCATGAAAAAGGACTTGTGCCGGAGGATATAAAATCCGTTGAGGATTTGGAAAAGCTTCCCTTTACTACAAAGCAGGATCTGAGGGAAACATATCCTTACGGGCTTTTTGCCGCACCGCTGGAGGATATTGTGCGTGTTCATGCATCCAGCGGAACAACCGGCAAGCAGGTTGTGGTGGGATATACCCAAAACGATATTGCCCTATGGGCGGAGCTTATGGCAAGGTGCTTTACCATGGCAGGGGCGACGAAAAACTCTAAAATACAGGTGTCCTATGGCTACGGGCTTTTTACGGGCGGGCTTGGCGCCCACTACGGCGCAGAGCGCATAGGCGCAATGGCTATTCCCACCTCCTCGGGAAACACAAAAAGGCAAATTACCGTTATGAGGGATTTTGGCTCGAATGTTTTGTGCTGCACACCGTCGTATGCTCTGTATTTGGCGGAAACAATGGAAGAGGCGGGCATAAGCCCCGACGATTTGCAGCTTCAGGCAGGTATTTTCGGCGCCGAGCCGTGGACGGCGGCTATGCGAAGCGAAATTGAAAGGCGCCTGGGGCTTGACGCTTTTGACATCTACGGTCTAAGCGAGATTATGGGACCGGGGGTGTCCATGGATTGTATTCACAAAAATGGGCTTCATATTTGGGAGGACCATTTTATTGCTGAAATTATAAACCCGGACACAGGCGAGGTGCTTCCTGCAAACTCTAAGGGCGAGCTGGTATTTACAACCCTTACGAAAGAGGGCTTCCCGCTTATAAGGTACAGGACAAGGGACGTTTCATCGCTTAATTTTGAAAAATGCGCATGTGGCAGAACCATGGTGCGAATGAGCAAACCCAGCGGCAGAACAGACGATATGCTTATTATAAGGGGTGTTAATGTGTTCCCGTCCCAGATTGAAAGCGTGCTTTTGGAAATGGGGGAAACATCGCCTCATTACATGATAATTGTTGACAGGATGGGGAATCTTGACACAATAGAGATTATGGTTGAGCTTACGCCTGCTATGGTTTCCGACGAGGTTAAGAAAATCGAGGACTTGGAAAACAGAATAAGGCAAAACATTGAAAGCACATTGGGGCTTGCTGCCAAAATTACATTGGTGGAGGCTAAATCAATCCAACGAAGCGAGGGGAAGGCAAAGAGGGTTATAGATAGGAGGAATATGTGATGTTAATTAAGCAAATTTCGATTTTTGTGCAAAACAAATCGGGACGTTTGGCGGAAATCACAAGGCTTCTTGGTGAAAAAGGCGTAAATATTCTTGCACTATCAATTGCCGATACAACGGACTTTGGAATTTTGCGGCTTATTGTGTCCAACCCTGACGCTGCGGAGCAGGCAATTTCCGAATACGGACTTACCGCAAAGGTTACAGAAGTTATAGGCGTTGCTGTTCCTCATGTACCCGGCGGGCTTGCAAGTGCCTTGGCGATTTTGAACGACAAAGGCATAAGCATTGAATATATGTATGCCTTTGTGACCAAATCCGAAGGGGATGCCATGGTTATTTTAAAGGTTGACGATAATTTTACCGCCATGAAGGTGCTTTCGGAAAACGGTATAAAGCTTTTGACCCCGGAGGATGTGGCAAGTATTTAAGATGAAGCAGTAAAAAAGCGGGCAGCTGCCCGCTTTTTTGAGTTGTAGGAAATTACTATTAAATGATTGTGCGCGAAATGTTGTTTGCATATACTTTGCGCTCGATATGCCCACCTATTCGAGGTTTAGGTGGTTTTTTAGGATATAGGTTGTTGCAAAAAACAGTATTACCGCCAAGGACAGGTTTGTGAGTATTGCGTAAAGCAAGACAAAGCTAAACTCTGTTGTAAACGGATAAGGCGACATTACGGGAAGCTGCGAAAACAAGAAGGACACAAGGGTGGTAAGAACGGTATTTGTAACTACAAAGGCAATGAACGATGCCGCTTTTCTGTGCTTTATAAACGCAGGGAATTGGGATACGCTCATGGAAAAATATATCAGCAGTATAATGTATATAGCTTGTGACAGCAGCGCCCCACAAAAGGCAAACAGCGCAACAATGTGCTGCGTTTCAATTTGCTTGATATAGTACATATACCGGCTCATCAGCATATTAAAAAGACCGAACAAGTCCTTGTTGATAACACCCAGCACCGCCGCCAATATGGAGGCAATACCGCTTGCAATCAGCCAAAACACGCTGTTTAACACTTTTGACAAAACCAGCTTTTCCGTTGAAACGGGAAGGGTAAACATCAAATACCCCTCGTCGGAGAGCAGGTTATCTTTAAACCTTCCGATTATGGTCATAAGGGTAATTACTCCCAGGGCAATAAACAATGAAACCAAAACCAATGCGGATAT
>JAQVDK010000081.1 GCA_028697835.1 Eubacteriales bacterium | reverse complement strand
AAGTAAATGCAAAGCACTATTGACATCCCGCTTAGACTCGGTTAAGTGGTTGTTATGGGATTTAAGGCAAATTATTTTGCCAATAATTTTTAAGGTTGATGTAACATATGTTTGACAACTGCAGAAATTTTTGACCTGAAATGTAATTAAACATAGTTGCGCAAAAAAACCGTTTGTGCTAAAATTAATATATATTTTACTGTGCAGGGGTGAGCGAAATGCTTAAAATAGCCATATGTGATGATGATGTGCAAGAGCTATCCCGAATTTCCGGTTTGTTAAACCAATATAAATCAGAAAAAAATGCTGTATTGAAATATGACGCTTTTGGTGCTGCGATAGAGCTTTTGGAGTCTATGAGGCGGCAGACTTATGATGTTTTGCTTTTGGACGTGCTGATGCCCGGAATGAGCGGACTTGCGGCGGCGCATGAGATTCGCGGCTTTGACCCTGCAATAAAGATTATTTTTTTAACTTTGTCCCCCGAGTTTGCGGTAGAAAGCTATGCTGTTAATGCTCATTACTATTTGTTAAAGCCCGCCACAACAGATAAGCTGTTTCCCGTTTTAGACAGAATTTTTTTAGAAAAAGACAGAAAGTCGGAATACCTTAATATTCTGCAGTCATCCGGGCTGCTTCGCCTTCATCTTGGAAGGGTTGAATTTGTGGAAGTGTGCGCAAAAAGGCTGATGTTTTATTTTGACGATGGAAGCGTTAAGGAAATACGTGGTTCTTTTTCCGCATTCGAGGACAAGCTGCTTTGTAAGGATAATTTTATAAAGGTTCACCGTTCTTTTATTGTAAATATGGAATACATACAATCTATAAACGCCCGGGATATTACCACTTATACCGGAAAATCCATTCCAATATCAAGGCTTATGTATAATCATGTGAAAGAGTCTTATATGCAATTCCTGTTTTTGGAAAAAGGAGTTGAATAATGGTTGATATACTTGTTTTAATAAATGCCACATTAGTGTTTTTGTATGGTTTTTTTCTTAATGTCAGCTTTGCAGGCGGTTGCGAAACCAAGAGGGACCGACATATTATAGGAATTTTGTGTGTAGTGATATGGGCTGTGCAGGTGTTGTGCTGGAGAATATTCGGTTTTACTTTCACATGGCGGCTATATCCGCTTATTTCCCATATTCCACTTACTCTTACATTGGTTTTCCTTCTTAAAAGGCCTTTGGGTGTGAGCGTAGCAAGTCTGCTTGCTGCATATTTTTGCTGCCAGCTTCCTCGCTGGGTTGCCACATTGTTTTTTACGCTGTTTGGCACCGAGATTGCTTACCAGATAAGCTACAGTATAGTTGTATTTCCTATATTCTACTTACTTAAACGTTATTTTACCGCTCCTGCCCACAAGGCAATGTCATATTCTAAAAGGTCACTGCTGTTGTTTGGCGGACTTCCCATGTTTTATTATTTGTTCGATTACATAACAAGGGTTTACACAGATATTTTATATGATGGATTTCGTATAATTAGCGAATTTCTGCCTGCGTCCATGGCGCTTTTTTATGTGGTGTTTGTCACAATGTATCATGATGAAGTTCAAAAACGCAACAATGTGGAGCTGCAAAACTCTATGCTTGCACTGCAGTTTGAGCAGGCTAAAAATGATATGTTTGCACTTCAGCAAATGCAAGAGCGGACAGCAACATACCGCCACGATATGCGCCACCATTTTACCATGATAAACGGATATTTGGAAAATGAAGAAACGGAAAAAGCCATCAAATATATAAAGTCGGCAAGGCAAGACATTGAACGAATTACACCAAAACGCTACTGTGAAAATGCTTCAATCAATTTAGTGCTTTCTGCATTTGCGGATAAAGGGCAAAAGCTTGGCGTAACTTTAAACATAGAGGCAAATATTTCGGATTCCCTTCCTATTTCCGAGCCGGCTCTTTGCACTCTTTTTTCAAATGGTTTGGAAAATGCTATTATTGCCGCATCACAGATTGAGGACGAAAAGCAAAGGATAGTACGCGTAAATTGTCAAATCCATAAAGGGAATTTACTCATTTACATCAAAAATCCGTACAAGGGGGAAATTACCTTTAGAGATAACCTTCCACAAAGCGGTCGCTTTGGGCATGGCTTTGGGGTAAAAAGCATCAAGCTGATTTCTGATATGCATGGAGGTTTTTGCTCTTTTAATGCTAAAGACGGAATATTTACCATAAAGGTTGCTTTGCCTATAAAGTAGCTGCTTTGTATGATGAAATTAGCTTTTGCAAGCTGTTTGTTATAGTTTTGCACAGTGTTTGTAGCATTGTTTTCCTGCGAAAGAGCATATTCGCAGTACTGTATTATCGGATTATTTACTGATTTAATTGGTGTTTGGGAATGGCATTATCTTCGATAATCACTTGGTACCTTGCCGGTGATTTTTTTAAAAGCCCGGTTAAAGTTTGCTGTGTTGTTAAATCCGCATTTTAAGGCTATGTCAAGGACTGTGTCGTTAGTTGTTTTTAGCATTTCAATGGATTTTTCAACTCTTTTGATGGTAATATAATCCCAAGGGGAAAGTCCGTTTAACTTTTTAAATATATTGCAAAAATAGGTTCTGCTCATTTTGGAAACATGGGAAATTTCCTCTAAACTAAGATTTGAAAATAAATTTTCGTCGATATAATTCATAGCTTTTTCAAGGGAAGATATGATTTTTAAATTTGTAGAAAAATTAGATTCTTTGACATAGTCATATCCCCTTATTGCGGTTACCAGCAGTTGAAGGAGTTGTATTTTAATCATAAGCTCATATTCGGGCTGCTTATGCTTGAATTCTGATTCCATATCAAACATAATCTTGCGTATTTTTTCAGTTGTTGGATTTTCTCTGTCAAGTCTGTTTTCGAATTTTTCATTACGCTCTAAAAATATTTTCAAGTATTTTAAATCGAACAAGTTACCTGATGACCATATAAATCGTGGTTCAAACTGAATGTTCATGAGGTCAAAGGGTTCGTCGGGCGAGATGGATGTGATGCAATGTGCCTCGTCGCTGCTGAACATAAAAACATCACCCTTTTGAAAATCATAAGTTTTGTTTCCTACCGTATAAACCCCTTTGCCTGAAACTAATACGGAAATTTCAAATTCGGTATGATGATGGTTTCTGTAAACACGCTTTCCCGGCTCTACCGTGGAATGAAACAGCTTTAACAGGAATTTGTTTTTATCTAATGACGAAATAACTGATTCTCCGAAAATCATATCAAAAAAACCCCTTAAAATCGTAATATATTTTGCAAACTAAGTAATATAATTGTTGAAAGCCAATGAAATATATATTAATATTATACATATAAATCATAGATGTCAATAGGGGGGACAAAATGAATAAAGAAAATATTTTTGATATGATTTCAGAGAATGTTAATACTTGCTCCAATCCGTCAAAGCTAAAAATTACAGACATAAGAGCTACAAACATCAACGGTGCGCCTAAGCATTGTCCGCTTATTAAGGTATATACAAACCAAGGCATTGTTGGATACGGTGAAATTCGTGATGCTTCAAGTGCAACTTATGCCTTAATGCTAAAATCAAGGCTTGTTGGGGAGAATCCATGCAATGTTGACAAGCTTTTCAGACGAATCCGACAATTTGGCGGCCATAGCAGACAAGGCGGTGGTGTTTCAGGATTAGAAATAGCGCTTTGGGATTTGGCAGGCAAGGCCTGGGGAGTTCCGCTGTATCAAATGCTTGGCGGCAAATTCAGAGATAAAATCAGAATGTATTGTGACACAGACGTTGATGGAAAGCACACAGGAGCCGACATGGGCAAGGCTTTGCAAAAACGTATTGACATGGGATTTACTTTTGTTAAAATGGATTTAGGTATTGAGCTGCTTCTTGATGAACCCGGATGCCTTAATGCACCCCTTGGATTTTTAGAGGATATTGAAAAATATTCAATGAAGGCGATTAGTCATCAAAAAGGTTCGATAGATATGGACATGATGCTTGGTAAAAATTATGAGGTGTTTACAATACCGCACCATGCAACAGGAATACATATTACACAAAAGGGTATGGACTATCTTGAAAACTATGTAAAAGAAGTTCGTGATGTAATTGGATATGAAATTCCTCTTGCAATCGACCATTTTGGTCATGTTTGCATTGAAGATTGCATTATGTTTGCCAAAAGGCTTGAGAAATATAATATAGCCTGGATTGAAGATGTTGCCCCATGGCATTATACAAACCACTATGTTAAAATATCAAATAGCTGTAATGTGCCTGTTTGTACGGGCGAGGACATATATTTGGCAACAAACTTTGAGCCTCTTATGAAAAGCGGCGGTGTTTCTGTGGTACATCCTGACGTTTTAACCATTGGCGGAGCACTGGAAATGAAAAAGCTTGGTAATATGTGCGACGAGTATGGTGTTGCAATGGCAATACATATGGCAGAAAGCCCCATTGCTTGTATGGCAGCGATTCATTGTGCGGCCGCAGTACAAAATATACTTGCGGTAGAGTTTCATTCAAGCGATATCCCATGGTGGAATGACCTTGCCATTGGAATTGATAACCCGCTTATTGTCGATGGATTTGCTAAAGTGCCTGATAAGCCGGGGCTTGGAATTGATGCTCTTAATGAGGAGCTTATAGCACAGCATATTCACGAAAAATATCCGGGGCAATGGGAAAGCACCGAAATGTGGGATAATGAGTGGGCAAATGATAGGCAGTGGAGTTAAATTATGAAGATAAAATGGATTGGTCAAAGCGGATATATTATAAGTGACGGACAGACGGAAATTTGCATAGACCCATATTTGTCCGATAGCGTAAACAGGGTTGCAGGGCGCAAGAGATTGATTTTATGCCCCATCCTGCCACAGGATTTAAAATCCGATGTAATTATTTGCACTCATAATCACTTGGACCATTTAGACCCTGATACAATAAGCGCCATGAATCTGGGCGGAAAGATTTTTTATGCACCTTCTGACTGCATGGAGCATCTTGAAAAGTTAGGTGTGCAAAATAAGATTGCCTTTGATGTGGGAGACAGGGCAACTGTTGGAAGTTTTGAAATTGAGGCGGTTTTTGCGGACCATACGGTTCCTGCAATTGGTGTTGTAGTAAGACACAGCGGCAAGGTTTTATACTTTTCCGGCGATACATATTATCACAAAAGACTTGAAGAGTTAAAGAACTACAAAATTGATTATATGTTCATTTGCATAAACGGACAGCTTGGAAATATGAATGTAGATGAAGCGATTAAGTTAACAAAAGTTTTAAAACCAAAGGTAGGAATCCCCAACCATTACGGGATGTTTGCAAGTAACACGGAAAATCCTGATAAATACACATCAAAAGTTTTAAATAGCTTTGAGATGGAAGTAGGAAGAGAATATGAGGTGTTGGAATGTTTAGTTTAAAAGGGAAAACTGCCCTTGTAACAGGCTCTACCCAAGGCATAGGAAAGGAAATAGCACGGTGCTTTGCGGAGCATGGCGCAAAAGTATATGTTCATGGCTCGTCAAGCATTGAAAAATGCCAAAGGGCTGCTGATGAAATAGGAGCTGCTGCTGTGGCGGTTGCAAATTTATTGCAGGATGGTTGTGCGGATAAGCTCTATCGGCAAACGGGAGGTGTGGACATTCTTGTGCTTAATGCTTCGGTTCAGTATCGGGTGCCTTGGCATGAAATAACCTCGGCGGAATTTGATGAGCAAATGAAGGCTAATGTTAAAAGCAATTTTGAGCTGATACAAAAATATGTTCCCCATATGCAAACGCAAAAGTGGGGTAAGATAGTTACAGTAGGCAGTGTTCAGCAATACAGGCCCCATAAGGACATGGCAATATATGCCGCCACAAAGGCTGCTCAAATGAGCCTGGTGACAAATCTTGCAAAGCAGTTGGCGCCGGACGGTATTACCGTTAACAATATTGCCCCAGGGGTTATTGCAACTCCGAGGAATGAAGAAGTGTTGTCGGATGTGGAATACAGGGAGAAAGTATTAAATGCCATACCTTTAGGAGTTGAGGGAGATTCCGCCGACTGCGCCGGTGCGGCTTTGCTTTTATGCTCTGATGCGGGGAGATATATTACAGGGATAGATTTAATAGTTGATGGAGGTATGCACCTATGAAGTTTAATGTAAGGGAAGATATAATCGCACTTACTCCCAAGTGGAAGGGAGAAAGGTTTCCGGACGGAAGGCCAAAAGTTGCGGATAAATACCTTGAAGCGCTCAAAAGCCTTACCCTTGAAGAAGTTTGGAAGCCCATATTTGTAAAGGGATATGAAAACCAATTTGAAGGAAGATTGAAGGTTTTGCATGATGACGGCAGAAAGTTAATCGGAAGGGCCGTTACCTGCACATTTTGCCCAACAAGGCCCGACTTGCATGAGGTTATGTTTGAAGTCGGCACGAAGGAAGGCAGAAAAGGCAGTTACAACCAGTGGGTTGTAGATACCCTTGTTGAGGGGGATGTGGTTGTTGCGGATATGTATGATAAAATATATAAGGGTACATTTTTGGGAGGGAATCTAACCACTGCAATAAAAACTAAGACAAAAACAGGCGGAGGCGTTATATGGGGCGGAATACGTGATGTTGAACAGATGAAACAAGTTGAGGGTGTTCAGGTTTACTACCGTGGGATTGACCCGACGCCAATTCGAGATTTTGTTATGACGGGATTTAACATGCCCACGCGAATTGGCAGTGCCATATGCCTGCCGGGTGATATTGTTTTTGGAGCCGGGGGAGGGGTTTTATTTATTCCCAGTCACCTTGTGGCAGAAGTTGTTGACGGGGCATCGAAAACACAGGTTAAGGATATTTTTGGATTTGAAATGATAGCACAAAACAAGTTTACCACAGCACAAATAGACAGAAATACATGGACCGTTGAGATGCTTGATATGCTTATGGAGTTTATCGAAAATGATGAAAGAGGCGCAAAATACCGCAGCTTGGATTGGTCGTATGAGTATGACCTTGCAATAAATGGCGACCCGAATGACACTCAAAGCGCTCTTTAATATACTTTTATAGGTTTTAGGATTTAAAGGCAACCTTTGCGGCGTTGCCTACATATTCTTTAGTCCGACAAATATATGATGAGGTTTAAAAATGGATAAAAAAGCAAGGAAATCGCCTGATGGATTTGAGAAATCTGTTATTTATCAATTTTTTTTGAGGGCATTTACACAGGAGGGAACTTTAAGAGCCGCAGAAAAATTGTTGCCCCATCTGTCGGACTTAAAGTTTGATATTATAACAACAAAATTGAATATCAAAGGCAGCACAAAGATTGTTAAAGAAGAAAATAAGGCGAAGGTGACCATAGTTTCCGATAAAACATTGGAACAAATAAAGTCGTCGGGAACAATTGTTTTAACAGCACCAAACGCAGAAACAACGTATGATATAAAGATAAGCGGTCATGTGAAATACAATATAGCAAACGGGCATATCGTTCAAACAAACATACTGCCAAAAACCTTATCAGTTACGGTAAACAAGAGCAGTGGTGCACCCCTGAAATAACGCCCGGGGGCAGTATAGGAGTAAAGGTGACATTCTTTAATAAGACGCCGTCGCAAAAGCAACTGCAAATGAGATGGCTGCTGCCCGAGGGATGGAGCGTTGAGGGAAGGCTCAGTGCCACAATTCAATTGACTACGGACATCACGACGAATTACGAGACGGTCGAATATACGATAACAGCAGGCGAAAACATCACATCTCTTAACAGGCCGGTACTTGAAGTTATGTGCCAAGGTCGCCCTACAACTGGGCTGATTCCCATTGTTTTATTGGGATGAACTATTGGAAAGTGATATAGATGCTCAGCCTTTGGACTTGGTTTATTTAATGGTTTAGGGATATCGGTTTGCAAAGAGGGTTAGGGCATTAGCAGGATGTTTGAACATAAAAAAGAATATGGTTTACAGTTTGACATTTGGATGTGAGAATTCACAGTAGGGGTAAAAAATCCTGTATAAGAACACCTCAAGATGCACAGTATCTTGAGGTGTTTTTGTGTGATTGTGTCCAAATAAATGCAAAAGGTGTTTTCTAAAGCGTTCAAAGCTGATATCCATAAGAGTTGTGTTTGAGAGGCTTAATTTTGTTGTTGATACACTTTGTAAAACCGTTGATGTCAACTTATATACCGGCTTTACATTATTTTGGCACAGGTTGAAAATGGGGCTAATGCGCTTTGT
>JAQVDK010000080.1 GCA_028697835.1 Eubacteriales bacterium | reverse complement strand
CAATCACCAACCCCTAAGATTTCTTACCTATATTATATCAAAAAAGTGGCAAGAATACCAGCTTTTAGCCGTTATTTTTGCCACTTTGTCTACAGTCTGAAAGCCAAGCTTTCGCTTGGCTTTTTTAATAATCCGTTTTCAATCACACCACACCATGCGCCATCATGGCATCTGCAACTTTCTTAAATCCTGCTATATTAGCCCCCGCTACATAATTGCCTTCCATATCATACTGCCTTGCGGCTTTTTCAACCTTTTTGAAAATGTCGGCCATTATGTCTTTCAACTTTGCGTCCACTTCTTCAAAGGTCCAGGAATACCTCATGCTGTTTTGGCTCATTTCAAGGGCAGACACCGCAACGCCGCCTGCGTTTGCCGCCTTTGCAGGACCAAACAAAACGCCGCTTTTTTGGAACATCTCCACAGCTTCGGGAGTTGACGGCATATTAGCACCCTCCGCAACAGCCATACAGCCATTTGCAACAAGAGCCTTTGCTCCCTCAATGTCAATCTCGTTTTGGGTTGCGCAAGGAAGGGCAATATCACATTTAACATTCCAAATTTCCCTACAACCCTCGTAATATTTTGCACTGGGGCGAATTTTTGCATATTCGGAAATTCGTTTTCTTTCTACTTCTTTTATTTTCTTTACAAGGCTTAAATCAATTCCGTCCTCGTCCACAACATATCCGTTTGAATCGCTAAGCGCAATTACCTTGCCGCCAAGCTCAAAAACCTTCTGCGCCGCATAAATTGCAACATTGCCGGAGCCGGATATAACCACGATAGCATCTTTGAAAGACTTTCCGTTTGCCCTTAGCATTTCATCGGTGAAGTAGCAAAGCCCGTATCCGGTAGCCTCTGTCCTTGCAAGGCTTCCTCCGTATGTCAAACCCTTGCCGGTTAAAACGCCTGTAAACTCATTTTGAAGCCTTTTGTACTGCCCGTACATATATCCGATTTCACGGGCCCCCACACCAATATCCCCTGCGGGAACGTCTGTGTCGGACCCAATGTGCTTTGCAAGCTCCGTCATAAAGCTTTGGCAAAACCTCATAATTTCGTTGTCGGACTTACCCTTAGGGTCAAAATCGCTTCCTCCTTTTCCTCCTCCTATAGGAAGGCCTGTCAAGGAGTTTTTAAATATCTGCTCAAAGCCCAAAAATTTTATAATTCCCTGATTTACCGACGGATGAAACCTAAGGCCACCCTTGTAAGGTCCGATTGCGCTGCTAAACTGCACACGAAAGCCCCTGTTTACATGAACTCGACCAAAATCGTCAACCCAGGGAACTCTAAATGTTATAACCCTTTCAGGCTCTACCAATCTTTCTAAAAGCGCAGCTTTTTCATATTCCCCGTGGCGCTCGACCACAGGTTCTAAGGATTCCAAAACCTCTCTGACAGCCTGGTGAAACTCCGCCTCTTCGGGATTTCTTTTTATAACACCTTCCATAACTGATTTTAAATATTTACTTTTAAATGACATTAATAATCCTCCCCAAATTCGAACCTGTCAAAAATTCATGCCAAAAATTTTGTTGTAATTATATTATAATACAACAAAATGAAAAAATCAATAAAAAAATTTCATAAAACCTATATTTTTTTATCGCAAAGAAGGTTTATTGGGCATGTTTCGCAATTTGGTTTTCTCGAGTTGCAATACCGCCTTCCATGATAGACCATTTGGTGGCAAAATTTTGATTGATAGGAGGGGGGAATTATTTTTTGCAAATCAAGCTCTACCTTGTATGGGTCCTTGTGCTTCGTAAGACCTATTCTGCGTGATACCCTACCTGCGTGGGTGTCCACCACAACCGCAGGTTTGCCGTATATATCGCCCAAAATTATATTTGCGGTTTTCCTGCCGACTCCGGGAAGCTTTAGCAAATCCTCCATATTATCAGGGACCACGCCGCCAAAATCCGAAAGGAGCATTTTTGCGGTGGCTATAATGTTTTTTGCTTTATTTCTGTAAAAGCCTGTGGAGTAAATATCCTGCATAAGCTCGTTTTCATCGGCAGACGCAAAATGCTCAAGGGTGGGATATTTTTTCACCAAATCCTTCATTACTATATTTACCCGGGCGTCCGTGCATTGGGCGGCCAATTGCGTTGCGATAAGCAGCTCGTACGGCTTTTTATACTCAAGGGTGCTGGTGGCATCACCATATATTTCATCAAAAACCTTTTTAATTTTTTCTATCCTGTCCTTCATTTCACATACCTCCAGATTTATTTTATTAGAAAAAGAGAAATATGTCAAATTAAACTATTGAAAAATTTGTGAAAAAACATTATAATGTAGAATAAGGTAAAAAATCATGCTGGTTTCAATTGAAATCAACATGTTTTTATTTGTAATTTGCTAATTAGGAGGAATTGTGTTGTTTGATAAGATTAGAAAAGTGGACCCCGAAGTGGCAAGCGCCATCGAGGCGGAGCTTAACCGCCAGCGCTCTAAGATAGAGCTTATCGCCTCGGAAAACTTTGTAAGCGAGGCTGTTATGGAGGCTATGGGAACTGCGCTTACCAACAAATATGCGGAAGGGTATCCGGGAAAAAGGTATTACGGCGGCTGCGAATGTGTTGACGTGGTGGAAGATTTGGCCAGAGAACGTGCCTGTAAGATTTTTGGTGCGGAGCATGCCAATGTTCAGCCCCACTCCGGCGCCCAAGCAAATTTGGCGGTGTTCTTTGCAGTGCTAAACCCCGGCGACACTGTTTTGGGTATGAACCTGGCGCATGGCGGGCATTTAAGCCACGGAAGCCCCGTTAATATATCCGGAAAATACTTTAACATTGTGCCCTATGGAGTGGATGACGACACCCATGTTATAAATTATGAAAAGGTTCGCGAAATTGCATTGGAGTGCAAGCCCAAAATGATAATTGCAGGCGCAAGCGCCTATGCAAGGGAAATAGACTTTGCAAAGTTTAGCGAAATTGCCAAAGAGGTGGGCGCATATTTAATGGTGGATATGGCACATATTGCAGGCTTGGTTGCCGCAGGTCTGCATCAAAATCCGGTGCCTTATGCCGACTTTGTAACAACCACCACCCACAAAACCTTAAGGGGACCCAGAGGCGGCATGATTCTTTGCAAAAAGGAATATGCAAAGCTTATTGACAAGGCTGTTTTCCCGGGCATACAAGGCGGACCTTTGATGCATGTTATCGCCGCTAAGGCCGTATGCTTTGCAGAGGCTTTGACCGACGAGTTTAAACAATACCAAAAAACAGTAAAGGAAAATGCAAAGGCACTTTCCGTTGCCCTTATGAAAAAAGGCT
The DNA here is from genome assembly GCA_028697835.1 of Eubacteriales bacterium. Lineage (GTDB taxonomy): Bacteria > Bacillota > Clostridia > Monoglobales > Firm-18 > STE-11. Next base: position 5,051 of record JAQVDK010000080.1, on the reverse strand, counting down.
TTAACCTTGTTTCAAACGGAACGGACAACCACCTGATGCTTGTTGACCTTAGAAACATGAACATAACGGGAAAAGAAGCGGAAAAGGTTCTTGACGAGGTTGGAATTACCTGCAACAAAAACGCAATTCCAAACGACCCCCAAAGCCCCTTTGTAACAAGCGGCATAAGGCTTGGTACGGCTGCAATTTCCACCCGAGGCTTTAAAGCGGAGGATATGGATGAGATTGCAGATATTATTTACATGACAATAAAAGATTTCGAGGGCAATTGCGAAAAGGCAAAGCAAAAGGTTGCCGCCCTTTGCGAAAAGTATAAGCTTTATGAGCAGTAATATACCTCTTGCCCAGCGTATTCGTCCAAAAAGCTTAGATGAGGTTTTTGGACAACAACATATCTTAGGAGAAGGAAAACTGCTAAGGCGTGCGATTGAAATCGGACGCCTTAGTAACATGATTTTCTACGGTCCATCAGGCACAGGAAAAACAACCGTTGCTAAAATTGCGGCAAGCGCCTGTGATAAAAAGTTTTATTCTTTAAATGCCACTACCGCAAGCGTTGGAGATATAAAAAACATTATGACGGACATAGGGGGATTTTCTTCCCAAAATGGCATATTGCTTTATTTGGACGAGATTCAAAACTTTAACAAAAAACAGCAGCAAAGCCTTTTGGAGGTTATTGAAACAGGGGATATAACCCTTATTGCAAGCACAACGGAAAACCCTTACTTTTACGTGTATAATGCCATTTTAAGCAGAAGCACCGTTTTTGAATTCAAGCCCTTAAGCCCGGAGGATGTAAAAAAGGCTGTAAGGCGTGCCATAGGGCTGGCGCAGGAGGACTTTTCCGAAACAAAAATTATTTTCAACGATGACGCAATAGAGCATATTTCCCATATGGCAAACGGGGACGTAAGGCGTGCCGTTAATGCGGTAGAGCTGTGTATATATAGCAGTATTCCTGATAAAAACATGGAAATTAAAGTTGATTTGGACCTGGCACAGCAGGCGAGCCAAAAAAAGGCAATCACTTACGACAGGATGGGGGATAATCACTACGACGTACTGAGCGCTTTTCAAAAAAGCATAAGAGGAAGCGACCCAGACGCTTCAATACACTATTTGGCAAGACTGGTAGCAGCAGAGGATTTGCAGTCCATTTGCAGAAGGCTGTTGGTAATTGCCACAGAGGATATAGGCATGGCATATCCTTCTGCTGTTTCCATTGTTAAAAGCTGTGTGGACAGCGCCTTGCAGCTGGGTTTTCCGGAGGCGAGAATCCCTCTTGCACAGGCGACGCTCCTTTTGGCAACCGCTCCAAAGTCCAATTCCGCCATATGCGCCATAGATTCGGCTTTGGAGGATCTTTATTCAAAAACCGTGGGCGAAGTTCCGCAGCACCTTAAAGATGCCCATTACAGCGGTGCGGAAAAAATGGGCAGGGGGCAAAATTATAAATACCCTCACGATTACCCAAACCACTATGTCCAGCAGCAGTACCTGCCGGATAATATAAAACACAGGCAATATTATTTCCCCAAAGACAACAAATTTGAAAAAGGCTTAAAGGAATATTGGGATAAAATCCGAAAAAAATAGTGCTGATTTTGCAAAACCAGCACTATTTTTTTATTTAATATAGTTTTCTATGGTGGAAAGGTCAAGGGCGGTATAATCTTTTAGCAAATCATGCACAATCTTTGCTATTTGCTTTGCGCCGCCAACCTTTTGTGACTCAATATTAAGCGGCATCAGCGGGTCGTGCAGGGACATTCTAAGTAAAAACCAACCATCGCCGTCATTTTCCCCCAAAGATACCCTAATGCCTTCATAGTTGTTTGCTGCAGGCTTGAAGATTGGATTTTGCCCAACTTTTTCGGTAAGCTCGGCAATAACATTGTTTCCATAGGCCGAAAAGTCCGAAGTATTTAGCTTTAGGCGAAACTCTATTGCCTCTGCAGGCTCTTCAAGCTGCGAAAGGAGAGAGTCTATGGTTTTTCCTTCTTTCCTTAAAAGCGCCATCTTTATCAAAATCTTTACCATCATATAGGCTCCGTCATCAAGGAAATAGTTTTCCTTTAGCGCACCATGTCCCGATGTTTCTATTGCAAGATGGCATTCCTTCCCCTCGTTTCCAAGCCTTATGGCTTCGTTTATAACATTTCGGTATCCTCTTTTAAACCTGTGGTGAACGCCGCCAAGCTTATCCTCTATAAACACTTTAAGCTGGTCGGATGTTATAGAATCGGTTACAATGTATGAGCCGGGATGCTCCTCCAAAACAATTGCCGACATAAGGGCAATAATCCTGTTTCGGTTAATTTCCTTTCCGTTTTTGTCCACTGCGCCGCTGCGGTCAACGTCTGTATCAAAGATAATACCAAGGTCTGCGCCGTTTTCAACTGTTGCCCGTATTATGCTCGCCATGGCGTCTTTATCCTCGGGGTTGGGAATGTGGTTGGGGAAATTCCCGTCGGGGTCTAAAAATTGGCTTCCCGTTGTGTCCGCACCCAGCGGCTGCAAAACCTTATCTACGAAAAAGCCTCCCGCTCCGTTTCCTGCATCCACAACAATTTTAAACCCGCTAAGGGGCTTTTCATAGTTTTCCTTATCGTTTATGCCCTGCCTGATTTTATCCGCCAAATATTTGCTGTAAGCAGTCATAAATTCACGCCGGTCTTTTTTTCCTTTTTTCTCGGCAGGCGCAAACTGGTTTTCCTGGGCAATGGACAGAATTTCCGCTATGTCTTGCTTTTCAAGTCCACCGCTTGGGGTAAAGAATTTAAAGCCGTTTCGGTTAAAAGGAAGATGGCTTGCCGTCACCATAATTGCGCCGTCATATTTATATCCATCCAAAACAGTAGACATAAACATTGCCGGGGTGGACGCCATGCCAAAATCACTGACATCATGCCCCAATTCCACAATGCCTTCGCAAAGGGAGTCTTTTAACATTTCACCGGACAGGCGAGAGTCTCGTCCGATTGAAATCCTAAGAGTTTTCACACCGCTTTTTTTGGAAAGCCAAAGCGCAAAGGCGCTGCCTATAGCCTTTGCCGCCTCAGAAGTAAGGTTTACCTCCTCGCCGGCCACGCCTTCCATGGCAACTCCTCGTATATCACTTCCGTTTTGAAGCTTTTTCAAATCATTCATATCAAAAACCTCCATATCAGTAATTAATTATATAAAATTTTCCATGGCTTGTCAAATGGTTTAATTAATAATATTTGCCCAAAATTTCTCATAAATAATATAGAGGTGTTATTATGAGAAAAGTTAAGGCTTTGCTTGTTAACATGCTGCTTTTAAGCCTGTCATTTATAGCAATACGCACCATAAGGCTTTATTTTCAGGTTTACCTGTCCAAAACAATGGGAGCATCGGGTTTGGGGCTTTATCAGTTGATAATGTCCGTAAACTTTTTTGCCCTGACCTTTGCAAGCTCCGCGGTAAGGCTTGGAGCCTCACGTTTGGTTGCAGAGGCAGCCTCCACAGGCGCAAATGTGGCAAAATCCGTTAGAGTATGCATTGGCTATAGTATGGTCTTTAGTATTTGCACCTCTTTGGCGGTTTATAAGTTTTCCCCATATATTGCAAAAGTATGGCTGGGGGACGCCAGGGCGCTTCTTGCCATTAGGATAATATCTTTGGGGCTTCCGGGGCTTGCAGTATCCTCGGTGTTTGCAGGATACTTTACGGCAGTCGGCAAAGCAGGCATTTATGCTATAACTCAGCTTATAGAGCAGTTTATTAAAGTTTTTGTAACAATGTTTCTGCTTGAAATCTGTGTGCCTTACGGCATAGAATATACTGCCGCCGGGGCGGTGGGCGGCTTTTTCATAGGCGAAACATTTTCACTAATTCTTCTTGCAGGAATTTACGCTTTAGATAAAAGAAGGTTTAGCGCAAAAGACCAAAGCACAGGCCGCATATTGGCAAAACTGCTTAAAATTTCGCTGCCCGTCGCATTAAGCGGGTATGTAACCTCGTCCATTAGCACATTTGAGCATTTGATAGTCCCCAAACGCCTAAAAAAAGGGGGGTTATCTCCTGATAGCGCCCTGGCAAGCTATGGGCTTTTACATGGTATGGTTTTGCCAACGGTTATGTTCCCGTCAGTGCTTATAGACACCATCTCCGACCTTATTCTCCCTGAGCTGGCAGGCTCGGCGGCAGCAGGAGGAAAGCGGCGGATAAACTACATAACAAAAAGGACCTTCAAAGCAGGTATTATTTTCTCGGTTTTTGTAATGTTTACATTTTTAATGCTCTCCCATCAAATAAGCCAAGCTGTTTTTGGAAGTGGTGGGTCTGCGTTTTATATGCGCCTTTTTGCCCTGCTGATACCGGTTGTATATTTGGACATTATAGCAGACAGCGTACTAAAGGGCATTGGCGAGCAGGTACACACCATGACCTACAGCATTGTCGAATCCTTAATTAGTGCAGGGCTTATATATTTCCTGCTGCCCAAATACGGCGCATCCGGCTATGTTTTTGTCATATTTTTCGGCTCAATACTGCATTTTTTATTTAACATGAGCAAGGTTTTTGAGCGTACAGATTTTAGAATAGATATTTTTGAACTTGTTAAAATTATAGCTTGCGTGTGGTGCTCCCTTTGCGTATCCACCCTTTTGTTTGGAGCATACTCATTAGTTTTGACAATTGCTGCAGGCTGTTTTATGTATGCAGTGTTTTTAAGGGCATCATCTTGCATAACAAAGGAAGATTTTTTATGGTTTAAATCTATTTTCAAGGCAAGTCAGGCAAGTTGAAGCAAGATTTTAAGAAATTTTTTTAAGAAAATTAAAAAAAGGAGGCCAAAGGGTATTGACAACCGACCAATTCCTTGCTATAATGTATCTTGCCTTTGGAATATGGAGAGGTGTCTGAGTGGTTGAAAGAGCCGGTCTTGAAAACCGGTGACGGTGCAAGCCGTCCGGGGGTTCGAATCCGCCCCTCTCCTCCAATTATTTTTTATAACAATTAAACAGATTGTTCTTTCGGAGAAGTACTCAAGCAGGCCGAAGAGGCGCCCCTGCTAAGGG
>JAQVDK010000079.1 GCA_028697835.1 Eubacteriales bacterium | reverse complement strand
GTGATTTTTTGAGCGAAATAAGGCTTGATACGACAAATGTTGCTGCGGAGGTCGAAAAAATTGCACAGTCCGTTGAATCGGTGGTGGGCGGGTTTGAAAAGGCAAGGGCTGTGATTGGCGGGCTTTATGATGACCTTATCCTTTGGGAGAGGGCTTCGGAATATTGGGAAAACAAAAGCTTTCAGGTGAGGGCAAATGAAATAAAGCACCTTGCAAAGCTGGGGCAGATTTCCGCCGAGGAGGAAGCAAGACTTTGGCAAATGCTTATGGACGAGAAGGTTTATGGTTGGAAAAACGTAAAAATTGCCGAGGAGAATTATCATAAAGCCTTGTATGAGCAGTCCAGGCATTGGATTGAGGAGCAGACAAGGCTTGGAAAGCTTTCTGCCGAGGAGGTTGCCCAGGCTTGGCAGAGGGTTTTTGAAAAATTCGATGATGTAAACATAAAATATCAGGCGGCTTTGAAGATTCGTGACGCTTTGCTCTTTGGTGCGGATGAGGAAATATCTAAAAGGCGATATTTTTCCGACCGCTGGATGACAAGGCAGGATATTTATGACGGCGGGGACCCCAAAAGGCAGGTGGAGGACTACACCCGCAGGATTCAGGCAGAAGTGCAGCTTCTTCGTGAAATAGAAAGCGGGTTTTTAAACGGGGTGCAGCTTGGGCCCATAGAGCAGACTCAGCGATGGCGTGAGGTTTATGAGTATATTCAGGATTTGGAGGACAAGCGATATAAGGTTGCAAGGGACTATATTCGCTCACAGGCGGACGAATATGCTGCTGAAATGAAAAAAGCGCTGCAGGACACCTATAATTACAGGATGGATATGTACAGCAGGGAGCTTGCGGCTATAAGCGAAAAATATGACGGTTATGCATACAGGAGAAGGGAGTCGGAAAGAAGCCAAAGGCTTGGTGAGCTAAATACACTTAAAGGGTATTACAAGGATTCTGTTACCAAAGAGGGGCAGGATAAGTACAAGAGTATTTTGGAACAGATAAGGGCGATTGAAGCTGAAGCCGACGAGGATTATCTGCGTCAAAGGCAGAAAGAAGAGGAAGAGAGGGTGCGCAGTAAAATTACTGCAGCAAAAAAGGAATATGAAAACTCCCTGGCACTGCTGGAGAAAGACAGGCAGGCGCTGCTTCAGGCGGCTGCAAACACCGCCTTGCAGGGCATTTCCACCGCACAGGCTGCAGGAGGAGCGATTTCTGATATTATGCTTGGTGTAAACAGGAGTTTTTCACAGCAGGTGGAAGGTCTGTTTGAAAAATCCGAGCAATACCTTATGCAAAAGGTTGCCTCCATTGCCAATTTGTTTTCTGCCATCGGAAACTATTACAATCAGGCGGTTTCCGGAAATTCCGGTACCAATATTAATGTTACTTTAAATGACTATGGCGATAAAAATATGACCTCTAAAAATGCAGTTGTAAGCTATGCCAGCGAATTTGTCAGCATTGTTTATAACACGTTGCGTGCAAAGGGGGTAAGGTAATGGGCTTTACTTTTGATGGGGTACATTCCTCCGAAATGGGGCTGGCGGTTTTGTCGAAAAACAGGCCTATTGTTCCTGAAATAAAAAGAGTGGTGGAAAACCTTTCCGGCATTGACGGGGTGTATGATTTTTCCAGCGCCAACCCTCTTGGCAGACCTGCATACGAAGAGCGGGAAATAACCGTAGAGTGCGGCATTGTAGGCAAAGATGCACAGGATTTAAGGCAGGCGGCAAGGAAGGTTGCTGTTTGGCTCTCCGGCAAGGAGGCAAGGCTTCGCTTTGATGATGAGCCTTTTTATTATTACCTTGCAAGGGTGGCAAACAGGATTGACCTGCAGCAGGTGGCGTCCCGTGTGGGGAGGTTTAACCTTGTGTTTACCTGCCGGCCTTTTGCGTATAGCTACAGGATGTCGGGATGTATACCGGAATATGGACAGGGGCTTTGCTTTGGGGATGGCACGGTTTATGGCGGGGAGCATATGTATTTTGTAAATAATGACACCATAACACCCGAGCCGGATTTGGGAAGGTGGCCCATGGACCAGCAAATTATCGGGCTTCCTATTTTGGTGAAAAATCCCGGTATGCCGGTTGCGCCAATCTTTCGTATTTCCGGCACTGCCAACAATGTGAAGTTTGTCAGCAGGAACAAGGTCTTAACCTACAGCGGCAACAGCACAGGGACTTTGTCTGTTGATTTTGAAAGAAAAAAGGCAACCCTTGATGAAATTAATAATGTTACAAACTACCTTGTGGGGGATTTTTTTGAGCTTCAAACAGGGGATAATTTTATACAAATTGCTGCAGACAGCATTGTGGGTGACCTTGAAGTGATTTTTAATTACAGGTACTTGTAGGAGGGAAGTTATGGACAGGGCACATATTGAATATATTACAAGAGAGCTTACTGCCCAGCAGCAGTCGGCTCATAATAACAATTATAATAGTCTGGCGGATAAAGACATGGAAATATATAACGCCATAGACGGAAAAATACAAAGCTTTTTTGAAAGTGAGCGGCTTGACGATGAGATGATAGGAAGCCGCACCGCCATTGACCCTTTTAACGAGAGCACAAACGACGGAAGCCTTTATACTGGCTCCCTTACAAGCTGGTTGGATAGACTTTCAAGCAGGATTATCGGCCTTGCCGAGGTGCAATCGGGGCAGTTTGGCGGATTTGGATTGCAGATGATGGGTGCGTTTGAAGGAAGTCCGCCCACAGGGCAGCTTGGAGGTGTTTTTTTGGGCACCTTGCCTTGGGATGAGGAAAGCGGGGAGATGAGGGTGCCTGTGGTCGCATTTGAAAATGGTTGGTATTATTTTTATGTAAGCCAAAGCCTTGAGGATATGGAAAGCGTTGCTGTTAGGGTTGTTTGGTTTGACTGGGAAAGAGGCTGTTTGCAAAGCGGTGTGATTTGTTTTAACAGTGAGGGGGCAGATAGCTTGCAAACGGGGGTTTTGTATGCCATGGCCTTTGAGCAGACAGAAGAAGGTATGGCGGCAAAGGTGCGCCCTGCCGGCGAAGGTGATTTTGTGGCGACCTTCATTTAAAGGAAAGGTTAGGGGGTTCTATGGACTATCCTGTTGTTTTTGATAAAACCGCTCGCTCCTTTATGGGGGCAGGGCTTGCTGTTTTGCACAATGCTTATAATGTTAAAATTAGGCAGGTTATAAATGGCGAATATACTTTAAGCCTTGTGCTTCCTTGGACTGACGAGAGTCGCAAATATATAGAGGAAGAAAATTTTATTGTGGTTGGGGGGCAGGCTTTTAGGATTCGCACGCTTCATGATATTCGCGACAGCGTGGGGGCTTTGGTGTCTAATATTCAGTGCGAGCATGTAAGCTATGACCTAAACGACGTTCGCCATTTGCCAAGAATGAATGACATTATAAATGTTTCGCTAAATGAGGTGTTCAATACCGGCTTTAGTGACGGTAAAAACACTTATCCGGGCATTTTGCAGGGTACGGGCTTTACCCTTGACACGCAAGTTATGGAAAGGACCGATTTATACCTTTACAAGACTTCGCCCCGGGCTGTTTTAAACCATTTTCTTGAGGAGCTGGAATGTGAGGCTGTTTTTGATAATTTTCACATAACTGTTGTACCCAAGCGGGGGCAAACAGGCGGGGTGCAGTTTAGGGTGGGGAAAAACCTTGAAAATATCAAAAGGACTATTGACAGCACCACCCTTATAACCCGCCTTTACCCTTACGGGGCGGACTATCTTGACATTACAAGCGTAAACTCCGGCAAGGCGTATATAGACAGCCCTCTTATAAATTTATATGATTATGTTCATGAAGGGTATTTGGATTTTTCAAACATTGACCAGCCACAGGCGCTTATGGACGAGGCGGCGAAAAAGTGGAGCACCGAGGAAGAAGACGGTATTGACAAGCCTAAGGTAACTTACGAGGTTTCCGTTGTGGAGCTTTGCAAAATAGACGAGTTTGCACAGTTTGAAAAGTTTGAGCTTGGGGATACCGTTCGGGTTATTGACGAGCAGCTTGGAATTGATGTTAACGCAAGGATTATGGAGTATGAATATTATCCGTACGAGCCGCAAAAATCTTCCGTGGTCCTTGCAAATTTCAAGGAAAACATTGGCGGTGTTTTTGCAGAGCTTTTAAAGGCGAAGAATTTGGTTGAAAATATTGTTACAAACAAGGGGCAGATAAATGACGAATACATTGAAAGCGTTCGGCAGACCATGCAAATGAAATTCAACCAATCCCTTTCTAAAAAAGCGGTTATCCATGAGTATGCAGATATTTGGGTGGATGATGTAAACAATCCTTCTGCCGCAATTGCACTGGTGGATGGAATGTTTGCCCTTGCGAACAAGAAAAAGCCCGACGGCACCTGGGATTGGCGCACTATCGGAGACAGCGGCAAGCTGGTTGCCGACGAGGTTGCAGCGTCCTGGGTGTATGCAGGCGCGATTTCGGCAAGCCAGATTACAGCCGGGACCATAAACACAGACTTGATTCGGGTTAGGTCTTCCGACGGGCGGCTTGAAATATCGGGAAGTAAGATTCATATGATAGGGCATGGCTCGTCCCTTGATATGTCTCCGCAAAATGGGGTTGTTTATGCCCATGAATTTGATATATACGGAAGGCCCATAAAGGCTACTACCATCAGCTCGAAGGGGGCGGGGCTGGAGTATTATACTTATTCTTCCAGCTCGTCCGAAACACCTTCGAAGACTGTTTACCAACCTTATGTAAGCTGTGTTTACCTTGACACCTTGGGCGGAGGAGTAAACGACCCGGATTTTTACCAGGTTGTGGTAAGCGGGCCTGCGTGGGCTGATACAAGCTATCAGCCTAAGGTAATGGTCACCCCTGCGGAAACGTTAAGGTTTGTACGTGCCGACGGGGGAAGGCTTAACGACCTTTCCCAGTACAGGTGCACGGTGGACCGAATTGAAAGGTTTTCAGGCGGCGTTGAGATTATTGTGGAGTCTTGGAAAACATATGTTTCAAAAATTGTGAATAATTATCCTACATACACAACAGGCTCTTTAAGATTTAATATAATTGTAATTATGGCCTAAGGCTTGCACACATTAGAGGTTGTTCGCATATTATTTTATTGTACCAAAAAAATTGAAGGGTTATGGTTTTTATGGATTTTACTGAGCTTGTTTTTATGTCGGTTATGGTGGAGGGGATTGTTTCTTATATCAGCACTTTCAAGGTAGGGTGCAATTGCCTGTGGAAGGTTATAGCCTCTGTTGGGATAGGCGTTTTGGTTGCTATTAATTTTCAGATAGATGTTTTTGAAATGGTGGGCTTTTCAAGCACCATTCCCTATATGTCGAAAATTCTTACCGGAATTGTAATTGGAAGAGGAAGTAATTATGTTAATGATTTTTTAAAGCTAATGGGGAATTATTTTGGTAGTAACAATCATAAGAATAATAGTAAGTAAGGAGGGATGCTTGTGAAAATCTTCATTGACGCAGGGCATAACTTTGGCGGGTGGGACACGGGCTCTGAAGCAAACGGGCTTCGTGAGCAGGATATAAACTTTAAAGTTTCCAAAATTCTTGCGGATATGCTTTTGAAGGTTGGCTTTAAGGTTATGCTGTCGAGAAACAGTTTGACGCATAATTTAGGTGCTGATTTGGCATCGAGCCTTGGCGCAAGGTACAAGGCTGCAAACAGTTGGGGCGCTGACCTTTTTATTTCAATTCACTGCAACGCTTATTCATCCTCTGTGGCATCGGGCACGGAAAGCCTGGTCTTTTCCGAAACAAGCAAGGCTTATACTCTGGCTAAAATGATAAGCAGCAATATTTCGGACTTGGGACTTATAAACAGGGGGGTTAAAATCCGCCCCGACATTAGCGTTTTGCGATATACCAACATGCCTGCCGTTTTGGTGGAGCTTGCGTTTGTTACAAATGCACACGATGCCGAGTTTCTTGCAAACCGGCAGGAGGAGTTGGCAAGGGCAATATGTAAAGCTGTTTTGGATTATACGGGGGTGGACGATGTGCAAAATACGCATTGGGCTAAAAAATATTTTGATTTTTTGAAAAGCAAAGGCATTGAAATTCACGAGGAGACTTTCGACAGAAATATAACCCGAGGTGAAGTGTTCAGACTGCTTGCGCTGGTACTGGGATTTAAAGAATAAATTTGAAAACTGCGGGAATAATAAGCATACATTCCAGATAAAGAGGAGACTTTAAGCTAAAATGGCATATGTATCCCTTGTTATTCCCGCTTTTAATGAAGAAGCTGTTATATATAAAAACGTTAAAGCTGCTGAGGCTTTTTTAAGGGGAAATTTTTCCGAATATGAAATAATTGTAGTTGACGACGGAAGCAGTGACAACACTTGCAATCAGCTTGCCAAAACGCAGGCTCAGGTTGTAAGGTTTGATAAAAATATGGGCAAGGGTGCCGCTGTTCGAGAAGGGATGATTAGGGCAGGCGGCGATTTTATATTTTTTACCGATGCGGACCTTCCCTACAGCCTTGAATTTATAAAAAAGGGTGTTGAGGCTTTGTCCAAGGTCGATATTGTTTGCGGCAGGCGGTTTGGAAGCTATCCGCCGCACAGGCGCTTTGCTTCTTGGTTTTACAACAGATTGATTTTTGCTGTTTTGGGGATTTGTGTCAGGGATGTGCAATGTGGCATAAAGGGATTTTCACGCTTTGCCGCAAGGCAGATTTTTCCTGTTTGTAAAATAAACAGCTTTGCTTTTGATACTGAGGTTTTGTTTTTGGCACAGCAGATGGGTTTTATAATCGAGTCCATACAGGTGCCCGTTTCCCACAGGAAGGATTCATCTGTAAATGTTTTTCGTGATGGGCTAAAAATGCTGGCAGATGTTGTAAAAATACGCAAGGGCTTTGAGGCGGGTGTTTATGAAAGCTGCGAAAGCTTTGAAAGATAAGCGTCTTTTTGCTATTTTGGCAGCGGCGCTGGTGCGAATGGGCTATTTGGGCTTTGCTTATTACCCCCTGCTTGACGATTATATTCAATACGGGATTTATCCGTGGGTGGAAAACCCGTTTAGAGAGGTTTACCTTGATATAGGGCTTTTTGCCGCACGTCCCATAGCTTCCCCTTTTGATATTTACCTTTGGGGCAGGTTTTGGGGCAATATGGCGGTGCCCTTTTTTATTATAACCGTTCTTCATGCCATATCTGCGTATGTTTTTATTCTTGCCTTCCGGAGGATTAATATGCCTTTGGGAATGGTTTTTGTGTGTTTTTATGTTCTATGCCCTATAAATATTGAGGGCTCATATTGGATTTCTGCGTCTTCCAGAATAATTGTCGGAATGTTTTTTACTTCCCTTTCGGCGTATTGTTTGGCGGGCAAAAAACATACAGGATTTTTTATATTCCAAATTTTAGCCATGTTTTTATATGAACAGGTGGCTGTATTTTCTTTTACATTATCATTTCTTATAATTTATTACCTAAAGGATAGAAGGGCTTGGTACCTTCTTGCGCTTAACATGGCGTTGTTTTTGCTTTATTACAAAGCCTTTTCCCATATGGGAAGGCATGGCGAAAGGGCTGCGCTTACATTTTTCAACATTGGTGGATTTTTGCAGCATACAAGGACGTGGGCTCAGTGGGGCTTGTTTTCCAAAGGATTCTCCCGCGGGGTTGATATGACGGTTGTATATTATATCCCCGTGTTTGCTGCCGCTGCTCTTTTAGGTGTTGCCGAAAGTGCAAAAAAATTTAGAGTAAAGCAAATTTGGGCTGGGGCGGTGCTGTTTATCGCGCCTTATTTGCCTTTTTTGGTGCTGGGCGGCAACCATGCGTCCTTTAGGACGGCTTTTGTGCCCCTTTTTGGGTTGGCTGTGGCCTTGGACGGGCTTTTCAATATTTTTAAATATGTAAAGCCGGCCCTTGTAGTGGCAATTTCCTTGTTTTTTACAATTGTAAGCATATCCGAACTTTGCGACTATCAACAAAATTATTTTATGGACAGGCGGATTGTAAACTATGTGGCAAAGGAGCTTGACAAAGAGGGGAAAAACACTGTGGTGGGCGCAAAGGATACTTATATTGAGCTTAATGTTTTATATGCGGAGCATATAAAAAGCATTGCCTCGTCCGACTGGGCGTTAACAGGCGCTTTAAGGGAGCATCTTAAAGACAGGAAGCTTCCCATGGTGCAGTTTAATCCTGAAAATATTGATGATGTTAATTTAATTTCGTTATATGATATGACACAATAGGTTTGACACGGGATATGATTAATTTTATAAAAATGTTCAAAAAACCCTTGCATTTTGAAAAAAAAAGTGTTATACTAATTGTTGCTTATCAATTTGGTATTTCAGGAGGTGAAGGTTTTGCCCAACATTAAATCATCCAAGAAA
>JAQVDK010000078.1 GCA_028697835.1 Eubacteriales bacterium | reverse complement strand
CCCAAGCCCACAAGCGGAAGAGAACTTGGTTTTGGCAAAAGGTTTACCGACCATATGTTTATTATGGATTATTCCGTAGAAAAAGGCTGGCATGACCCTCGCATAGTTCCCTATGCTCCCCTTGAGCTGGACCCTGCTACCATGGTTTTCCACTATGGACAGGCTATCTTTGAGGGACTGAAGGCTTATCGGACCAAAAACAACGATATCCTGCTGTTTCGGCCCGAGCAAAACATGGCTCGTATAAACATGAGCAACGAAAGGCTTTGTATTCCGCTTATTGATGAAGAGTTATGCGTAAAAGCCCTTAAAACTTTTGTGGATATAGAGCGTGATTGGGTCCCCAGCGACGAGGGAACATCCCTTTACCTGCGCCCTTTTATTATAGCAACCGACCCGTTTTTGGGCGTACGCCCCTCTAAGACTTATAAATTTATTATTATCGCTTCCCCCAGCGGACAGTACTATCCCGAAGGTGTAAACCCGGTTAAAATTTGGGTAGAGGATAATTATGTGCGGGCAGTAAGGGGCGGGCTTGGATATTCCAAAACCTCTGCCAACTACGCTGCAAGCCTTAAAGCACAACAAGAGGCGGAAGAAATCAGCTACACCCAGGTTTTGTGGCTTGACGGCGTAGAGCGCAAATATATCGAAGAAGTTGGCACTATGAATGTGTTTTTTGTAATAGATGGACAGGTTATAACTCCGGCCTTGCAGGGTAGCATTCTTCCGGGAATCACGAGGAAAAGCGTTATAGAGCTTTTGCAAAACGAAGGCAAAAAGGTTACGGAAAGGCAAATAAGCATTGCTGAAATTTATGATGCACACAAAGCCGGAAAGCTTGACGAAGCCTTCGGAACAGGAACAGCGGCGGTAATAAGCCCCATAGGCGAGCTTAACTGGAAGGGAAATAAAATTACCATAAACGACTTTAAAACCGGCCCCATAGCGCAAGATTTATATAATAAAATTACAGGAATTCAAAGCGGAGCTTTGCAGGATGAGTTCGGCTGGACTTTGATAGTATGAAGATATCTACAAAAGGAAGATATGGGTTAAGAGCTATAATTGACATAGCCCAAAACGGCAATACCCCCCTCTCTATCCGGGATATTGCCCAAGCCCAGGACTTATCGGTAAAATATCTTGAACATATTATGAAAAAACTGATTAAGGCCGGGCTGGTTAAAAGCATCAGAGGCCCTAAAGGTGGATATGTGCTTAGCCGTCCTGCCGGTGAAATTAGCACAGGTGAAATCTTGCGCGCTTTGGAAGGGTCTATTTCCCCCACCCTTTGTGTAAGCGGTGGAAAATGCGAAAAAGGCAGCAAATGCGAAGCTGTATATGTATGGAAAAAGCTTAAAGCTGCAATTGATGATGTTGTGGATAATGTGACTTTGGAAGAAATTTGCAATCAAAGCAAAGGAGATGTATGATATGATAATCTCAAAAAACGCTACTGTTTTGTTTCAAGGCGACAGCATTACAGACTGCGGCAGAGACCGTGAAAAGGACACATTAGGAAGCGGATATCCAAGCCTTGTTGCGGCAATGGTAGGCTCTAAGTATCCTCATCTTGGCATAAAGTTTATAAACCGAGGAATTTCCGGAAACAGGGCTAAAGACCTATGCGAAAGATGGGATAAGGATTGTATAGATTTAAAGCCCGATGTGCTTTCGATTTTAATAGGCATTAACGACACTTGGCGCAGATACGACAGCAACGACCCGACATCTGCAGACGAATATTATGAAAATTATAAACAAATACTTAGCAAAACAAGGGAAAAACTTGGGGATATCCCCATTATCATAATGGAGCCTTTTGTGCTGCCATGTCCACAGGATAGGATTTCATGGCGTGAGGATTTGGACCCTAAAATTCAAAAAACAAGGCAGCTTGCAAGGGAATTTGGCTGTATTTATATTCCCCTTGACGGTATTTTCGCCCAAAACAGCATTGTTGTCGAGCCTACATTTTGGGCGGCGGACGGTGTGCACCCCTCGCCGCAGGGACATGCTTTGATTGCAAGGCATTGGATGGACGCGGCAGGCTGCTGATTATGGCAAAGAAAGTATTTCGAGATACCACAAGCGGCTTTACCCATGTGGCTGCGGCAATTGCTGCTGCCATAGGCACTGTGTTCCTTGCCTTAAAATGGGGCGGCAACATGGAAAAACTGATTGTATATTTAATCTTCGGCGTGGGCATGACCGCAGCGTTTAGCGCAAGCGGCACCTATCATTTGGTGACCGGTCCGCAAAAGCTTATCAGGGTATGTCATATTATAGACCATTGCATGATTTATGTCCTGATTGCAGGAACATATACTCCCATAGTTTCCGGTGCCTTTGACGGCTCTCTTAAATGGGGATATATTATCGGAATATGGGTATTCGCCCTTGTAGGTATTATTATAAAAGCATTTTATACAGGCAGGTTTCGCACTTTGTCCACCATCATCTACATGATTATGGGGTGGTCTATTATATTTGCCATAGTTCCATTGGTTAAGTCCATCGAATCGAGGGGAGCTATGCTGCTTTTGACGGGCGGAATTTTTTACACTGTTGGCGGTGTAATTTATGCTTTAAAGAAACCAAATCTTTGTAAGGTGTTTGGTTTTCATGAGTTGTTTCACATTTTCGTAATGCTTGGCGCAACCGCTCATTATTTTATGATTTATTTTTATATATAAAGTGTTGGAGCGCGAGCGCAAGCGAAGGCGAATTTATTTCGCCGGAGCGGAAAATCATATTTAAAGTGTTCGAGCGCGAAGCGCTTTCTCGAACACATCCTCTCGCCGCGCGAGCGTAAGCGAAAGCGAATTTATTTCGCCGGAGCGGAAAATTAAATGAAAAAAACAGCCTAATGCAACGAAGTTTAATCAAACATCGCTATATTAGGCTGTTTTTTATAATGTACTTATTCTTCCTCATTTGGCTTGGCAGAAGCTTCCTGCTCTTGCTTTTCTTGCTTTTTTCGTGCTGCCTCATGCAATTCGATTCGATTTTGGCGCAAGGTGGCAAGGGTTTTTTCCATGATTTTCTCCATATCTGAAAGGATATCATCGGCATAGCTCCTTGTGCCCTGCTTGATTTCCCTGGCACGTTTGTTGGCGTTTGAAATAATCTCTTCTGCCTGAATTTTTGCCCGTTTGGTAATTTCGTTTTCGTTAATCATGGAAATAATTTTATCTTCTGTTGACTTTATAATATCATTTGCCTCTTTTTGCGCATCAAGTAAAATGCGCTGGCGCTCTTCTTTAACCCATTTTGCCTGCTTCAAATCATCGGGGAGTTTTAGCCGCATCTCTTGTATTATGTCTAAAAGCTCGTCCTTGTCCAGCAAGCTTTTGCCTGCAAGTGGAATATTAACACCTCTTTCAATGGTATCCTCCAAAGCATCAATAAGCTCAAGAATTTCCATTTTATCCTCTCCTTATCTTTTTATAAATATCATCACGAATCTCATCCGGTACCATTCCGCTCAAATCACCGTTATAAGTGGCAACTTCCCTGACAACACTGGAACTTAAATACATATTGGCAGTCGAGGTGGTCATAAAAAGGGTTTCTACACTGGGGTTAAGCTTTGTATTGGTAAGGGCCATTTGAAATTCGTATTCAAAATCCGAAACAGCCCTAAGCCCTTTTATAATAACATCAGCGTTCTTTTGCATGGTATAATCGGCCAGCAGCCCTGTAAACGAATCGATTTCAATGTTCGAAATATTTCTTGTAACCCTTCTTAAAAACTCCATTCTCTCTTCTATGGTAAAGGCAGGGGTTTTATGGCTGTTGACCAAAACGGCTACAATCAGCTTGTCAAAAACCCTTGCCGCACGTGTAATTATATCCAAATGCCCATTGGTACACGGGTCAAAGCTTCCGGGATAAACAGCGATTTTCATAAATGTCCTCCTTATGCAGATAATAGCAAATCATATATTTTTTAAAACCGTAACTTTAATGGTTCCATATAAAGCTTGTCTATAAATAGGGAAAAGCATATCTATCTCTTCGTTTTTATACGTTTCACAAACAATAATCGCACCCTCATTTAACAGATTGCGGCTTTTTAGCAAATTAAGCGACATGTTGCAAAGCCCACTGCCATATGGGGGGTCTAAAAAAACCAAATCGTATTTTTTGTTGCAGGAGCTTAAATAGCTTTGTGCAGGCTGTGTATAAAGCGAAAAATTTGCCATTCTTGTCTTTTCAAGGTTTTCCTCTACAATTTTCATTATGGCCCTTTTTTGCTCAACAAAATCGCAAAATTTTGCCCCTCGGGATAATGCCTCAATTCCAAGAGCGCCGCTTCCTGCAAACAAATCCAAAACACAGCTTTCTTCAACGTATCCTTGAATAATGGAAAACATGGCCCCTTTAACCTTATCGGTTGTGGGGCGGGTGTCAAGACCGTCAAAAGACTTTAGCTTCTGCCCTTTTGCGCTTCCTGTTATAACCCTCAAGGCGAATACTCCTTCTTTTTAAAAACATTGTTACAAATTTTATATATATATTTTACATTATAATGAATATTTGTCAATAGATATGTAAATAATATGAATGTTTCACTTAACCAAATTCCCCTAAATTCTTCTTATAACTGCCGCCAAAAAATCGGCGGCAATCTTTTTTTTTACCAAGACAAAGGGCTTTTATTCGGATGCAAACTCGTCAAGCTCACCCGTAAAACGATTTATTAAAGCGGTAACAGTCCTTTTAAGATGGGCTGTTTCTTCCTTTAGCGAGCGGAGCTTGTCCTTCTCTGCCTCAATTTCAGCCTCTACTTTTTGCTTTTCCAAAACCGCATTTTTCTTTGCCTCTTCAATAATGGCAGCGGCATTTTCCTCCGCCTGTATAATTGCCCTTGCAACAGTTTCGCGTTTTTCCTCAAGCTCAGAATTTGCCTGCAAAAGTCGGGCAATTTCTTCTTCCTTGCCGTTTAGCTCCTCGCGAAGCTTTTTAATTTCTTCATCCTTTGCCAAAATTTTTTCGTCATACTCCTTTGATGCAGTTTCAAAGTAAACCTTTACATCCGAAATTTTATACCCAAAAAATCTTTTGCGAAAAAGCTTCTTCCCCACAGCGCACACCCTCCCCAAAAAACTAGCCTTGTCATTCGTTTATATTCAATACATATATTTTACACAATTTTATACCCTTTCGTCAACCTTTTTAAAAAATATGTAGTGCAATTGACAAAAATATGGTATAATTATATTATAATCTTCTAAATATATGCGCCTTTGCAAGATTATATCCTTTATTAAATCATAAAAGCTGGAATAAACGGTGAAAACAATGTCGAAAATAATTCAAACTATCAAAAAATATGACTTATTAATAATCGTGCCCGCTTTGGCTTTGTCAGTCATAAGCCTTTTTTTCGTTTACAGCTCTACCAAAAGCTTTGACAGCAACACAAAGTACATAGCCGTCCAAGCAGGCGCCATGCTTTTAGGGTTTTTAATGATGGTACCCATAACCATGATGGACTATGAAGATATTGCCCTTTTCTGGCCGGTTATAGCCGGAGCAAGCATTTTTATAATGATATTGGTGCTTTTTATAGGAATAGGCGGCGATGAAGTTGGTACAAAAGGATGGATTCGCTTTGGCGGCATAGGTATTCAACCGGCGGAAATTGTCAAGATTTGTTTTATAATTACCTTATCCTTGCATATTTCCCGTGTTGCCAACGATATTAATTATATTAAAAATGTTGTTTTGCTTCTGCTTCATGCGGCAGTTCCCATAGGGCTTGTAATGCTTCAGCCTGATACGGGAACAGCCATGGTTTATGCTTTTATATTTATTGTATCGGTTTTTTTGGCAGGGATTGATTGGCGCTATATTCTGACGGCATTTACGGGCTTTGGCCTTTTTGCCATTGCTGCCTGGTTTTTCATTTTGCCCGATTACCAAAAAAACAGGTTCTTTGCGTTTTTAAATCCCGAGGCATCGCCTGCCGATTATGGATATCATGTAATACAAAGTAAAATTGCCATTGGCTCGGGCGGCCTTACAGGCAAAGGCTTTATGAAGGGCGTTCAAACCCAACTGGAATACCTTCCCGAAAAGCAGACGGATTTTATCTACGCAGTTATTGGCGAAGAAATGGGAATGCTGGGATGTCTGCTTGTTTTACTGCTTCTTATGACGATTATTATAAGGACAATCGTTATTGGAAAAAACGCAAAAACAACCTTAGGAACATTTATATGCATAGGTGTTGCTTCGATGTGGCTTTTCCACACCTTTGAAAACATAGGCATGACAATAGGCCTGATGCCTGTAACGGGTATCCCCCTTCCATTTGTAAGCTATGGCGGCTCGTCGATTGTTACAAATTTTTTGGCATTGGGCCTTGTGTTAAACGTTCGCATGAGGAAAAAAACCATTAACTTTTAGTTTTAGATACAAAAGGGCTCTCGCACTTTGATTTTTCAAAAATCGTTGTGCAAGAGCCCTGATTTATTTATCCAAGCTCAAGGACCGCTTGTTTGATTTTTTCGGGTATTTTTATAAACTGCGGGCATTTTTTTACGCACTGCCCGCAGTTTATGCATGCAGCAGGATTTGCGCCGAAGCTTTCGTCTTTGCCGAATTTGGCAAACTCCCCTTTCGCATATTCCGTAAGACCATAAACCTTATGATAATTATAAACGGAAAAAACCTTGGAGATTTTAACGTTTTTCGGACAGGGCATGCAATAGTCGCACCCTGTGCAATAAAGGTCGGACATTGCCTTTGTTTCTTCCAATGTGTCGCTGATTTTTTTCCATTCCTCGCCGGAAAGCTCATCCGTACGGGATGCAATCTTGGCGTTTTCTTCAACCATCCGGACAGATGCCATTCCCGACAATGCACAGCTTACATTTTTATTTGCCAAAACAAACCGCAAAGCGATTTCAGGCGTGCCGGAAACATTTCCTACCATTTTCCTAAGCACTTCGGAGGTAACCGTAAGCCTTCCGCCTGCAACCGGACCCATTACGATAACTCCCAGACCCTTTTCTACTGCATATTCCATTGCTTCTTCATTTTCACGGTCCAAAAGGTTATATTGGCACAAGACAGTTTCAAAAGCTTGTGTATCTATGATTTTTTTCATTATCTCAGGTTTGTCATGGAAGGAAAAAGACTTGTGCTTGATTAGACCTTTTTGCTTGGCTTTTTCCATATTATCAAGAATGTTAAATTTCAAAACTTTTTCTTCAAAGAGCCGGTTATTTAGCGAATGAAGGTGATAAAAGTCAATATATTCAACATCTAATCTTTTTAGCTGCTCTTCAAGATAACGCCAAAAGTCGTCTTCATTTTTTACCTGCCAAACCGGAAGCTTTGTGGAAACCTTCACCCTGTCCTTGTATCCTTTAATGGCCTTTCCCACCATATATTGATTGTTTTCATGGCTGTAGCCCCACGCACTGTCAATATAATTTACTCCCAAATCAAAGGCCCTATGTATAATCTTGATACATTCCTCTTCATTCATAAACCACTTTCCATCCTTTTCAAACTCAGGAAGCCGCATAGCGCCAAAGCCTAATGCGGAAATGTTAAACCCTGTGTTGCCCAGCCTGCGATATTGCATAACAACCAATCACTCCTTAGCGTTTATTTTATTATAGATAGCTTCATAAGCCTCTTTTGGGGAAGAAATATCTTTAACTAAAGCCTCCATTGGGCACGCTGCGCTTTTGTCTGAATTTAGTATAGAATCTGTCAGCTTTTCATAGCCATGCCCAATTTTGTTTTGCTCTAAAACCTTTTGCGCTTCAACGGACATAACCTTACCGAAAACATAAGACGCACCGCCATATATGCAAATCAAAGCCGCTGCTTTTCCTATAACCTTGTCTGCAACAACAGCGCCTTTCATGTGGAAAACGGCATCAACAGCGGGACGAATTCCCCTGTCCGTTGAGCGATATACAATCTTGCCTTGCCTGTTTAACACAACAAGGGTACAATTTTCAATTCTATTTAATTCAAACTTTGCTTGCTCGATAATGTTTTGCATAGTAAACTCCTCTTTCACAGCCCTTTACCACTAATGGCACTAAAATTATCTGCCAAACCATTCCAATAATGCCGTTTGAAAGCTGGCTTGCCGCAAATCCCCAAAAAGCAGAATTCAAAAGAGCAAATGCAAACAAACACGCTTTCCCCAACACTAACGATGTGAGCAGCTTCAAATACTTGTTTTTAAAGGGCAAGATACTTAAAAACAGCGCATAAGCGCCAAATTCAATTGCCAAACAAGGCAAATTGGGGAAAATTGGCGGCATTCCTGTTATAAGGCTGCTTAAAACCGGAGTCAAAATGCCCACCATAACTGCATAAGGAGGACACAGGAAATATCCGGAGATTAAAATGGGAAACTGCATAGGAAGCAGTTTTCTGCCCGCCCCTTCAAAAAGATGAAATGCCATGGGAAAAGTTATGCCTATGGCTATAAAAACTCCCGTCAGCACCAAATTCCTTACCCTCCATTTTGGAATATGCTTCACATCTGCTCACTCCTTGATTTCGATGAACTTTATGGGATAATATATTTTATTCCCCTATTAATATAATATCAGTAAATAAGAAAGCCGTCAATAAACAACACAAGGTT
>JAQVDK010000077.1 GCA_028697835.1 Eubacteriales bacterium | reverse complement strand
GTGTTTTGGTTTTAAGCTCCATGATTACCCTTCCTGTGGCAACCGCCCTGCAGCTTGGCAAAGGGTTTAAATCCACGCTTGTTTTTTCCATAATATTTAGCGTTATTGACATTATGCTGGGGCTTTTCCTTTCATACTATCTTAATGTTGCGCCCGGCGGCTTTACAGCCCTTGTTTCGGTTGCAATCCTTGCAATTGTAATGCTGGTTAAAAATTTAAAAAAGCGGACAACATCCGGCGGGTAGCACCCGCTGGCAAATGGGTAGCACCCGCTGGCAAGCGGACAAGTGTCCGCAGACTAATGTGGGCAGCGCCCTAAGGCTGATGTGGGTAGCACCCGCTGGCAAATGAGCATATCGCGCAAAGTATATGCAAGCAACATTTCACGCGACAATTTTTAAACAGTAATTTCATATAGCATAAAAACGGTTGGGGTATAGGCTTCCCAACCGTTTTTTTGCATTAACGGTAGTATTCGGGAAAGCGCTTCGCGCCCGAATACTTTTCCCAAATAAAATTTACGCTTTGGCGAAATGAATTCGCCTTCGCTTTCGCTCGCGCGGCGAGCGGTAGTATTCGGGAAAGCGCTTCGCGCCCGAATACTTTTTTACTTAAAGTTATCCTTAAATTTATCTAAAAAGCTTTTGCGCTGGGTAAAATCCGATTTGCCAATGGTTTCGCCAAAGCTTTTTAAAATCTCCCGTTGTTTTTCAGTCAAATTCTTGGGAACTTCAATGGTTATCTTTACATACTGGTCGCCATTTCCACTGCCGCCAAGGCGGGCAATGCCGCTTCCCCGCAGTCTAAAATTAGTTCCCACTTGTGTTCCTTCAGGAATTTTAAGCTTAACGTTTCCATGAAGGGTGGGGACATCAATCTCCGCACCCAAGGCGGCCTCCACAAAGGAAACAGGCAAATCCATATACACGTCAAAGCCCTTGCGCCTAAAGATTTCATGCCGCTTAACGGTAATGTATATATAAAGGTTTCCCGGAGGACCTCCCTTTCGCCCGTGGTCACCCTCGCCACGCAAGGTCAAGGTCTGTCCATCATCGATACCGGCAGGAATTTTAACGCTGATTTTGCGCGATTTCCTAATCTGACCCCTGCCGCCGCACTCCGTACATGGGTCTTTTATGATTGTACCCTCGCCGCCGCAGGTGGAACAGGTGGTTACAGTGGAAAAAGTACCCAACATGGTACGCTGAGTGGCACGTATTTGTCCTGAGCCATGACAGGTTGGGCAGGTCTGCGCCTTTGTGCCGGACTTGGCACCGCTGCCGCCGCATTTGCCGCAGCCTTCATATCTGCTGATACTGATGGTTTTTTCCACACCTTTTGCAGCTTCTTCAAAAGTAATTGAAAGAGACTCTTGAATATCGCTGCCCCTTATAGGACCGCTTCTTGCCGCACTTCTTGCTCTGGAGCCTCCGCCGAAAAAGCTGCCGAATATATCACCCAAGTCCATATCAAAGCCGCCAAAGCCGCCAAAATCAAAGCCGCCTGCGCCAAAGCTATCTTCCATTCCTGCATGGCCAAATTGGTCGTATTTCGCTCTTTTTTCGCTATCCGAAAGCACGGCATAGGCTTCGTTTGCCTCTTTAAACTTAGCTTCAGCCTCAGCATCGCCAGGATTTAAGTCAGGGTGATATTTTTTAGCCAGTTTTCTATATGCTCTTTTTATCTCATCATCTGAAGCCCCTCGTTGGAGGCCTAAGACTTCATAATAATCCCTCTTGTTAGCCACTTAACCTCTTAGCCTTTCCAGCCCACAGAATTTGTAAGGCTATTTATATAAATAGCCTTATATAAGGCTTATCGTGAGCCAAATAAGCCTTGCACAACTTCACCCTGCTATATTATATATTCTATATAGCAGGGTGGTGTTACTTACCATAAAACAAAATGGATTACTCTTCGTCATCTACCGTGTAGTCCGCATCGTAAGTTCCGTCATCATTTGGCTGCTCGCCTGCAGCCTGCTGTCCTTGAGAGCCTTCAGGGTTTGCATTTTGATAAAGCTTTTGGGAAATCTCGTAAAATTTCTTTGAAAGCTCTTCCGTTGCTGCTTTGATTTCTTCGGTGTTGTCGGATTCCAAAGCTTTTTTAACCTTGTCAATCTCTGCCTGAACGGAAGCTTTTTCCTCTGCTGAAACTTTATCGCCAAGGTCCGTCAAAGCCTTTTCACTTTGATAAACCATATGCTCGGCATTGTTTCTAGCTTCAGCCTTTTCTTTCATAACTTTATCCTCTTGTGCAAATTTTTCCGCATCCTTAACAGCTTGTTCAATATCTTCTTCGGACAGGTTAGAGCTTGCGGTTATGGTAACCTTTTGCTCTTTGCCTGTTGCCAAATCCTTAGCGGAAACATTAACAATACCGTTTGCGTCTATATCAAAGGTAACCTCGATTTGAGGAACACCTCTTGGTGCCGGCGGAATTCCCGAAAGCTCGAAACGCCCCAATGACTTGTTGTGAATCGCCATTTCACGCTCGCCTTGCAAAACGTTTATCGTAACACTTGTCTGGTTGTCGGCAGCGGTTGAATAAATCCTGCTCTTTTTGGTGGGTATGGTGGTGTTTCTTTCAATAATCTTGTTAAATATTCCACCCTCTGTTTCAATTCCTAATGAAAGGGGAGTAACGTCCAAAAGCACAAGTCCTTTAACATCGCCGCCTAAAACGCCGGCCTGTATGGCAGCGCCAATGGCAACGCATTCGTCAGGATTGATGCCCTTTGTAGGCTCTTGGTCTATAAGCCTTCTTACAGCCTCCTGCACCGCAGGAATACGGGTAGAGCCGCCAACCAAAAGAACCTTGTCAATATCACTGGGACTTAAGCCCGCATCGGAAAGGGCGGTCTTAACAGGAACCATGGTTTGCTCTACAAGGTCGGCTGTAATTTCGTTGAATTTAGCCCTTGTAAGCGTCATGTCAAGATGCTTTGGACCTGTGGCGTCCGCTGTGATAAAGGGCAGGTTTATATTTGTGCTGGTTACGCCCGAAAGGTCGATTTTCGCCTTTTCGGCAGCCTCTAAAAGCCTTTGGTAAGACATTTTATCGTTTCTTAAATCTATACCGTTTTCTTTTTTAAACTCGTCTGCAATATAGTTCAAAATACGAAGGTCAAAATCATCGCCGCCAAGGCGGTTGTTTCCGCTTGTTGCAAGAACTTCAAAAACACCATCGCCAATTTCAAGAATGGACACGTCAAATGTTCCGCCGCCAAGGTCATAGACCATAATCTTTTGGTCATTCTCCTTGTCAAGCCCGTAAGCCAAGGCTGCTGCGGTAGGCTCGTTTATAATACGAAGAACTTCAAGCCCCGCAATTCGCCCTGCGTCCTTTGTAGCCTGACGCTGGGAGTCGCTAAAATAAGCAGGAACCGTAATAACCGCCTGGGTTACTTTTTCACCCAAATAGCTTTCTGCGTCTGCCTTTAGCTTTTGCAAAACCATTGCCGAAATTTCCGGCGGTGAATAATTTTTATCATCTATGGCTATGCGCCTGTCAGTTCCCATATCACGCTTAATGGAGATTATGGTTCTGTCGGGGTTGGTGATTGCCTGACGTTTTGCAATCTGTCCCACCAAACGCTCGCCATTTTTTGTAAAAGCCACAACCGACGATGTGGTCCTCGCTCCCTCCGCATTGGGTATAACAACAGGCTCTCCGCCTTCCATAACCGCAACACATGAGTTCGTTGTTCCAAGGTCAATGCCAATAATTTTTGCCATAATATCAAACACCTTTCTTTCATTTATATAACCAAAATAACAATTAGTAAATTTAATTTGCCACTTTTACCACAGAATGCCTAATAACTTTATTTTTATATTTATAACCCCTTGCAAACTCCTCCACAATTGTGTTTTCCGCAACATTTTCATCTTCCACGTGGAAAACGGCATTGTGAAACTCAGGGTCAAAGGTTTCCCCCACCGCGGGGATAACTTCAACCCCAATGGATTTTAAGGAGTCTAAAAGCTGTTTTTCTATAAGGGCAATCCCCTGGTTGTCCTTATCCATCTCAAGAGCCCTTGAAATGGTGTCGGCAACAGGAAGTATAGCCTCTATTACATCTGCCGTTGCAGAAATATATATATCGCTTTTTTCCTTTTGGGTACGTTTTTTAAAGTTGTCATATTCCGCCACAAGCCTTAAAAACCTGTCGCTAAGTTCATTATATTTTCCCTCTAAATCGTCCTTTGCCTCTTTTTCTTCTTCCTCCTGTGCATCAGGCTTTTGCACAGTTTCTCGGTCGGTGCCTTCTACGGCTTCCTCCCGGTTTTCTTCTTTGATAGTTTCGTTTTTTTCAGCCTGCTCCTGCAGGTTTTCCTCATGCAAGTCCTTTTTGTCCAAGTCGTTCTTACTCATTTCTTCTCCTCCATATTATATTCTGACAAACGGTTAAGTTGCCCTGCTAAAAATTCTATATTAGAAACTGCTTTTGAGTAATTCATCCTTGTGGGACCAATAAGACCAATAGTACCAATTGCCCTGCCGTCTATTTGATAAGGCGAAAGCACGACGGAACAGTCGTTTAGCTCTATGGCATTGTTTTCGCTGCCTATTAGGATTTTTACCTTTTCATGCTGCCTATGAGCAATTACCCTTTGAATATTGGACTTATTATCCAGATACTCCAAAAGCTCCCTTGCACGGTTTATATTGCTGTATTCCGGAAAGTTCAAAAGGTTGGTTATGCCTCCATAAAAGATTTTGGCATTATCCTCCGTAGAAATACATTCATACACAAAGTCCAAAATTGGCTGGATAATCTCATCATACTCATAAAGCTCCGATTGCAGTCCCTTAATAGAACTAATATTTATATCCTTACAAGGAACCCCCGCCAAACTCTCGTTTAAAACGCTGGAGATTTGCACTGCGTCATAAAGGGTGATGGGCCTTGTAAGGGTTATTTTTGTTTCCTTAACCATCTTCGAGTCAGTAACAACAATAAGAAGGATGTTATGGCTATCGATAGGCATAATTTGAAAATGCTTGATTGTTGCTTGCTTTTGCTCGGGCATGGTAGCTATAACAGTATAGTTAATCAGCCTGGAATAGATGTTTGTTATTTCCCGAATAAGCGAGTCCATTTCAGAAATCTTAAGCTGCATCAAAGAACGCATACGGTTGATTTCGTCAGCAGTAAGCTCATAGCGCTTCATAAGCTTGTCAACATATACCCTATAGCCTAAATCGGAAGGAATCCTTCCGGCAGAGGTGTGGGGCTGTTCTAAAAGTCCCATTTCCTCCAAATCGGCCATTTCGTTGCGAACGGTGGCAGGGCTTATATTAAGCTGTTTTCGCTTGGCAATAGTACGCGAACCTACAGGCTCTGCATTCTCAATATAGCTTTCGATAACTGCTTCCAAAATAGCCTTTTTCCTATCGTCAAGTTCCATAGTGCCACCTCCATTTCGAAAATGCTGTTAGCACTCTGTGTCGTTGAGTGCTAACTCTTAAATATAAGATAACACTTTTTCTGCCAAATGTCAATAGTATTTTAAAATAATATGGGCAAATTGACAACAAATACATACAAAAAAAAGCAGCTCAAAATGATATGATTTAATGAGCAAAAGCGAATCTCATCATATACAAGCTGCCGTATGGACAATAACTTTATTTGTTTTTATGCGACCTTGGCTGATACAATGCAGCAAGGCTTAATTTCCACATTCTATGCTGATTTCGTTAAAAATTTTCAAAAGGTCGTCTATGCTTTGATTTTTCTTTTCCATATCGCACACATCCAAAACGGCTGTGCCCTCGTGCATCATAATGCAGCGGTTGCCATATTGTGTTGCATAGCGCAGGTTATGGGTAACCATAAGGGTGGTTATCTTTTTTTCTTCTATAATCTTTTGTGTAAGCTCCATAACTATATCGCTGGATTTGGGGTCAAGGGCGGCAGTGTGCTCGTCCAAAAGCAAAAGGTCAGGCGTAACCAGCGTCGCCATTATAAGGGCAAGAGCCTGCCTTTGCCCGCCGGACAGTGTTGCGACCTTAGTATCCAAGCGGTTTTCAAGACCTAAGCCAAGCTGCTGGAGAGTGGTTTTATAAAAATCCCTTCTCTTTGTATTAAGCCCTTTTGTAAGGTTAAAGGGCCGCAGCTTATTGTCTGCAATTGACAGGTTTTCAATAATGGTCATGGACGGGCATGTTCCCATTGCGGGGTTTTGAAAAACCCTTGCTATTTTTTTTGCACGAACAAAGTTTTTAAGGTTGGTAAAATCCTCTCCGTCCACAAAAACCTTTCCGCTGTCAACAAACATATCTCCTGAAACAACGTTAAGAAGAGTTGTTTTGCCCGAGCCGTTGCTGCCTACCACACAGACAAATTGACCTTTAGGTATTTGCAAATTAAAATCGCTAAAAAGCACCTTTTCGTTTACGGTACCCTTATTAAAGGTTTTGTTTATATCTTTAAGCTCAAGCACGTTCCTTCCTCCTCCCTGCAAGCATGTCGTTTGATACCAAAGTCACCACAAACAAAACGGTTATGATAAAATTCATGTCCGAGGATTGAAGTCCCGAGGCTATGGCAATTGTTATACAAGCTTTATATATAATCATACCGATTATAACCTTGGTTGTTAAATTAAAAAACGACAGCTTTTTCAAAACAGTTGTGCCTATTATAACCGCCGCAAGCCCCATGACCATGGTACCCACTCCGGAGGATATGTCAAACTGAACGATACGCTGGCAATTTACCGAGCCTGCCAAGGCTACAAGCCCGTTGGCAATGGCAAGTCCGATAATTTTTATTTTTCCCGGGTTTTGAGCCAAAGCTACAACCAAGCCTTCGTTATCACCCACGCTTTTTAAAAGAAAGCCTGATTTCGTGCGCAAATACCAGTCTAAAACAAGCTTTGCCACAATAGTAATCAGCAAAATAACAAGCAGTGGAGCATAAGGCAAAAAGCTGGCGGGAAGAAACCTGCCTGCGGTTGTGAAAATAGTTGTCTCCCCCATCAAGAACTTGTTAGGAGCGCCCACCACACGATAGTTTACGGAATAAAGCGCAGTCATCATTAAAATACCGGACAGCAAATCTTTTATTCTAAGGTGAACATTTAAAACTCCCGTCAAAGCGCCTGCAAGAACGCCTGCAAAAAAAGACGCCAAAAGGCAAATCCACGGGTTTACTCCAAGCAATATAAGAGCCGATGTCACCGCCGCTCCCAAAGGAAAAGTGCCGTCAACGGAAAGGTCCGGAAAATTCAGTATCCGATAGCTTATATTAATTCCCAAAGCCACAATACCAAATATCAGCCCCTGCTCTATTATGCCTGTTATAATACCCAACATGTAACCAATCCTCTCATTGTATAAGAACCATTGCTGTTGGCAATGGTTCTTTTAATTAACTATTCAATAATTTCTGCCTTGGACTTTATATCGTCGGAAATTTCTATTCCAAGTGCCTTTGCAGTTTTTAGATTAACGGAAACTTTGCTTTCCTTAAGCTTTTCAAAGTTTATTGTAGATATGTCGGCGCCGTCTAAAACCTTTGCTGCCATCTCGCCCGCCTGAATTCCAAGCTGAATATAGTCCAAGCCGGCAGAAGCAAGACATCCGTTTGCAACCTGCTCTTCTTCAGAGCCGAAAACAGGAATATTTTTTTGGTTGGCTTTTTCCAAAATAACGCCCAAAGCCGCAACAACGGTATTATCTGTCATGTTGCTTATACAATCAACCTGAGAAAGCAGAACATCAAGAGCCTGGGGAATTTCAGCCTGTTTTCCAATCCCTCTGTCTACAATTTCAAAACCGTATTTTGGAGCCAACTGTTTATAAGTTTCCAAAGTGCTTACGGAATTAGCCTCGCTTGTTGTGTATAAAATCCCGATTTTTTTTGCATCAGGAAGCATCTCTCTAATAAGCTTAAGCTGGTCCTCCACAGGCAGCTCGTCGCTTACGCCTGTAATACCCGCCATGTTTTCGGTTTCAGAAACCGCCAGCTTTGCGGCAATCGGGTCGGATACTGCGTTGAATATAACGGGAATACCCTTCTGTGCGGCAGCCGCATAAAGGGACTGTGCCGAGGGCGTTGCAATACCGCACAGCAAATCCATGCCACTGTTTACAAAGCTTTGCGAAATCTGAGTTGCCATAGCCATGTCGGCTTGTGCGGATTTGAATTCTATTTCTATATTTTCGCCTTCTTTATAGCCGCTGTTTGCAAGACCTTGTATAAATCCTTCACGACAGTTGTCAAGAGAGGGATGGTCGGCAAACTGGGTTATGCCTATTTTATAAACCTTTTTTCCATCATTTTGCAGGTCGTTTGTAGTTTGAGTGCATGACGCCAAAGAAATTGCCGCCACCACCGCAAGGGAAATTGCTACCATAGCTTTTTTTAATGTTTTAACTCTTCTCATCTCATCTCTTCCTTTCAAATCTATTATTAAAAAATAAAAAAACCTTTAGAGAATCGTTCTAAAAGTCCACAAGATGCTAATATGTACTCTGCTAAACTCTTTTAAACTCATCTCATCTTTTAATATTATATGACAAATACACAGTTTTGTCAACACATTTTTTCTGTAAACATCACCAGACAAATCCATACATTTTTATTTAGAAAAAAAGGGGGGCAAGAAAATAAGGAGAGAAAATCAAAGGGTTTTTGTTTGTAAGTTTCTAACTTTAAAGACTATACTTGC
>JAQVDK010000011.1:15429-36259 GCA_028697835.1 Eubacteriales bacterium | reverse complement strand
GAAAGGAATGTACAATGATTGATTATTAAGGCGGAGAATTTAAGCTACACATATTCGCAGGGCGGACCTTTCCAAAAAGACGCTTTGCATGCTGTGTCTTTTACTATAAAAAAAGGTGAATTTATTGGCATTATCGGTCATACGGGCAGTGGAAAATCCACTCTTGTGCAACACCTTAACGGGCTTTTAAAGCCTACCAGCGGCAAGATTTATATAGATGGCATTGACACTTCGGGAAAAAAAGCTGACCTAAAAGCCGTTCGAGCCAAAGTGGGTCTGGTTTTTCAATATCCTGAGCACCAGCTTTTCGAGGAAACCGTAAGGCGGGATATTGCCTTTGCCCCGACCAACATGGGCCTTTCCAAAGAGGAAATAGAAGAGCGTGTTGAGCAGGCCTGCGCTCTTGTGGGAATTTCCAAGGATATACTTGACAAATCACCCTTTGAGATTTCCGGCGGACAAAAAAGGCGTGTTGCCATTGCCGGAGTTTTGGCTATGAAGCCGCAGGTTTTAGTCCTTGATGAGCCTACGGCAGGTCTTGACCCCCGTGGGAGAGAGGAAATTCTTTCCCAAATCAAGAAGCTGCACAAAGATATAGGCATAACCGTTATTCTTGTTTCCCATGGCATGGAGGATATTGCAAACACAGTCGAGCGCCTTTTTGTAATGAACAAAGGGAAAATTGCAATGGAGGGCACACCTCTTGAGGTATATTCGAGATATGAGGAGCTTGAGGAAATCGGTCTTTCCGCTCCTCAGGTTACAAAGCTTATGAAAAGGCTTTTTAATGTAAACGTTTGCACTGTTGCCCAGGCAAAGGAATATTTGATGGGGGTGCTAAAACGTGCTTAAAGATATTACTTTGGGACAATACTTCCCGGGAAACAGTTTTATTCACAAGCTTGATGCTATGATGAAGCTGATTTTTTCCATTTTGTTTTTGGCAGTTGTTTTCATGGTAAACAATTTTTTAGGTTATGGTGTAATTGCTGTTTTTACGGCTCTTGTAATATATATATCAAAGGTTCCCTTTAGATTTGTGTTAAAAGGAATAAAGCCCCTTTGGATTTTTATTTTATTTACCGCCGCATTAAATTTATTTATGAAGGACGGACAGGTTCTGTGGCAATGGGGCGCCCTTAGGCTTACCCGTGAGGGCATTATATTTTCCGTGTTTATGATATTTCGCATTGTGTTTTTAATTATGGGCACTTCCATGCTGACATACACCACATCGCCTATTGAGCTTACCGACGGGATAGAGCGGCTTTTGACGCCTTTTGGCAAAATGGGCATGCCCACCCACGAGCTTGCGATGATGATGAGCATTGCCCTAAGGTTTGTTCCAACTCTTTTGGAGGAAACGGATAAAATCATGAAGGCGCAAGCCGCAAGGGGTGCTGATTTTACCAGCGGAAGCCTAATCAAACGGGCGAAGGCGCTGCTGCCTCTTTTGGTGCCGCTTTTTATAAGCGCATTCAGACGGGCGGACGAGCTTGCCATTGCAATGGAATCCCGTTGCTACCGAGGCGGCGAGGGAAGGACAAAGCTTAATCCTTCTAAAATTGGCGCAAATGACTTTATCGGCCTTTTTATTGTAATGGTTTTTGCAGCATTGGTTGTTTCGACCAACTTTGTGGGGTGGCAGGGGATATGAAAAACCTTGCACTTACACTTTGCTACAACGGCAGCAGCTATCATGGCTGGCAGATTCAACAAAACGCCTTGACCGTTCAAGAGGTGCTTTTGGGGGCTGTGGCGAAAGTTACAGGAGAAGCTGCCGACATAATAGGCTGCAGCCGTACGGACGCAGGGGTGCATGCCCTGGAGTATGTTTGTAATTTTAAAAGCAAAACTTCCATTCCCGAAGAAAAAATTCCCATTGCCTTAAACACGGCCCTTCCAAAAGATATTCGGATAAACAGGTGCAATATAGTTCCGGACCATTTTCATGCAAGATTTAGCGCAGTTTCTAAAACTTATATCTATAAGGTTTATACCGCCAAAATCGAAAATCCTTTTTTAACCGATTTAGTTTATCATTTTCCGTACGAGTTAAATATTGAGCATATGAAAAAGGCAGCCGAGTTTTTTATAGGAACTTATGATTTTTCCGCTTTTATGTCCACAGGTTCATCTCAAAAATCAACGATTAGAACGATATTGAATCTTTCTGTTTCCCAAAGCGGAGACATTGTTGAATTTAGCATAACCGCAAACTCGTACCTTTACAATATGGTGCGAATAATTGCCGGAACCCTTTTATATACAGGCATAGGAAAAATTCACTACAACGATATCCCAAAAATCATTCAAAGCGGTGACAGGCGCCAAAGCGGCATTACTGCAGGGGCAGGGGGGCTCTATTTGGCAAAGGTTGATTACGGAGGCTTGTTATGAAAAAAAACAAGAATAAAACCAAAGTGCTTGTAGTAATATTATTAATAACAGTATTTTTAGGATATATTGTTTATGAAAACCGTGGCAAAATCCAATCTGCCAATGGAAGGGGCAAAGAAATCCTGTCCTTTGACTCCTCCCAAAACTATGCTTTTGACGCATACAACGGCAATATTCTAATGACAAGCAGCGACACCTTAGCCTTGATATCTCAAAACGGCTTTAAGGTTTGGGAGCGTATTTTCCATATGTCAAAGCCGCAGGTGTGCATATCCGGCAGTATGATTTTGCACTATGACATGGGCGGCAGGGACATTTCCCTTAGCAGTAGCGGCAGTGAAATCTGGCGCAAAAAAACGGAGCAGAAAATTATAACCGCAAAAGTAAACCGGCGGGGATATGCTATCCTTGTTACATATGAGGTCGGTTATAAAAACAAAATTACCGTTTTAAGCCCAAAAGGCGAGCCTGTATATATCTGGCAGCTTGGAGAAGACTATGTTGTTGATGTGGATATTGCCTCCGATGGACGAAGCTTTGCCGCAGCCACCATTACCCCTAAAGAAAAAGACCTTACCAGCAAAATTACCGTTGTGGATATAAACCTTGAGAAAATTATCGGTGAAGTTACAAGAGCGGATTGTTTAATTTCCAATATAAGCTATGTTACAGGCGGCGATATTATTGCCCTTGGAGAAAGCGAAATGGTGGGCATAAGCTCCAAAGGACAGGTAAAATGGCAGGTTTCCTATGACGGCAAGCGTTTGGAGAAATTTTATATTGTCCAAAGTGGTACAAGCGTGTTGGCATTTAGCGGCAGCAGAAACAACAGCATTATTGAAATATATAGCAAAAGCGGCTTGAAAACAGGCGAATTTATTACAGACGAGAAGGCATCCTCCGTGCATGTGCTAAACAACACCTTGGCTGTTGCCGCCGGAGAGAGGGCAACATTTTTAAACCTAAAAGGCAGGTCTGTTTCATATTTTGACACAGAGTGCGAGCTGCAAAAGGTATTGTTGCTATCGCCCAGGAAAGCTGCGATTGTTTTAGGCAATTCCATTGAAATTATAAGGCCATAAAAGGGGGATAATATAATATGAATAGTTTTTCTTTGGCTGATATAATACTGTTTGCCATTATAGCAGCAGCGGCCATATGGGGGCTGAAATCAGGTTTTGTTAAGGCCTTTTTTCAGTTGGGATATTATATAATTTCAACCATTGCGGCGCTTATTTTCTACCCGATGGTGTCGGATGTTCTAATGAACTCTGCTCTTAGCCAATATATCCACGATAAAATTATACTCCCAAGGCTGTCAGTGGACACCGGGGCGCTTAATCTCCCCTCGTTTTTGCAAAGGGTGGTTGCAGAAGGGGTAAACAGCACCACACAAACCCTTGCCGCATCGCTTACGGAAATGGCAGTTAAAATAATTTGCTTTGTGGTTGTATTTATACTTGTCCGCTTTGGCTTGAAGTTTGCTGTAAAAATTTTAGACACCATTGTAAAGTTGCCTCTTTTAAAGCAATTTAACAAATTGGGCGGCCTTGCGGTTGGAGTGTTAAACGGCGTTGTTTTGTGCTATATTGTTTTAGCCCTTGCAAGCGTTTTTGCCAACGATAAAATACACCAAATGATAATCCAGTCCCAATTTGCTATTAGGTTATATGATAACAACCTGCTTTTAAAATTAATTTTTGGCTAAATTAATCATAAAGGAGAGAAATACTTATGAAAAGTAATATTATCAAAAAAGGAATTGAAAAAACACCTCACCGCTCCCTGCTAAAAGCATCAGGGCTTACCGACGAGGAAATAAAGCGACCTTTAATTGGCGTGGTAAACAGCAAAAACGATATTGTGCCCGGACATATCCATATCAACACAATTGCAGATGCAGTTTGCACAGGCGTGAAAATGGCAGGGGGAACTCCGCTTCAGTTTCCTGCAATTGCGGTTTGTGACGGGATAGCAATGGGCCATGAAGGCATGAAATATTCCCTTGCCACAAGGGAGCTGATTTGCGACAGCATTGAGGCGATGGCAAAGGCCCATGCGTTTGATGCCTTGGTACTTATTCCAAACTGCGACAAGGTTGTTCCCGGCATGCTGATGGCGGCTGCAAGGGTTAATATTCCAACCATTGTTGTAAGCGGCGGCGCAATGCTTAGTCTGCCCGGAGCCGATGGAACCTTTATTGACCTTAACTCTACCTTTGAGGCTGTTGGAAGCTTTATGGCAGGTACTATGAGCGAGGATGATGTTAAAGGCATTGAAGATTCTGCCTGCCCAACTTGTGGCTCTTGCAGCGGTATGTTTACAGCAAACTCCATGAACTGCCTAACAGAGGTAATCGGAATGGGGCTTGGCGGCAACGGAACAATACCCGCTGTTTATTCCGAGCGAATTCGCCTTGCCAAAAAAGCCGGAATGCAGATTATGACTTTGCTTGAAAAGAACATAAGACCTCGGGATATTATGACAAAAGACGCATTTATTAATGCCCTTACGGTAGATATGGCACTTGGGTGTTCAACAAACTCCATGCTTCATCTGCCTGCAATAGCTTATGAAGCCGATGTTGAAATAGACCTTGATATTGCAAATGAAATCTCCGGTCGAACTCCAAACTTATGCAAGCTTGCTCCTGCAGGAGGACACCATATCCAAGACCTTCACGATGCAGGCGGAGTTTATGCTGTTATGAACGAGCTTTCAAAGAATGGTTTAATCATTGAAAACTGCCTAACGGTAACAGGAAAAACCTTAGGCGAAAATATTAAAGACACACCTGTTAAAAATTATAACGTTATAAGACCGGTTGATAACCCATATTCCAAGACAGGCGGAATTGCTGTTTTGAAAGGCAATATTTGCTCTGATGGAGCTGTGGTAAAAAGAAGTGCGGTACACCCTGATATGTTGGTTAGAACATGCATTGCAAAAGTTTTTGACAGCGAGGATGAAGCAATTAGTGCAATTTATGAAAATAAAATTGCTGCGGGCGACTGCGTTGTAATACGCTATGAAGGACCTAAAGGCGGTCCGGGAATGAGGGAGATGCTATCACCGACTTCTGCAATATGCGGCATGGGCCTTGATGACAGCGTGGCGCTTTTAACAGACGGAAGGTTTTCAGGCGCAACAAGAGGCGCGGCTATCGGGCACATTTCCCCGGAAGCGGCGGAAGGCGGAAATATCGCCCTGCTTGAAACTGGAGATGTTATAGAAATCGACATTCCAAACGGAAAGTTAAACGCAAAGGTTTCCGACGAGGAATTTGCAAAAAGGCGAAAAAATTGGATACCCAAGGAGCCAAGGATAAAAACGGGCTATCTGTCAAGGTATGCAAGGCTGGTGTCGTCTGCGGCACAAGGCGCCGTATTAAAATAAAAATTTATAGTGAAGAAGAGGTATTGTATGTTAGTTGAAGATTTAAAAAGAAATTCTTTGGTGGAACTAAGGCGCATAGCTAAAGAGAAGAATATAAAGGGAATTACAAAGCTGAAAAAAGACGAACTTATACAGGCTATTATAACAGCCGATGGACAAAGCCAAACGCCTGCAGACGAAAAGGGACAGGAGCCGGCAAAAAAGCCGACTTCCCGAAAGCGGGCATCCAAGAAAAAGGATGCTGAAGACGAAAACACAAAAGATGCCCCCAAGCAAACGGCTGAGCCTGATAATGACGAAGATTACAAGGAGCAAAAGGGGCAGGAGGCGCAAGACGAAAAGCAGGAAGAGCCCGCAGATGATACAAAAGAGGCGCGTGTTCGCACCGATACGGTTGAAGTTTCGGGAATTCTTGACGTTTGCGATGATGGTTTTGGTTTTCTAAGAAGTGAAAATTACCTTTCCGGGGCAAATGACGTTTATGTTTCCCCCACCTTGATTCGCCGATTCAGGCTTAAAACAGGCGACGATATTACAGGCATTGCCCGACTGCAAAGGGAAAGCGAGCGTTTTAAGGCGTTGCTTTATGTAAATACAGTAAACAACGACAAGCCTGATGCGGCTACAAGAAGGGTTTCCTTTGAAAATCTTACGCCTATTTATCCTAACGAGCGCATGGTTCTTGAACATAAGCAGACCGGCTTTGCCATGCGTCTTATTGACCTTATCGCTCCTATTGGAAAAGGTCAAAGGGGTATGATTGTATCGCCACCAAAAGCGGGAA
Organism: Eubacteriales bacterium; assembly: GCA_028697835.1. Classification (GTDB taxonomy): domain Bacteria; phylum Bacillota; class Clostridia; order Monoglobales; family Firm-18; genus STE-11. The sequence continues at coordinate 29,679 of JAQVDK010000011.1, read as the reverse complement.
AAACAACCCTTTTAAAGCAGGTGGCAAACAGCATAGAGGCAAATTATCCCGATGTGAAGCTGATTGTCCTTTTGATTGACGAGCGTCCGGAGGAAGTTACGGACATGAAGCGAAGTATTAAGGGCGAGGTAATATATTCAACCTTTGATGAAGAGCCCAGTCATCACATTCGTGTGGCGGAGATGGTTTTAGAGCGTGCCATGCGTCTTGTGGAGCATAAAAGAGATGTGGTAATACTTTTAGACAGTATAACAAGGCTTGCAAGAGCGTATAATTTAACCATAACCCCAACGGGAAGGACTCTATCCGGCGGTATTGACCCCGGTGCCTTGCATAAGCCTAAGAAGTTTTTCGGTGCCGCACGAAACATCGAAAACGGAGGCAGCCTTACCATACTTGCAACCGCCCTTGTGGAAACAGGCAGCAGGATGGACGATGTTATTTTCGAGGAATTTAAAGGCACGGGCAATATGGAAGTCCACCTTGACAGGCGTTTGCAGGAAAAACGCATTTTCCCTGCCATTGACATTAACAAATCAGGCACAAGGAAGGAAGATTTGCTTCTTTCACAAAAGGAAATTGAAACCGTATGGGGTATTCGCAAGGCGCTTTCCAACCAGCCTGTTGCGGAAGTGACCGAGCTTCTTATAGGACGGCTTGTGGCAACAAAAAACAACGAGGAATTTATAGAAAGTCTTAGGACTATTTTTGAAAGGTAAGATTTTATGCATAAAGGCGCAAAAAACCTACTTTACATCCTGATTTTCATATTTATTTCCGTGAATTTGGTTTTAATAACCTCATCAGGGCAAGAAGAACTAAAGAAAATCCCTGTTTTAACATATCATAACATTGTACAGGAGCTTGAAGATGAGGACCCTTGGCTTAATGTAACGCCCGGGCAGTTTAGGCTTCATCTGCAAACCCTCAAAGAAGAGGGCTATGAAACCATAACTTTTTCCGATTATTACCGCTATGTTACCGAAGACTTCCCTTTGCCGGATAAGCCCATTATCATTAATTTTGATGATGGTTACCTTTCAAACTATGAATATGGCTTTCCAATACTTAAAGAAATGAACATGAAAGCAACCATATTCATAGTGACCAGCACCGTTGGCGCAAATTATGACTGGATGTTTCCCCATTTTACATGGCAGCAGGCCTTACAGATGGAGCAAAGCGGGCTTGTGGACATACAATCCCATACCCATACCCATTCAAATATTGCCCAGATAAATAACGCCGATATGATAAAGGAGCTTCGCCTGTCCAAATACCTTATAGAAACAAACCTTAATAAGGAATGTGAGTTTCTTGCATATCCATACGGTCTGTTCAGCGAAAAATCCCTTTATCAAGCCGAGGCGGCGGGATATAAAATGCAGATGCTTTTTGAAAACACCGGAGTAAATACAAAAAACACCCCGCTAAACCAAGTTAAAAGACTTGCTGTGCGAGGTGATTTTACAAAAAAAGAATTAATTGATTTTATTGAAAAAATGATGGAAAAAACTGATTAAAACCGGGAGTATTCAAGTATAATACTCTCGATTTTTCCCCCTTTTTCAAGCCTTGCAAGGGTATCTTTGGCAGGGTTTGTTTTTGTATTTGCACGGTGGTAGAGGGGCTTTATGAACTTTTCCTCTCCCTTGCCGCGCATCTTTAGCCCTTCTTCGGCTATTTCTATGATTTGCTCAAGAAACCCTTTGGGAAAGTCAAGCTCTTCACCGCAGATAACGGTATTTCGAAGCTTGGTGGTGGTAATATCGGGGAAAATTCCCGACATGGTTTTTTCCGCTTTGTCAAGGTTGTATAGGATACCTAAAGAAAATGCAGGCGGTGCAAAGGCGTCGCATATGGGTTGGGAGCAATCGCTTCTTACCTCCAATGTGCCTCTTGAGGTAATTTCAATGTTTCTAAAGGATAAGAATTGCTCAATGTCGCTTGGCAACGCTTCATACTTTTCGTTTTCAAAATATTCCTTCAAAACCACAGGCTCGAATATTTCATATTTGCCATTTCTTATGCGGTTAAACATTTTTCTTTTCAAAAAGCTTTGAATAATATCATCTGTGCTGTTGTATACTTCATCAACCTTTCCCGTGTTGGGGAAGGCGCTTTCTTCCCATAAAAAATCCCTGAAACATAAAATTTTGCTGCTTTCCCAAGAAGGAGAATTGGAAAACAGGGCTGCCCTTACGAAATCCATTCTTGCAAACAAAGTTGCCGCTCTTGGCAAGCTTTTAAGGTCAAGGTCAAGATGCGTTTGAACAGAAGATAAGTAGGATGGAAAGTCGGGGTAGCTATGTTTTGCAGGATAGGTGTGCAAAAATTCATCCACCATATTATATACCGGAAAGTCCACATGGTCCTGACAGATATACTGCTTGTACGGGTGGGTACCCATGCCTGTTAGGATGTGGTTTCCTTGTTTTAAGTATTCTTGCGCTTGCCTTAGCAGGCTGTAAAACCTTTCGGCTATATCGCAAAGGTCAGGCCCGTAGTTCATGGCAAACTCAAAGTTATTGTACGAATTGTCGAATGACAAATAGTCGCCATCTTCATTATATATAAAGGCAGGAGCAGAGCCTTTTGTTGTTTCCTCCACTTCAAACCCTTTTTCTGCAAAAAATTCTAAAAGCCCTATAACAAAGCTTTTATCCACCCTGTCTTTATCCAAGTTTACAAGAGGAAATTCCAGCTCTACCCCAACATTTCCCAAGGTTCGTGTTTTAAAAGGCTTTATAAACCTTTTTTCCACAATATCATACGCTTTCAAAAAACTTACCTCCCGTTTAGATAATTATATACCATAATAAGTGCATCGCCGTTTGACAAAGCCAAATCGGGATAAAAATATCCGTTGCTTCCCCGTATCAAATCAAGCCCTCTTGCCAGGGACACATATCCGTAAAGAGCGGGGTCTATAAAGTCCGAATCCTTAAAATGGCGTTTGAAAATCCCCGGAAGCTCCGCCACGTCTTTATATCCTGTTGTCCTAAGAAGGTATTTAACCGCGTCTTGGCGCGCTACAAGACCTTCGTAGTTGATTTCGCTTTTGTCCAAAATCCCCTTTGTAACAAAAGCGCTGTATAGCATGTCCAAATCCTCGTCGGAAATGCCCCCTTGTTTTTGAAAAATAGGCATTCCATCCGGAGCAATAGATGCCAAAAGGATTATAAAATCCTTTTGGACAATAGGCTTGTCCAAATCAACATCGCCTTCCGACACAAATATGTCAATATCCGCAAGGGCTGTTGCCTGCTCCTTGGCGTAGTGGTTTTCCAAATCAACATAGGATAAAGATTTTTTGCCCTTTGCAACACTTCCGTCGTATAGCAAAATCTGTCCGCTTTTTGCATCTATAATTGCCGAGATTTGCGGGTTAACCGTATAAGCAAGCCTTACCACATCGTCGGCGGTTTTCATATAAATCAAGGATAATCCAATTTTGTCGCGGAATATTTTTTCGGCACTTTCAAGGCTAAGCAGCCCCTCAAGAGAATCGAACTGCGTATCGTCCCATATAAACGAATAGGAGATAATATCACCTTCGGAATTTATTGTAAAGGTTGCGCCGTTGCTTTTGTATATTATGCCGTTTGCAAGCCGCTCATAAATAACGGAGCAAACCTTCCCCTCGCCGTTTTCCCCTAAAACCAGCCTTGGTCCTGCAAGAAACTGTTTATACTCTTTAAGGTATGTGTCTATAAACTTGTTGGCAGCTGCCAAAGCCCTGTTGCCATCTAAGGTTATGGGAGAGGTTTTGTATTCGGCTTCTTTATTGTAAAACCCTACAAGAAGCAGGTTTGATGCATCAAAAGTAACGCTTACTTGGCTGTTTGCCATGGCTGTATCGGGCTTTTCAAATTCCACCGTAACTAAATAGTCGTTGTTTGTGTTTTTGCTGTAGCTTGCCCGCATTGCCGTATAATCGGCACTTATGCCGATTTCAGGTATGTCCCTTGCACGCTCTTGGGCCTTGCTGCCGGGCATCATGCCTGCTGAAGGGGCATAGTCCATGGTTGAGGCTGCCGTCTTTTCATAAAGCGCAAGCATTTCATTGTAGCTGTTGCCAACCGTGGTTTTTGTGGAGCTTATAGCATTGCCGCCGGCTGCATCTATTACATCGGTGCTTTTTGGCACGAAAACCAAATAAGGAGTAACCTTGCCTTTTGTAATTTTTCTGTTATATCTAAGCTCAAAGCCAATGTTTTCAAAAAACTTGTTATATGCCTCATCCTCGCTTATTATGCTGTCAATGGGTGAAAAATTAATGTTTTTGTCCCACACCCTGTTAAAGCGGGTTACAACGCCCATTTGCGCATCCACCCAAAGGCTTATGCTGTTTCCCGAGTAGGAAATACCATGAACGCTTTGGGTAAAACGTATGTTAAACCCGGCAGGAGTTGTGTTGCTGTAAGTGTTGGTGAAATTTTTTATGTTCAGCTGTGGGAAAATATCTGCCGCTGCATTTTGCGCAAACCCTATGGCAGCCTCTGCGGCCTGGGCTTTGGAAATTGACGGAAGCCTCTTTTTTGCAGGGTATGTCTGTCTTTGGTATATATAGCTTGTTATATTGCCACTATCGTCAACAGATACCGTTGCTTTCGCCCCATCGTCGAAATGAAAATCAAACATCCCTCCTGCGGTTTGCTGCGCAGATGAATATGAAGAAAGAAAAGGTATTTTATTTATTATGCCTTCCACTTGTGTATATGTATTTTCACCGTCTGCCATTGCCGCAAGCGGAATAAGAAGTAAAACCAATATCGCAAAAAACCGCTTCATTTGTAACCACCCCATAAGTCTTTAAGGCTTTACCATGTTACTATATATTATACATCACACAAGGGGCAAGCTCAACATATAGGGTGAATTTGTTATTATTATTTAATATTACAATATATAAATGAGCCAAAAGCAAGTATAATGCACAGTATAATGGCAATTGCCAAAATCGGAAGCGACATAACCCATGGATTAAAATCCAAAGTGTGTTGGTCCAAGAAGGTTTGCACTTCGCCAATAGGCAGCCTTGCCGCAATCATTGCATAAATTCCCGCAATAGCTGAGTGTAGGAATTTTGCCAATATAAAAACTTTGGTGCTAAGACCTGCTTTTGAAATTATGCCTGAAACCTGTAAAATAACGCTAATTCCCGACCATGCCACCACCATTGAAACCAAAACCCCTCTAAAGCTTCCCAAAGGCAGCATGCAAAGACGCATTGCACCTTTTGAAACCTCGAAAAAGCCTGTGGCAAGAGCGGAAGAAACATTTTTAGATATTCCGAAATTATACAAAAAGCCTTGCAAAGCTTTTATTATGCCAAAATGCTCAAGCACAGATACAAAAACGCTAAAAAACACAATAAAGCCGCATACATAAAGTATAAGCTCCACCGATTTGGATATTGCTATGGAAAGGGATTCGCCAAACCCAACCTTTTGGGCTTCTTTTTTACAAGCCGCATTTGCAAAAGAAATCACTTCGCTTTTTTTATACCATCTAAAAATTATTCCCACAGTAATTGCACTTAAAACATGAATAATGTATAGGGTAATGCCGGCTGTATGGGAATATAGCATCCCGACTCCTATTGCACCTATTATAAAGAGGGGTCCTGAATTGTTGCAAAAGCATATTATTCTTTGTGCCTCCGTTTTTGTGCAAAGCCCTTGCTCGTACAGGTCCACGCCGCATTGGGCGCCTACCGGATAGCCGCTTAAAATCCCCATTATAAATGCAAAACCTGCGCTTCCCGGCACGTTAAACACAGGCCTCATAAATACAGACATCCACCTTCCAAGCCTTTTAGCAATGCCCGACAGCACAAAAAGCTTTGCACATACAAAAAAAGGAAAAAGGGAAGGAATTATAACCTTCGCACAAAGGGCAAGCCCCTCGGCCGCCCCAACCATACACTTGGAAGGAGCGGATATAAACCCTGCAAATATAAACACGGCGAATATAACAAGCAACCTCATTTTATCACCTCATAGTATGTATATTCATAAATGGGCTAATCTTGCATAAATTATTTATATAGATGTAGGCATTGCAGGAGGTGAGGATATGAAAAAATCTAAAAAAGAGCGTATTTTGGAAATGCTTGATATACCAAAGGAGGTTGTGTTGGACCTTCCCAAGGTGACCATATATAACGATAATCAGGTGGTGGTGGAAAACTATAGCGGGCTTTTGGAATACACAAGCGAGTCAATCCGCCTTAAAACTTCGGGAAAGTCCATATCTATAAGGGGCTTGGGGCTGGAGCTTCGGACGGTTACGGATATTGACGTGTTGGTGGAAGGAAAAATAAAAGCAGTGGAATTTATTTAATCGGCAAACAAAAAATAGGGGATGAAAAAATGTTTTTTATAAAACTACTTAACTTTATCCGAGGATATGTTATAATATTGATTGAAGGAGCATTTCCTGAGCGTTTTTTAAACATATGCGCCCGAAGGAGCATATATCTTTGGAACGTTAAAAGAGTGGACAAATTAAGCCTTAAGGCAAATGTCAGCATAAAGGGCTTTCGCCTTATGCCCGAGATTGCGAAAAAAGCCCGCTGCCGTGTTCGGCTGAAGGGGAAAAAAGGTTTGCCTTTTATTTTACATAGACACAGAAAAAGAAAAGCATTTGCCGCGGGGGCAGCGATTTTTATACTAACTATGCTTGTTTTGGCTCAGTTTATTTGGGTGATAGATGTAAAGGGCAACATTAATGTTAACTCCGAGCAGATTTTGCAAGTTTTAGAGCAAGCCGGGCTTAAAACGGGAATGCCAAAGGGAAATATTGACGAGTATGCACTGCAAAGACAGGTAATGCTTGATATTGACGAAATTGCATGGATTAGCGTGCAAATTAAGGGCACAACCGCCCATGTGGAGGTAAAAGAAAGAGAGCCCAAGCCCGAAATTTTCCCGAAGGATAAGCCCTGTAACATTGTTGCCGCCAAAGACGGGGTTATCGAGTCCATCGACGCTGTAAGCGGAAAGCGTTTGGTTTCGGCGGGCGATGTGGTAAAGCAAGGTCAGCTTTTGGTAAGCGGAGCGCTGGATTCCAACGTGGAGGGTGTTCGCTACGTTCATTCCGAGGCGAGTATTTCCGCCCGCACATGGTACGAATTTTCCGAGGAAATCCCAAAATATGAGGAAATAAAAAGGCGCACCGGCAAATCAAAATCAAAGCATGCTATAAAAATTTTAAATTTTTATATAAAATTTTTCATAAACGATAGAATTTCATATGCGAATTATGATAGAATAAGTAAGGTAAAAAAACTTTCCTTTGGAAAGAGTGTTGTGCTACCGATTTCTTTTCACTATGACAAGTATTATGAATTGGAAATCGAGCAAAAAGAGATGGACAGGGAAACCGCCCTTAAAATTGCCGAGGAAAATGCGTTTAAAAAAGTTAAGGGCAAGCAAATAGTAAAAAAAGATATCGAGAAGTCGCAAGATATTTTAAAAATAACATACGAATGCTTGGAGGACATCGGGGTCAAGCAGGATATATTAAAGGAGGAAAACACATCGGATGGAGAAGTATCTGGAAGTGGAAACGATTGAACAAGTGGTAAACATTTTTGGGAATTTTGACCAAAACATCAAAATTCTTGAAAACCACTACAATGTTCAAGTGGTGCACAGGGGCATACAGCTTAAAATATCGGGAGAAGAAGAAAATGCGCTCTTGGCGCAAAGAGCGATTTTAGCCTTAATCAGGCTTACCGCAAAAGGAGAGCCTATCACGGAACAGACAGTCCGCTATGTCATAAGCCTTGTGGATGATGACCAGGACGACCAAATTCCTTTTTTTGGCGGCGACTTTGTAGCAATAACTGCCAAAGGAAAGCCCATAAAGCCCAAAACAATAGGTCAAAAGCTGTATGTTGACGCGATTAAAAATAATGTTATCACTTTTGGCATAGGTCCTGCGGGAACCGGAAAAACATATTTGGCGGTGGCAATGGCGGTCAACGCCCTTAAAAACAAGGACGTAAGCCGGATTATCATAACCCGCCCTGCCGTTGAAGCGGGGGAAAAACTTGGGTTTTTGCCCGGAGATTTGCAAAACAAGGTTGACCCGTATTTGCGCCCTTTGCATGACGCTTTGTATGACATGCTGGGAGTCGAAACGTATCAGCGCTATGTTGAGCGGGGGGTGATAGAGGTTGCCCCGCTGGCTTATATGAGGGGGCGCACCTTGGACGATTCGTATATTATATTAGACGAGGCGCAAAACACAACCCAAGAGCAGATGAAAATGTTTCTAACCCGCATAGGCTTTGGCTCGAGAGCCATTGTTACAGGCGATATTACACAGGTTGACCTGCCCGAAGGCAAGAAAAGCGGTCTTAAAGAAGTAATGCACATATTAAAAAATATTGATGGAATTGCATTTACAATACTAAATGAAAAGGACGTTGTAAGACACCCCTTGGTGCAGGCAATTGTCAAGGCGTATGAGCGAAGCGATGCGCGAAGGAGCGCCAAGCAAGGGGAAAAAAGTGCTGATAGGCGGGGGAAAGATGGGAAATAATATTGATATAGACATACAAATCAGTCAAGATGCTATTATTTTTACAGAAAAAATGGACGAGCTTGTAAGATGTGTTATAGAAAAGACCTTTGAGCATGAGAAGGTTTCGCCTTTGGATGTCAGTGTGGTTATAACGGATGATGAGGAAATCCAAAGGCTAAACAAGGAGTTTCGGGGAAAAGATGCGCCAACCAATGTGCTTTCCTTTCCTATGTATGATGAGGACGGCGCCTTGGATGACGAGGTGCTTGGCGACATAGTTATTTCCCTTGAAAGGGCGAAAATTCAGGCGGACGAGTATGGGCACAGCTTAGAGCGTGAGCTGGCATTTCTAACAGTCCATTCCATGCTTCACCTTTTTGGCTATGACCATGAAACCGGCAAGGAAGATGAAAAAGAAATGTTTTCAAAGCAGGAGGAAATATTATCCCTTTTGGGTCTTGAAAGGAAGTAAGGCTCTATGTTAAGTAAAAAGCTTTGGCACAGTTTTAGCTTTGCATTCGGCGGTCTTTGGTTTTGTATAAAAAACGAGCGGAATTTTCGTGTTCATACATTTGCCGCCCTGACTGTTTACCTTATTTCTCCTTACTACGGCTTCAAGGCGGAGCATATGGTGCTTTTGACCCTTGTTGTATCTCTTGTGATTATTTGTGAAATGATTAATACCGCAATTGAGGCGGCTGTTGACTTGGCAACGGAGAAGATGTGCTACCTTGCAAAAAAAGCCAAGGATGTAAGTGCGGGTGCGGTTTTGATTTCCGCCTTTTGCGCAGTTTTGTGCGGACTGTTTTTGTTTTTAAAGCCTGCTGTTATACTTGGCATAATAAAAGATATCACAGCAAGCCCGCTTAAAATTTTTGGCGTTTTGGCATACATAACTTTAGGTTATTTTTATGTGAGAGGATTTGGTGGAAAATGAGCTTTAAATCAGGCTTTATTTCAATAGTTGGACGTCCCAATGCGGGAAAGTCCACGCTTTTAAACAGAATTTTGGGAGAGAAAATTGCGGCGGTATCGCCAAAGCCGCAAACAACAAGAACAAGGATTATGGGCGTTTTAACCGACGAGGAATCTCAAATGGTTTTTCTGGACACCCCCGGCATACACAAGCCCAAAAACAAACTGGGAGAATTTATGGCAAAAGAGATACAAACCAGTGCGGCGCAGGCGGACATTCTGCTTTACATGGTTGATGCCGCAGACTTTAACCTTCAAAGGGAGGAGGAAATTTTAAAAACCATAGATGCACCTACGGTTTTTTTACTGATAAATAAAATTGATGCTGTGGAAAAACAAAGCATACTCCCCATTATTGACGAATGCTCCAAAATACGAAGTTTTGAGCAAATCATCCCCATCTGCGCAATACAAGGCAATGGCTTAGATGTACTGATACCCGAAATTAAAAAGTATCTTCCGGAAGGCCCGAAGTATTTTCCCGACGATACATTGACCGACCAGCCGGAAAGGCAAATTTGCAGCGAGTTTATTCGGGAAAAAATGATGCGTTTTTTGTCCGATGAAGTGCCTTATGGAATAGCTGTTGAGGTTGAGGAGATGAAGTATGACGAGGGAAAAGACCTTACCTCAATCAATGCGGTGATATATTGCGAAAGACAGTCTCATAAGTCAATTATAATTGGTAAAAAAGGTGCAATGCTTAAAAAAATCGGAACATATTCCAGAGAAGATATCGAGCGCTTTACAGGCACAAAAGTATTTTTGCAGCTATGGGTAAAGGTAAAGGAAAACTGGAGAAACAGCGATTTTCAGTTGAGAAATTTTGGATACAAACAATAGAGTGGATAAAGTTTCATGTATTTAATATCGCCTGCCGTGAAAACCTATATTTATAAGCAGCATAAAAAAATGACACACTGTTTTTCGGTGGTATAGGGGGCGATACGGAATGTTAAGGGACTTTGCATGGAGCTATTTTGAAAAGACAGGCAGTATCGAAGCTTATTTAACTTATAGATATTTAAACGAAGCGGTGATTGAAGAAAATGAGTGGAAGCCATCCGGCAAAGAGCCAACGGTCAATCCAACGGTCGAGCCAACGGTCAAGCCAACGGTCAAGCCAACGGTCAAGCCAACGGATAAGCCAACAGGGACTGATAATTAAAGAAACAAAAGTGGGTGAGGGGGATAAGATACTTACCATTCTCACCCCTGAATATGGAAAAATTCAAGCAATTGCAAAAGGGGCAAGAAGCTATAAAAGTAAATTTCGCTCGGGCTGCCAGCTTTTTAGTTTTACATCTTTCGAGTTTTCCAAAAGAAAAGACTGGTTATCAGTTACATATGCCGAGCCTGTGGAAACCTTTTATGACATGCGCCGGTCTATCGAGAGCATAAGCCTTGCCGCATATTTTTGCGATGTTTTGTGCGAAGTGGCAACGGATGCGCAGGATGCGGCGGATGTTTTGCGCCTTGCCCTTAATACTTTGTTTATGCTTACCAAAAACGACGAGTATGGGAAAATAAAAGCCGTGTTTGAGCTTCGGCTTATGACCGAGATAGGCTTTCGCCCTGCTATTGACGCTTGCGCAGTCTGTGGCAGCGAAAAGGATATTTGCTTTTTTTCCGTGTATGAAGGAACGGTTTTATGTAAAAACTGTATAGAGGAGAAAAACATTCTAAAAGGTACTCTGCTTGCCATGAAGCATATTATCTCTAACCCTCAGGGCAAAATCTTTTCTTTTAGGGCATCTTCCGATGTGTTCTTTGAGCTTGGCTCCATTTGTGAAAACTATTTATTAACTCAGATAGGAAGGGGTTTTCGCTCCCTTGGGTATTACCATGAAATTTCATCAAATTAATTGACATTTAATACAAATATGATATAATAAATGCAAAACACGACATAGCAAATTTTTTAGGAGGAATGATAATGTCAAACAAGTATGTATATCTTTTCAGCGAGGCAGATGCCTCAATGAAAAATCTGCTCGGCGGAAAAGGCAGCAACCTTGCTGAAATGACAAAGCTTGGCTTCCCCGTTCCCCAAGGCTTTACCGTTACGACAGAAGCCTGCACAAGGTTCCACAATGACGGTAAAACCATCACGGCAGATATTGTTGCGGAAATAGAAGAGAAATTGGCACAGCTTGAAGGGATAGTGGGAAAGAAATTTGCAGACCCCACTAATCCGCTATTAGTATCCGTACGTTCAGGCGCAAGAGTTTCCATGCCGGGAATGATGGATACTATTTTAAATTTAGGGCTCAATGACCAGGTTGTGGAAGGTCTTGCAAAGCTCACAAACAATCCAAGATTTGCTTATGATAGCTATAGGCGCTTTATCCAGATGTTTGCGGATGTTGTTATGGAAGTGCCCAAAAGCAATTTTGAAAAAATTATTGATGAAATTAAAGAGGAAAAGGGCGTAACCCTTGACTCCGAGCTGAATGCCGATGACATTAAGAGCATGGTGTCAAGGTTTAAGGAATATTATAAGAGCGAAAAAGGCGAGGATTTCCCTCAAGACCCAAAACATCAGTTGCTTGAGGCTATTAAGGCCGTTTTCCGTTCATGGGATAACCCAAGGGCTACTGTGTATCGCCGTATGCACGATATTCCTTATGAATGGGGCACAGCGGTAAACGTTCAGGCAATGGTTTTTGGTAATATGGGGCTGGAAAGCGGTACCGGCGTTGCCTTTACCCGTGACCCTGCCACCGGCGAAAATAAACTTTATGGCGAGTTCCTTTTGAATGCACAAGGCGAGGACGTTGTGGCAGGAATAAGAACTCCGGAGCCAATCTCCCATTTGGAAGACGTTATGCCGGAGGTTTATAAAGAATTTGTAGATATTGCGCAAAAGCTTGAAAACCACTACCGTGACATGCAGGATATGGAGTTTACCATTGAAAACAAAAAGCTTTACATGCTTCAAACCCGAAGCGGAAAGCGCACTGCCCAAGCCGCTGTAAAGATTGCGGTTGATTTGGTTGACGAAGGACTGATTACAAAAGAGCAGGCTCTTTTAAATGTTGACCCCAAACAGCTTGACGCTCTGCTTCACCCCATGTTTGACGAGAAGGCTTTAAAAGCGGCTCCTGTTATTGCCAAGGGCCTTGCCGCATCACCCGGGGCGGCGTCAGGTAAGGTTTACTTTACCGCTCAAAGTGCTGTTGAAGCTGCTGCAAGAGGTGAAAAGGTCATTTTGGTACGTCTTGAAACCTCGCCGGAAGATATCGAAGGCATGAATGCGGCTGAGGGTATCCTTACCGCAAGAGGCGGCATGACATCTCATGCGGCTGTTGTGGCAAGGGGCATGGGTCGCTGCTGCGTAGCCGGCTGCGGCGATATAAGAGTAAACGAAGATAAAGGGTATTTCGTCGCAAGCGGTAAAAAATACGAAGAAGGCTCATATATATCCATAGATGGCAGCACAGGCAGTGTTTATGAAGGAAAAATAGAAACAAAAGAAGCACAGCTTACAGGCGATTTTGCAAAATTCATGTCATGGGCGGACGAGGTTAGGACATTGAATATACGCACAAATGCCGACACTCCCCGTGATGCAAAGACAGCCGTAAACTTTGGTGCGGAGGGTATTGGGCTTTGCCGAACGGAGCATATGTTCTTTGAAGAGGACAGAATCCCCGCAGTGCGTGAGATGATAGTGGCTAAAAACACAGAGCAAAGGAAAAAAGCCCTTGAAAAAATCCTTCCCATGCAAAGGGCGGACTTTAAAGCCTTGTTTGAGGTTATGAACGGGCTTCCTGTAACTATTCGCCTTTTGGACCCGCCTTTGCATGAGTTCTTGCCGACTGCTGAAGGCGACATTAAAAACCTTTCCATTGAAATGGGCATACCCTTCGAGGACCTAAAAGACACAATTGCCGAGCTTCATGAGATGAACCCCATGCTTGGACACCGTGGCTGCCGATTGGCGGTAACATACCCCGAAATTGCGCAGATGCAGGCAAGGGCAATAATCGAAGCGGCAATTGAAGTAGCAAAATCAGGGCTTTCGGTTATTCCGGAAATTATGATTCCTTTGGTTGGCGATGTAAAAGAACTGCAGTATGTTAAATCAGTTGTAACAGAAACTGCAGATGCACTTATAAAAGAAGCGGGAGTTGACATAAAATATTTGGTGGGAACAATGATAGAGGTTCCCCGTGCGGCAGTTACAGCCGATGAGATTGCGAAGGAAGCAGAGTTCTTCTCCTTTGGAACCAACGACCTTACCCAAATGACCTTTGGTTTTTCACGTGATGACGCTGGCAAGTTCCTCGACCACTACTACGACAAAAACATTCTTGAGTTTGACCCGTTTGCACGTGTTGACCAAAACGGTGTAGGAAAGCTTGTAGAGATGGCTGTCGAGCTGGGAAGGAAAACCCGTCCCAACATTAAGCTTGGCGTATGCGGAGAGCATGGCGGCGACCCATCATCCGTAGAGTTTTTCTATAACGCAGGCCTTGGCTATGTTTCCTGCTCGCCTTACCGTGTGCCTATCGCACGTCTTGCGGCAGCACAGGCGGTTGTCAAGAAAAACATGTCTAAATAATGCTGTTTTGATTATATAACAAACCAAGGGTACTATTTCTTAAATTAGAGATAGTACCCTTTTTACAATCCTTTAACTTTGGTTAATAAAAAGATTGAAATTACATGTGAATTTATGATATAATTGAGCGTAGCGAAATTTCATCATATCCATCGTTGCGCCGAAGGCGT
>JAQVDK010000011.1:0-15329 GCA_028697835.1 Eubacteriales bacterium | reverse complement strand
TGATATAATTGAGCGTAGCGAAATTTCATCATATCCATCGTTGCGCCGAAGGCGTAATTAAATAAAGGATATTATATAATACTATGGATATTTGGAAAGTGGAATTGAATTTAACGGGGGTAACTTATGCTTTACAACCAGGATAAAATTAGGAATTTTTGCATAATTGCACATATTGACCATGGAAAAAGCACTCTTGCCGATAGGCTTTTGGAATACACAGGGGGGCTTTCCTCCCGCCAGATGGAAGAGCAGGTTTTGGACAATATGGAGCTTGAGCGTGAGCGTGGAATTACTATAAAAGCTCGCGCGGTACGCCTTTTATACAACGCCAAGGACGGGGAGCAATATGTTCTTAATCTAATTGACACTCCCGGTCATGTGGATTTTAACTATGAGGTTTCAAGGTCTCTTGCCGCATGTGAAGGGGCAATCTTAGTCGTGGACGCAGCTCAGGGCATAGAGGCGCAAACCCTTGCCAACACATACTTAGCGCTGGACAACGATTTAGAGCTTGTGCCTGTTATAAACAAAATAGACCTGCCAAGCGCCCGGCCCGATGATATAAAAAAGGAAATAGAAGACGTTATCGGCATTCCAGCAAGCGGCGCGCCGCTTATTTCCGCAAAAATGGGGGTGGGGATAGAAGATGTGCTTGAGCAGGTTGTAGCCCATATCCCGCCGCCGTCCGGCAATATTGACGCTCCTTTAAAAGCGTTGATTTTTGACTCGTACTACGACAGCTATAAAGGCGTTATAATATATTGCAGGGTTTTTGACGGAAAGGTTAAGGTAGGCGGCGAAATAAAGCTTATGTCCAGCGGGAAGGTCTTTGAGGTAACGGAGGTTGGATATTTAAGCCCAACCGGAAGCAAGGTCACGGATGAGCTAAAGGCAGGAGAGGTTGGCTATATTGCCGCAGGCATTAAAAACGTGTCCGACACAAAGGTTGGAGATACGGTTACAACAGCCAAAGGCGGTGCAGATGCTCCTCTTCCCGGATACAAGCAGGTAAATCCGATGGTTTTCTGCGGAATCTATCCTGCGGACGGCTCTAAATATGATGATTTAAGAGAGGCTTTGGGAAAGCTGAAGCTAAACGACGCATCCCTTTCCTACGAGCCTGAAACATCCGTTGCGCTTGGCTTTGGTTTTCGCTGCGGCTTTTTAGGTCTTTTGCACCTGGAGATAATACAAGAGAGACTGGAGCGTGAATATGGTCTGGATTTGGTGACCACCGCACCCAGTGTTATTTATAAAGTGGTTAAAAACAGCGGCGAGGAGGTTTTTATTGACAACCCGACAAACCTTCCTGCACCAACAGAGATTAACTATATGGAAGAGCCCGTGGTAAGCGCCAATATTATGACTCCGTCGGATACCGTGGGCAATGTTATGGAGCTTTGCCAGGAGAGGCGAGGTACTTTCAAAGATATGAAATATCTTGATGAAAAGCGTGTTTCGATAAATTATGAGCTACCCTTAAATGAGATAATATACGACTTTTTCGATGCTTTAAAATCGAGGACCCGGGGGTACGCTTCCTTTGACTATGAGTTTTTAGGCTACAGAAGGTCAAGCCTTGTGAAGCTGGATATACTTCTAAACTCCGAGGTTGTGGATGCGCTTAGCTTTATTGTCCATACGGACAAAGCGTATGAGCGGGGACGCAAAATTTGCGAAAAGCTAAAGTCGTCTATTCCAAGGCAGATGTTTGAAGTGCCTATTCAGGCGGCAATTGGCAATAAGATTATAGCCCGAGAAACTGTTAAGGCACTTCGCAAGGACGTCCTTGCAAAATGCTATGGCGGCGATATTTCCCGTAAGCGCAAGCTTTTGGAAAAGCAAAAAGAGGGCAAAAAGCGCATGCGCCAGGTGGGCAGTGTAGAGGTACCTCAAGAGGCGTTTATGTCTGTTTTGAAGCTCGACGAGTGATTGACATGGCTAAAAACAGCGGAGTATATATACACATTCCCTTTTGCATACAAAAGTGCCTGTATTGTGATTTTAATTCACATGCCGGCATGGAGCATTTGCAAGGCGCTTATGTTAATGCGCTTATAGATGAGATAAAAAAAGGCTTGAAGGAAAAGTTTGATACGGTATTTATTGGCGGCGGGACACCCACCGCCCTTCCCCTAAATTGGCTTCTTAAAATTATTGAAACGGTAAGAAAAAGCGAATTTTGTGCCGATGTATGTGAATTTACCGTAGAGGCAAATCCGGCAACAGTTGATTTTAAAGGGCTTTTGCAACTTAGAAAGGCAGGGGTTAATCGTATCAGCATTGGATTGCAGTCTGCAAATGATGACGAGCTTAAGGTCTTAGGCAGAATACATGATTATTCTGCCTTTTTGACTACATATGCCATGGCACGGGATGCGGGATTTGATAACATTAATGTGGATTTGATGTTTTCTTTGCCAAATCAAACTAAAGAAAAGTTTAAATCTACATTGGAGCAGGTGATAAACCTGTCTCCCGAGCATATTTCATGCTACAGCTTGATAGTTGAGGAAAACACTCCTTTTAGCAGCATGGATTTTGATTATCCCACCGAGGACGAGGACAGGGAAATGTACCTTATGTGCGTACAGCTGCTAAGAGAGCATGGCTATGAGCATTATGAGATTTCAAATTTCTGCAAGCCCGGCTTTTATTGTAAACACAACCTAAAATATTGGGACAGGGTAAACTACTACGGGTTTGGCGCAGGCGCCCATTCCCTTATTGACAATGTGCGCTTTGAAAATACGGCGGATATTGAGGTATATACCAGGGAAAACCGTAAAACAGCCGAAGTTTTAAGCCGGTATGACATAGAAAAAGAATTTATTTTTTTGGGGCTTCGCAAAATGTCGGGCATAAGCCTGTCTGAATATAAAAGTCTGTTTGGACAAGATTTTTTAGAAAAGTATGAAAAAACAATAAGCAAGTTTAAAGACTTTTCCCGGGTGGAAGGTGATTATTTCAGGCTGAACATTGATGGAATCAGCGTTTCAAACACCATTTTATCTTATTTTATGCTTTAAAGGGCTTTTGGGGGGATTTGTTTGAAAAACCCTGCGCTTGCCATTTTCATAGCTTTTTTATGCGGTGCGTATATTGCCACGGTGGTTTCACTGGGCGTTTTGTTTGCGCTGCTATATGTGTTGTTTTCTGTTGTAGCTATAAAAAGCATCAAGTTTTTTTACTCCAAGGAAAATGATTGGGCCTTTGTCTATATATTAACTTTGGCTGTGGTTTTTGCATTGGGGCTTTTGCGTGCAAACTATTACAGAAACGATAATTTAGCCAATTTCAAGCCCTTTGAAACAGAAAATGTCGTAGTGCTTGGCGAAGTGCTGGATGTGGCAGATTATCAGGGCAGCCAGCAAATTACCATTTTAACGCATGAAATTAAGCACAATAATACTTCCTTAAAGGTTAAAGGAAAAATCAACGTTAATTCGTTTGGCAGCAGCATAAATCTTGATATCAGAGATGTTTTGCAGGTTGAAGGGGTTTTAAGGCTTTATGAGCCCATGCGGTTTTGGGGGGATTTCAGCTCCCGAAGCCACCATGCTTCCAAAGGCGTCTTTGCATATATAAACACCGGGGAGTCTAATATAAAATATATAACCGTCAATAGCAAGCCTTTTGATTTGCGAAAATTTGGCTTTAGCGCAAGAAGGCATATAAAAAAGGTTATAGACAAGTGTCTTGACGGGGACGAGGGGGCTTTGGTAAAAGGTATTATAATTGGCGACAAATCGGGCTTTTCCGGCGAGCTAAGAGATGCTTTCAGCCTTAGCGGAATGTCACATATTGTGGCGGTTTCCGGCTTGCACATAAGTATTTTTATCATGTTTGCTTCGTTTGCGGTGCTTACCGTAACAACAAACAGATACCTTAAATCTATTATATTGCTTATTGCCGTTTTTACATACGCCGTAATTGTCGGCGACCAGCCTGCCGTTGTGCGCTCGGCTCTTATGGCGGTGTATATAATTGGTCTTGGGCTTTTTGGCCTTCGCCGAAACTCTTTGTCCGCCCTAATGTTTGCCACATTTTTAATGGCGCTTTATAACCCGTTTATACTGCACAATGTTGGGTTTCAACTGTCGTTTGCCGCTACCCTTGCCATAATTTTGTTTAGCGATAAATTTACAAAAATAAAGATAGCAAATGCCGCTCTTGCCGCCTTTTTCGGCACAGCACCAATTATAGCATACTATTTTAATGCGGTGACCTTGGCAGGGCTGTTTACAAATATTTTGGTTTCGCCCCTGGTGGCGATTACGCTTGTTTTAGGACTTTTCTTGTGTGCGGCGCCTTTTTTGGCGTTTGCGCTGGCACCAATTCTTTTTGGATTGGCTCGGGTTATGGTTATAATAGCAAAGACTTTTGCAAACATAGAGTTTTTGGTTATAAAGGTGCCAAGCCCAAGTGTATTTGCTTTGGTTTTTTGCTTTGCGCTTATCTATATGATGTATAAGGCACTTTGCAGGGCTTATACCGCAAAAGCCTTGGGGCTAAGGCTTGCGGGCGCAATGGGGGTTTTAGCCGTATATTTTATGAGCAATGTTTTTGCCCCGCCCGGGGTTTTAGTTGCTTTTCTGCCCCAAACCTCCGGCGATTGTGTACATATTCAAACTCCAAGGGGGTTTAATATTTTAATTGACGCAGGGAATGAAAATGGGATTTTGCCATACCTTGCAAGCAAAAATATTTCCGAAATTGATGCTGTTTTGCTTACAAACTATCAAGGCGAGGACATTCGCTATTTAGAAAACATCGCAAGTGAAGTTAATTTAAGGCGAATTTTTGCTCCGAAAACGTTTAAAATAGAAAATCCGTTGGAGGAGATGAAAATAGATTGCCAAATAGACTATTTTATGCAAAACCAGGAAATAAACCTTGACGGAATTAATTTTAAAGTGGTGTTTTTTGATGAATCCGCATCGCAGCGCACACGCGCCTGCGCCATTTTAAAGATGACTTATGGAAAAAACAGCATATTGTTTTTGGGGGCCGCCACAGGCAGGCAGCAGGCATGGGCAATGGAAGCAAATGAGGACTCGCTTTTCGTCTGTGATATATTATCCCTTGCCGACCATGGCTCCCTTGAAGGGTATAATCATCAAATTTTTTCGATATCAAAGGCAAACTTTGCGGTTGCAACAGGTGCCTTTAGCAGCAAAAGACGGGTTTGCCCACAGGCTTATGAGGGGATTGTTAGTCTTGGAATGAATCCGTTTTTTACCTATGAAAAAGGTGCAATTAATTTTTGGTTAAACGAGGAAAAAATAACATCGGCAAAAGGCTTGAGAGTTCCGATAGAGGAGGATTTACAATGGCATTGACGGTTGCCCAGCTAAACAGGCAGCTTAAATCTGAGCTTAAAAACATTTATTTGTTTTACGGCGAGGAGCATTTTTTACACCAAACCTATATAGACAGGCTAAAGGGCATGGTTTTGCAAGGCCCGCTGTCGGATTTTAACTATCTAAAGATGGAAGGCAAAGACGCAAGATTTGAAGATTTTGCCGCCGAGGTTGAAACCTATCCTCAAATGGCGGAAAAAAAGCTGATTTTACTTAAAGAAACACCCTTTTTAACAGCGACGGAGTATCAAAAGGAGATGAAAAAAATCCTTTCGGATATTCCCGAATACTCTGTTGTTGTTTTTGTGGAGCAGGACCTAAAAAAGGTTAAAAAAGATTTGCTTAAAATAATCGAGTCAAAAGGCAGTGTCGCAAATTTTGAAAAGCAAAGCATGGCGGATTTGCGTGCGTGGGTAAGCAGAACCTTTGCGGCGCAAAAAAAACGCATGAAAACGGAAGATGTGGAGCATCTTATAAGCATTTGCGACCGCTCGTTGGACAGGCTTAAAAACGAGTGTGAAAAGCTTGTGGCAGCCGCCGGGGACAACGAAATAATTACCCGAAAGAATATTGACGAGCTTGTACAAGTGCCTTTGGAGTTTAAAATTTACGCCATGTCGGACAAGCTTTTGGAAAAAAACGCCCAGGTGGCATATAACATGCTAAATGAGTTTAAAATAAGCAAGCAGCAGCCCACCGTAATTATTTCCCTTATCTATTCGCATGTTGCCGCGCTGTATATGTTTGCAAAATTAAAAGACAGGGCGAGGGAATATCTTCCTGCAAACCGCAAATTTTTAGCACGGAAGTATCTTCAGGAAAGCCAAAGGCATTCCGAAGAAAAGCTTAGAAAAATCATGAAGCAATGTGCCTGCTACGACGACGGCATAAAAGGCGGAAAAATTGAAGGGTGGACAGCGCTGGAGCTTATTATGGCGAATTTTCTGAAATAATTGGATATAAAGTAAAATACATTGTATTTTTTCCTTGCTTTTTTTAGAAATAAGAGTTACAATATATAATGTATATATGTGATTATTTTGACGCAGGGCTTTTAATGTCCGTTTAATTTTTTTGAATTTGCTAATGAGGAGGACGAGGGTGTGGCTGTTCGATTGTTTCAAACAATAATACATCAAATGCAAGCTGCATTAGGAGGCAGGGCTGCAGGAGTTATAGATGAAACGGGCAAGGTTATTGCCTGTACCGATGCTACCATGACGGGGGAGGTTTGGCAGGACGCTTCGGACATTTCTCGTGATACTTCGGAAAACTATGTTTTCGAAGGAAAGACCTTCAGGCGCCTTAGTGGAAGGAAACGCTCCGGTTACACAGTTTTTTGCGATGGCGAAGATGAAACTGCCAAAGGCTATGTAGGGATTATTTCCGTATCCTTGTCACAGCTTAAGCAATACTATGATGAAAAATATGACAAAATCAGCTTTATCAAAAATATTCTTATTGATAATATTATGGTCAGCGATATTTATCCAAAAGCCAAGGCTTTGTATCTTAATATAGAAGTTGCGCGCGTGGCAATACTTATTCGTACCCAAGGGGACGAATATGCGGCTCAAGAAGTAGTTTCCAGCCTTTTTCCCGATAAAAACCGTGATTTTGTAATCAGCATAAATGAAACCGACGTTGTCCTTGTAAAAGAAGTTAAGGAGGATATATCCGACAAGGAGCTTGAAAAGCTTGCCCATTCAATCGTGGATACGCTAAGGTCGGAGCTTATGACAAATGTAAAGGTGGGAATCGGCTCGATTGTAAATACCATCAATGAAATAGGGTATTCATATAAAGACGCTATTGTTGCCCTTGAGGTTGGCAAGGTTTTCGATACGGAGCGTCCTATCATAAGCTATAATAACTTAGGTATAGGCAGGCTTATCTACCAGCTTCCCACAAAGGTGTGCGAGCTTTTTCTTTCCGAAGTGTTTAAAAAAGGCTCTCTTGACCTTCTCGACACTGAAACAATTATCACCATACAAAAGTTTTTCGAGAACAACCTTAACGTTTCCGAGGCATCGAGGCAGCTTTTTGTTCATAGGAACACTTTGGTTTACCGCCTTGATAAGATTCACAAAATTACAGGCCTTGACCTTCGTAAATTTGATGATGCGATTGTGTTTAAGGTTGCCATGATGGTAAATAAATATCTAAAGTCCAGTGAAATTAATATTTAGGGGTGAAGGCTGTGATTTTTTTCAACAATGTGACCAAGCAGTATGACAACGGCACCATAGCCCTTGATAACATAAACTTTTTTATCGACAAGGGTGAGTTTGTTTTTATAGTAGGCTCCTCGGGTGCGGGAAAATCTACTATAACAAAGCTTATCCTTTGTGAAGAAAAGCCTACAAGCGGCACGATTTTAATCAACGGTATAGATGTTGGCGGCTTAAAACACAGGGAAATGCCATATTACAGGCGTCAGCTGGGAATGGTGTTTCAGGATTTTAGGCTGCTGCCTAACAAAACCGTATATGACAACATTGCCTTTGCCATGCAGGTAAGAGGCGCTACAAACCGTGAAATCAGAAGGGCTGTACCTAATGTTTTAAGCATGGTGGGCCTTTCCGGCAAGGCAAAAGTCCGCCCTCACGAGCTTTCGGGCGGAGAGCAGCAAAGGGTGGCTCTTGCCCGTGCCATGGTGAACAATCCGCCTGTTTTAATTGCGGACGAGCCCACAGGCAATTTGGACCCTGCCACTGCTGACGGGATTATGCAGCTTTTAGAGGATATAAACAAGCGGGGGACTACCGTCCTTACGGTTACTCACGCAAAGGACATAGTAAACAAGATGAAAAAAAGAGTTGTAGAAATCTCGAACGGCAAAATTATTCGCGATGAGGTGGGGGGATATTGCTGTGAGCTTTAGGTCGATAAAGTATTTTATAAAGGAAGGCGTAAAAAGTTTTGCATTAAACGGCCTGATGTCCATGGCTTCCGTGGTAACGGTAAGTCTTTGCCTTGTACTGTTTGGTGTTTACCTGCTTTTTTCCATGAATCTAAATTATGCCGCCAGCCAGGTTGAGGCAGGCTATGAAATTCAGCTTTACATAGAAGAAACAGCAGATTCTGATGATATACAAGCGGTAAAGTCGGCTTTGATGAGTATTGAAAATGTTAATAGCATTGAATTTGTGTCAAAAGGTGAAGCGCTTAAAGAGTGGAACGAAAAGTTTGGCGGGGATGCGGAGTTTTTGGAGGGGTTAGAGGACGATAATCCCCTTAGGGACTCTTTTAAGGTTTCTTTCAAAGACCTTTCCCTGACCGAGGAAACTATAAGTCAAATAGAAAAAATTAAAATGGTTGCAAAGGTGACAAACAACCAGGTTGTCGTTGACAAGCTGGTCGGCATTACAACCAATGTGCAAAAGGTTAGCTTTTGGCTTATGGTTTTTTTTGCTGTAATCTCGGTTTTTATCATTTCAAACACTATACGAATTACGGTTTTTGCCCGCAGGCGTGAAGTTAATATCATGAAGTTTGTAGGTGCAACAGATTGGTTTATTAGCTGTCCTTTTGTCATTGAAGGCATTATTATCGGCTTTATCGGTGCTTTGACGGCCATGCTTATTGTTTCTCAAGCCTACGGTTATTTTATTTCGGAAGTGGGCTTGGTTATCGAGGAGAATATAAACATTTATGATTTAAGCTCGGTGTTTTGGGTTTTGTTTGGCTCTTTGATAGGAATGGGCGTGGTTTTGGGAGCGTCGGGAAGCGGAGTTTCTTTAAGGAAGCATCTTTATGTATAATGTGAATAACATTAAGGTTTCCATAGTATAATGAAAAAGGGGCTGGTTAAAATATTCAGGCTGAGCGATAAGGCTAAAAAGCTTACTGCCGTCGTGCTTATTGTATTTTTCCTGTTTGCGTTTGTGCTTCCGTTTGCGTTTACGTTGTTTGTAAACGCAAGCGGCTTGACGGAAACTCAAAGGAAAATGCAGGAAACACAGCAGCAAATAAAAGAGAAAAAAGACAGCCAGAAAAAAATTATTGCTGAAAAGGAAGCTGCCGACAAGCTTATAATGGAGCTTGAGTCAAGCATAGAAACCGTAAACAGTGAAATTGAGCAGCATGTCAGCAATATAGCAAAGCTGCAGGAGGATTTGGATAAAACCAAGGTTGACCTTGAAAAGCAGTATGAGCTTTTGAAAAAGCGTATTAGGATTATGTATGAAAACGGCTCAAACAGCTACCTTGAAATACTTTTGTCATCCGAGAGCATTACGGATTTTCTCAATCGCTACGAGATTATAAAAACCATTGCAAACCATGACAAAAAGCTTTTGAATAAAATACGCAAAGACCTTGAAAAAATTGAATCGGCCAAGGCTGATATAGAAGCTGAAAAGGCAGTGGTGGAGCAGAAAAAGGCAGACCTTCAGGCAAAGCATGTCCGGCTTGAGAAAGAGCAGCAAAGCCGTCAGTCAATTTTGGACGAAAGCAAGGTGCAGATTGCCGAGCTTGAAAAAAGGTACAAAGAGTATGAGGAGCTTGACAGGAGGGAGCGTGCGGCAGCCGCCGCCAAGATGAATAAGAACGCCAAATACACCGGCGGAGATTTTGCATGGCCTACTCCAAGCTGCTACATAATTACATCACCCTTTGGAAATAGATTCCACCCCGTTTTGAAGAAAAACAGGTTCCATGCAGGCGTGGATATCGGTGCTTCATACGGTGCAAATATAGTTGCGGCAAACTCGGGTACGGTTATAGTTTCCAAATTCAACTCATCTTACGGAAACTATATTGTCGTTGACCATGGAGGCGGCATAGCCACCCTTTATGCCCATGGAAGCCAGCGGTTGGTTTCCGAAGGTGCCAAAGTAAACAAGGGCGATGTAATTATGAAGGTGGGAAATACCGGCCTTTCCTCAGGTCCGCATTTGCATTTTGAAGTTATTATAAACGGTCAGAATGTTGACCCTATGTCGTATTATTAATTTAATAAGTTAGTGAGGTAGGCAGATGAAAAACGAACGCAAGTTAGGTGTTGTTGTTTCAGTTACAATAATCCTAACAGCAGCAATGACGTTTATGGCAACATCCTTTTTTTATGCTCTTGTGCTTAAGGTAAGGTCCACTGCGTCATTTCCCGGAAGCGAAAAAATCTTCGAGGTTTTAACCCTTTTAGACAGGCATTATTACTATGAGGTTGACAAGGAAACGCTTATAGACTCAGCGCTTGACCATATGCTCGAATCCTTGGGCGACCCATATACAACCTATATGGACGCCGAAGAATATGAACAATTTATGTCCTATATCACCGGAACATACTATGGCATAGGCTCGGTTGTTTTGTGGGACAATGAGATGGGAGCGGTCATTATTGTTAAGCCTTTTGATGGCTCTCCTGCGCAAAAGGCCGGGATTGAAAAAGGCGACAGGATACTCAAAATTGATGGCGAGGACGTCTCTACCACTGACCTTGACGGTGCTGTTGCGAAAATGCGGGGGGAAAAAGGCACGCCTGTCAGGCTTACGGTGCTAAAGGCAAACACAAGTGAGGAAGTAGAAGTCGATGTTATTCGCGATGAAATTCATATCCCTTCGGTTGAGCATGAGATGAAGGGAGATATTGGATATATTGCAATTTCCACCTTCGACCCTCAAACGGGGGCCGACTTTAAAAAAGCTTTGGTTGAGGTTGTTGCAAGCGGCGCAAAAGGTGTTATAATTGACCTTAGGGACAACGGTGGCGGGCTTGTAAATTCCGTTACAGAGGTTGCAAACAGCCTTTTGGATTCAGGTGAAATGATATTTTATACCCAAAACAAACAAGGCAAGAAAATAGAATATAAATCCGTGGGCAAAGGCGTAGGGGTGCCGATAGCTGTATTGGTTAACGAAAACAGCGCCAGCGCGTCGGAGCTTTTGGCAGGTGCACTGCGTGACAATTTAAAGGCGCCTATTATTGGCAAAAACACTTTTGGCAAAGGCGTGGTTCAGGGGACTTATCCTTTAAGCGACAGTAGCGTTGTTAAATTGACCACTGAAAAATATTTTACTCCAAATGGCTATGACATCAACGAAAAAGGATTGGAGCCCGACTACGATGTAGAGCTTAAAAGCACAGAGGATGAACAGCTCCAGCTGGCAATAGAGGTTTTGAAAACAAAACTTGAATAATTTTGTAATAAACTCCCCGCCTCTGCGTATAATGACGTAGGGGCGGAAATGATTTAAGTGCATCTGCCGCCTTCCTATATTTTATAAAGGAATGGTGATATATGCATAAAATCGGGATAATTGCCTTGGAAGAGGAAAGGGTATCGTCTCTTAAATGGTTTGATTTTTTTAAATACAAAATTGTGGAACGGTTTTACTTGGAAGCATACGATGTGGAAGCGATTGTTTTTTATGCAGGAGCAAAACCGGGAAAAATTTATCCTATGCTATCTTCTTATGGTGTGGATACATTGGTATATACCCGACTTTTCAAAGAAAAATTTGGCAATTTTGAGTTTCCCGGGGTTAAAAATACAAACGGAAGGACTGTTTACAGGAAACTGATACCAAGCATTGTTAAGAAAGTCACCAAAATATCCGGCATTGACATAAGCAGCGGAACTATTGCCATAACAGAAGAAAACCCTGAGATTGCACTTTCTTTAGTAGAAAAATTGAGCAACGATTTTCGTTATATAACCGTTGTTTCCGGCGGCAGCAAAAGAGCCAGCGCAATTTCGGAAACAATATTGGAAAACCTTGGGCTTCCCATTATTATCTCGGACATTGGTTCGAAGGTAAAATGCGATATTGCGGTGAAAACGGGCACAAGGATGCCCAATTTGCCTAAACATGCCATATTAATTGATGCGGGTGGTGAGCATACTATATCAAGAAAAAACAGCATAGACTGGGTGGAGGTTTCAACTTTTCATAATCTGCCTTATATGATTGACAGCCTTTCATTTGTGGAGGCGGTGGAACTTGCAAAAAATGAAAACTTGGACTGTCGAATAAACGCTTTCAAATGTGCAAGCAAGGTTGTACCTTCATCAAGATTGAAAGCAAACTGAGAAAATTATACAAGTTTTGTTAATTAAAGCATTGACTTTTTTATAAAATTTGTATATAATAGTACCCACTTTAAAGAAGAGTCATATATTATTGATATAGAAAATAGGAATTTATCAAGCAGGCTCATTCCTATTGAAAATAAAAGGAGTGGTTTTTATGCCAGTTACAAAGCAAGTAGTGTTAACTTATGAAGGATTGGAAAAGCTTGAAAACGAGTTGGAATATTTAAAAACTGTCAAACGGAAAGAAATTGCCGAAAAAATCAAGCAGGCTCTTGCATTTGGCGACCTTTCGGAAAATTCCGAATATGACGAGGCAAAAAATGAGCAGGCTCAAATAGAGTCCAGGATAGTTCAAGTCGAAAAAATGCTTAAAAATGCAAAGGTTATTGACGAAGACGATGTTTCCACCGAAATTGTAACTCTTGGGTCAAAGGTTAAGGTTTATGACAAGGAGTTTGACGAAGAGCTTGAATACATTATAGTAGGCTCTACGGAGGCAAATCCCGCCGAGTTTAAGATTTCCGACGAATCTCCTGTCGGAAGCGCGCTTTTAGGCAAAAAGGTGGGCGATATTGTCGAGGTGGAGGCTCCGGCAGGCATAGTTAAATTTGAAATTTTAGATATAAGTAAATAGGAGGGTATAAACAAAAGTGGACGATATTACAAATGAATTAACGCCTCAGCAGGATTTAAACGAAATACTTCTTGTAAGACGTGAAAAGTTGGCTGAGCTTATAAAAAACAATGAAAATCCTTATGAAATTACAAAGTATGATGTTAATGCAAAATCAAAAGAAATAATTGAAAATTATGATGATTTTGAAGGAAAGAATGTTTCCATTGCCGGCAGGATTATGAGCAAGCGAGGCATGGGAAAGGCAACCTTTTGCGATTTATCCGACAGAGACGGCAAAATTCAGCTTTATATCCGCAAAGATGTTTTAGGTGATGAAACATACGAGCTTGTCAAAAAAATCGATATAGGCGACATTGCAGGGGTCAAAGGAGAGGTTTTCACTACTAATAAAGGTGAAATCTCTATTAAGGTTGACGCCTTTACTCTGCTTTCAAAATCCCTACAGCCTTTGCCGGAAAAATTCCATGGACTTCGGGATACGGACTTGCGTTATCGTCAGCGCTATGTTGACCTTATCGTAAACCCGGAAGTTAAGAAAACCTTTGTTTTAAGAAGCAAAATTATTACCGCCATGAGAAGCTTTTTTGACAGCAGAGGCTTTTTAGAGGTTGAAACCCCCATGCTAAACACTATTCCCGGGGGCGCTGCGGCACGTCCTTTTATAACCCACCACAACACCTTAGGTTTAGACATGTATCTTCGCATTGCAACGGAGCTGCACCTTAAAAGGCTTATAGTGGGCGGAATGGAAAGGGTTTATGAAATAGGCAGGGTGTTTAGAAATGAAGGCATGAGCCCACGCCACAATCCCGAATTTACAACCGTTGAGGTTTATCAGGCTTATGCGGATTATCACGATATGATGGACCTTACCGAAGAGATGGTCTGCTATATAGCAAAAGAAGTTTTGGGAACCTTGGAAGTTACCTATCAGGGTGAAATTATAAACCTTCAGGCTCCATGGGAAAGGATTACCATGGCAGACGCGGTCAAGAAGTACACAGGCGCAGATTTTACTCCAATAACCGACGATGCTAAGGCAAGAGCCCTTGCAAAAAGCCTGGGTGTCGATGTGGAGGAAACAGACACATGGGGCAAGGTTTTAAACACTGTTTTCGAAGAAAAGGTTGAAGAATATCTGGTTCAGCCTACTTTTATAATAGATTATCCTGTTGAAGTTTCACCTCTTGCTAAGAGGATGCCGTCAAACCCAAGGCTGACTGAAAGGTTTGAGCTGTTTATAACAAGACGTGAGATAGCAAATGCCTTCTCCGAGCTTAATGACCCCATCGACCAAAGGGCACGTTTTGAGGAGCAGGTAAGGCAGCGTGAGGCAGGGGACGAAGAAGCGAATATGATGGATGAGGATTTTGTCCTGTCTTTAGAATATGGCATGCCTCCCACAGGAGGAATGGGAATGGGCATCGACAGGCTTGTAATGCTGCTTACGGACAGCCCATCCATAAGAGACGTTCTTTTATTCCCAACCATGAAACCAAAGAATTAAGAAGGTGAGAACATGGACACAAAACCAAAAATTTTCAGCAAAAAATGGTTTGAAAATTACTGGTATTATTATAAAATTCACACGTTTATCGGCATTTTTGTTTTGCTTGTTGCCGTTTATACCTTGGCTGAATGTATAAACAGTGTAGAGATTGACACTACAATAACATATATAGGAAATTCATATTTTGCCCAGGAAAATATAGCTGCTTTTGAAGAAGTAGCTGCCGAAATTATTGATGATGTGGATGGTGACGGGGTTAGGAAAGTGTATTTTTCGCCTCTTGTAATTTCGGACGAAATAAGGTCGGAGCAGGATATGGCAATCCAACAGAAAATTCAACTGGAAATTGCAGTAGGCGACACCTTTTTATATTTAATGGACAAGAAGTTGTATGAAAGCTACAAAGAAATGGAGCTTTTTGTCGACCTTTCCGAGCACTTAGGATTCACCCAGCCTACATATGGTGTGTTAGTCAGCGAAATAGAGGGGTTTAATATTTTAGGCATTCCCGAAGGCAAGGAAATATATGCTGCGGTAAGGGTTTTAACCCAAGGGGACGAAAAAAAGCCAGATAAGGTTACAATGCAAAACAACGCAATAAAAATTTTAAAGGAATTATATAAAAAAGGTTGACATTTACCGCCAAAATGTGCTATAATCTATTACATCTTGGCGGTTTTGGGCTTATAGCTCAGCAGGTTAGAGCACACGCCTGATAAGCGTGAGGTCGGTGGTTCGAGTCCACCTAAGCCCACCATATATTTATACATTCCTCA
>JAQVDK010000076.1 GCA_028697835.1 Eubacteriales bacterium | reverse complement strand
CAACCGCTGCCAAGGGCGGACATGAGGGCATCAAGCCTTCTTTTTAGTTCCTTTTTTGTTAGCATAGTTACCTCCTTTTTTCTTTCCCTTACATTATATAGCAAAAGGCGGGAAAAATCAAGAATTCAAAATGATTGTAATTTTAAGAAAGTTGTGGTAAAATAAATTTTAAAGAATTTTATGGATAATGAGGTGTTATGTTTTATGGAGGAGAAACTTTTACGTCTTTTGGAACAGGATTGCAGCTATACCAACGAACAGCTTGCAACAATGCTGGGAATAACGGCTGAAGAGGTTAAGGCAAAAATTGCCGCCTTGGTTGAAAAAGGCGTAATACTTAAATATACAGCCCTTGTAAATTGGGAAAAAACAGAAAGAGAGTTTGTTACCGCCCATATTGAGCTTCGGGTTACCCCACAGCGTGGGGAAGGCTTTGACAGGGTTGCGGAGCGAATTTACCAATATCCCGAGGTTAAAAGTGTTTATTTAATGTCGGGCGGCTATGATTTGGGTGTAACAATCGAGGGCAGGACCATGAAAGAGGTTGCCCTTTTTGTTGCGGAAAAGCTTGCGCCAATGGAATTTGTGGTTTCTACAAAGACTCACTTTGTGCTGAAAAAATACAAGCAAAATGGCGTTGTTTTTGAAGAGCCTAAAAAAGACGAAAGACGGGTGATTACCTTATGAGTTTTGATGTTTCAAGCAAGCTGTCGCCTGTTGTTACAAGTATTCAGCCATCGGGCATAAGAAAGTTTTTTGATATTGTAAGCAGTATGCCTGACGCAATTTCCCTGGGCGTGGGCGAACCGGATTTTGTAACCCCGTGGCATATACGGGATGCAGGCATATATTCCCTGGAAAAAGGAAAAACTTATTACACCTCAAACAGCGGTATTATTGAACTTAGGATGGAAATATGCAATTACACGGAGCGAAGGTTCGGCTTATCTTACGACCCTGACACCGAGGTTTTGGTGACTGTGGGAGGAAGCGAGGCGATAGACCTTTGCATTAGGGCTCTTGTATCTAAGGGGGATGAAGTTTTAATCCCCGAGCCAAGCTTTGTTTGCTACAGCCCTTGCACATCCTTGGCAGGGGGCGTGCCCGTTCCGATAGTAACCAAGGAGGAAGAGGATTTTAAATTAACCCCCGAGGCGCTGCGAGCTGCCATAACTCCAAGGACCAAGCTTTTAATCCTGCCTTATCCGAACAATCCCACAGGCGCTGTTTTGACAAGGGAGGATTTGCAAAAGATTGCGGATGTTATCAAAGAAACAGATATAATGATTCTCTCCGACGAGATTTATGCAGAATTAACATACGAAACAAAACATGTTTCAATTGCCTCGATAGACGGAATGCAGGAGAGGACAATTCTTGTGAACGGATTTTCAAAGGCATATGCCATGACCGGCTGGAGGTTGGGCTATGCCTGCGGACACCCGGACATCATAGCCGCTATGACGAAAATCCACCAATATGCCATTATGAGCACCCCCACCACAAGCCAGTTTGCGGCAGTGGAAGCCCTTCGAAACGGTGATGATGATGTGGCGGAAATGGTTGCAGAATATAATTACAGGCGCAAAGTTATTTTAGAAGGCGTAAGGCAGATAGGCCTTTCCTGTTTTGAGCCGTTTGGCGCTTTTTATGTGTTCCCCAACATTACGATTACGGGAATGAACTCCAATGAGTTTTGCGAAAGGCTTTTAAAGGAAGAAAAGGTGGCAGTGGTGCCCGGAAACGCTTTCGGCAAAAGCGGCGAGGGCTTTATACGCTGCTCCTATGCATATTCCATCGCCGATATTAACCGAGCATTGGAAAGGATAGACAAGTTTGTGGCAAAATATAAATAGCCAGCGGCAAAATATAAATAGCCAGCGGCAAAATATAAATGGCCAGCGGCAAAATATAAATAGGTCAAAGTTAGTATAACCGCCCCCTGCTTCGAATATCCATAGTAGTAGGGGTGATGGTATGAAAAAGCAGGTTTTTATCTCTACGATTATCTTTGCGGTTTTGATAATCGCCTTTGTGATTATGGCTGCACAAGCACCTGTTGACGCTAAAAGCCGTGCCATCAAATTTATTAATGATTTAGGCTGGCAAATCGGGGAAGCTCCCCTTGAGGTGCAGGAGGTAACCGTTCCCGCAGTCTTTGACGATGTTTATGTCAATTATAACAGGCTTCAAAACCAGGCGGGGTTTGACCTGTCCGAATATGCAGGGAAAAAGCTTGTGCGATATACCTTCGAGGTGAAAAACTTTCACGATATAGAGGGAGTTAGGATAAATGTTCTGATATACCAAGGGAAAGTTGTTGGCGGGGACATAATGACCATAGCCATTGACGGCTTTATGTTGCCCCTTACAAAAAGGGATTAGGGAATTGGGTGATTTTATGGAGCGCTTGGACAAAGTCCTTGCAAACATGGGCGTTGGCACACGCAAGGAAGTAAAGCAGCTTATAAAAAAGGGCGAGGTCAGCGTAAGGGGCATGGTTGCCCAAAGAGCTGACCTTAAAATTGACCCCGAGGCGGACGAGCTTTGGGTGGGCGGCAAAAAGATTGTTTATAAAAAGCATATTTACCTAATGCTAAACAAGCCCGAAGGCGTCATCAGCGCCACCTTTGACCCACGCCACAGGACCGTTTGTGATTTGGTGCCGGAGGAATTTGCCCACTTTAAGCCGTTTCCCGTCGGCAGGCTGGACATCGACACCCGAGGGCTTTTGATTTTGACCAATGACGGGAAATTGGCCCACGAGCTTTTATCCCCTAAAAAACACGTTCCAAAGACGTATTTTGCAAAGCTGGACAAGGAAATTTGCAAAGAGGACATAGACGCCTTTGAAAAAGGTATAGTTTTAGATGATGGATACAAAACACTGCCTGCCCGTCTGGAAGAGGGTGAGGGCGGGGTTTATGTTACAATATATGAAGGAAAATTCCATCAGGTTAAGCGAATGTTTAATCAGGTTGGGAAAAATGTTACCTATTTAAAAAGAATAAAAATGGGAAACCTTACTCTTGACCCTGCCCTCTCAAAGGGCGAGGTTCGTGAATTAACAAAAGAGGAGTTGGATTGTTTATGGACATTATAGCCCAATTGGCAAAGGAGTTTAATTTAAGAGCGGGGCAGGTGGAAAACACCGTCGGGCTCATTGACGAGGGGAACACAATTCCCTTTATTGCCCGTTATCGAAAGGAAGTTACAGGCGAGCTGGACGACCAAATACTTCGTGCTCTTTATGACAGGCTCAGTTATTTAAGGTCCATGCAGGCAAGAAAAGAAGAAGTCAAGCGCCTTATAGACGAGCAAGGCAAACTTACCGAGGAGCTGGCTTTGGCAATTGACAAGGCGGAAAAGCTTACGGAAATCGAAGATATTTACCGCCCATACCGCCCAAAAAGGCGCACAAGGGCAACAATTGCCAAGGAGAAGGGTCTGGAGCCTTTGGCGGACCTTGTTTTGGCGCAGCAGCTTAAAGAAGGCAATATAGACGACATATGCGCCCCATACATAGATGCGGAAAAAGGGGTCGAAAGCACTGACGATGCCTTGGCAGGCGCCATGGACATTATCGCCGAGATGGTTTCCGACAATGCGGACTTTCGTAAGTTTATAAGGGAATATACCTTCAGTCATGGCATTATAGTTTCAAAAACAACAAATAAAGAAGAAACAGAGAAAAAGCGGGACGTTTATCAAATGTACCACGATTTTTCCGAGCCTGTAAGGAAAATTGCGCAACACAGGGTTTTGGCGCTAAACAGGGGCGAGAAGGAGGAGTTTTTAACCGTCAAAATCGAAGTGGACGAGGCGGGAGTTCTTGAAAAACTAAACAGTGAAATGATTGCAAACCCAAGGAGCATAACAAGCGAATATGTAGAGCTTGCAATTGCGGACGGATATAAAAGGCTTATTGCTCCCAGCATAGAAAACGAAATTAGAAATATGCTTACCGATGAGGCGCAGGAGGGAGCAATAAAACTGTTCTCCGAAAACCTTAAAAATCTTCTGCTCCAGCCGCCAATTAAAGACATGGTTGTATTAGGGCTTGACCCTGCTTACAGGACAGGCTGTAAATTAGCGGTGGTGGACAGCACCGGAAGGGTTTTGGATACGACTGTTATATATCCCACGCCCCCTCAAAATAAAGTAGAGGAGGCAAAGGCGGCGGTCAAAAAGTTAATTGAAAAGCATGGTGTTTCCCTTATTGCCATAGGAAACGGCACTGCCTCAAGGGAAAGCGAAATTTTTATTTCCGAGCTTTTAAAGGAAATCGAACAAAAGGTTTATTATATGGTCGTCAGCGAAGCCGGAGCGTCGGTTTATTCTGCATCACAGCTTGCGGCCGAGGAGTTTCCGGATTTTGACGTGTCCCAAAGAAGCGCTGTTTCCATTGCAAGGCGTGTGCAAGACCCCTTGGCGGAGCTTGTTAAAATTGACCCGAAGGCAATCGGGGTTGGACAATATCAGCACGATATGAACCAAAAACGCTTGGGCGAGGCTTTAGGAGGAGTGGTGGAGGACTGTGTCAACAGCGTAGGGGTTGACCTTAACACCGCTTCGCCGTCGCTTTTGTCTTATGTATCGGGCGTTAATGCGACGGTCGCCAAAAACATCGTATCCTTCAGGGAGGCGGAAGGTAAGTTTATAAGCAGAAGCCAGCTTAAAAAAGTGCCGAAGCTCGGGCCCAAAGCATTTGAACAATGCGCCGGTTTCCTGCGCATTACCGACGGTGACAATATTTTGGACAACACCTCCGTCCACCCGGAATCCTACGCAGCGGCAAAGAAGCTTTTGGAGCTTACGGGATATACGCTGGAGGATGTTAAAAACAGCAATTTAAAGGGCCTTAAGGATAAAGTAGCAGGCAATATTGCCGAGCTTGCAAAAGAGTGCGGCGTTGGTGTTCCAACTTTGCGTGACATAGTAGACGAGCTTTTAAAGCCCGGACGTGACCCGCGCGATGAAATAGAGCCCCCGCAGCTTCTTACAGATGTATTGAGCATGGAGGATTTAAAAGAGGGCATGATTTTGCAGGGAACCGTCAGAAATGTAATAGATTTTGGCGCGTTTGTGGATATAGGCGTACATCAGGACGGCTTGGTGCATATCTCACAGCTTTCCGACAAATACGTAAAGCATCCTATGGATGTTGTTTCGGTAGGGGATGTTGTTACGGTAAAAGTTTTGGAGGTGGACGTGGAAAGGAAGCGAATTTCCCTTTCCATGAGGGGAGTTTAATGACCTTTTGGCAAATATGCATAATCTTTAATGAAAAAAATATAAAATACTTTGCAAAAACTATCAAATTTTTGAAAAAACAACTGCCCAAATCTTTGAGTTAAAGGGTTTTTTATAACTTTTAGCGTGAAAATTGTTACATTTATGCAAAATACCTAAAACAGCAAAATCAATTTTGGTTATTTAGGTGGTGTCATGATTAGCAAAAATATGATATAGTATATACATACATAACTTTGCTATGTTTTATTTATTTAGGAGGCGTTATTAAATGGCAAGCTTAAAATTAGACGGTGTATATAAGCACTATCCTGGTGGAGTGACAGCGGTAAGTGATTTTACTCTCGATATAGCAGATAAGGAATTTCTTATTTTGGTAGGCCCTTCCGGCTGCGGAAAATCTACCACTTTGCGTATGATTGCCGGCCTTGAGGAAATATCAGAAGGTGAATTATATATCGATGACAAGATTGTAAACGATGTAGCTCCAAAGGATAGAGACATTGCAATGGTTTTCCAAAACTATGCTCTGTATCCTCATATGACTGTTTATGAAAATATGGCTTTCGGCCTAAAGCTTAGAAAAACACCGAAAGATGAAATTAACAGGCGAGTTACGGAAGCAGCAAGAATCCTTGATATTGAACATTTGCTTCAAAGAAAGCCCAAGGCATTGTCCGGCGGTCAGCGTCAGCGTGTTGCTCTTGGTCGTGCGATTGTTCGTAATCCGAAGGTTTTCCTTATGGACGAACCTCTTTCAAACCTTGACGCTAAGCTTAGGGTTCAAATGAGGACGGAAATCAGCAAGCTTCACCAAAACCTTCAAACAACATTTATATATGTTACTCACGACCAGACTGAAGCTATGACCATGGGTACCAGGATTGTCGTTATGAAGGATGGTTTCGTTCAACAGGTGGATTCTCCTGTTGACCTTTATACAAAACCGTGCAATATGTTCGTTGCAGGCTTTATCGGAAGCCCGCAGATGAACTTCTTTGATGCGAAATTAATTAAAGACGATGGATATTCCATTGATTTTGGCGGCAAATACAAAATCAAGCTTCCTGCAAGCAAAATGGCAAAAGAGCTTGACTCATATGTTGGCTCCACAATTGTTGCAGGTATCAGACCTGAGCATATCCATGACGAGGAGTCTTATCTGTCAACCATGGAAAACAGCACAGTTGAAGCTAATGTGGAAGTTGTGGAAATGATGGGCGCTGAAACGTACCTGTACCTAACCATTGAGGGTGTAGCATTTACCGCAAGGGTTAACCCAAGGACAACTGCAAAACCCGGAGATAAAATCAGGGTTTGCTTCGATATGAACAAGATTATCCTGTTTGATAAGGAAACAGAAAAGACAATCGTTTACTAAGCTTTATAAAAAGTATAAAGCCCCGTTAATTTGCCGTAAGGCAGGTTAGCGGGCTTTTTTAAACAAAAATTACGGCTTGGCAAACGCCTTTTATCTTGTGTGCTAAGGGCAAGGGGGTTAATCTTTTACTCTTTCGAACATTTAAATTGGACTTGTAACCAATATACAAAATGTGGTATAATTAAAAGGTAAGTAGAATTTTTTAAAGGAGCGCGTCATGAGAAAGAAAAAGGGTCTTAAAACTGCTGCCGTCATTGTTGCGGCAGGCAAAAGCACACGTATGCAAAACCAAAACAAAATATTTGCACAGCTGCTTGGCAAACCTGTTTTGGCGTACACCCTGGAGGCTTTTCAAAAGGCGGCTTTGGTTGATGAAATATATGTGGTAACAAGAGAAGAGTATATTCTTTTGGCAAGCGACATTGTAAAGGCTTTCGGAGTTACAAAGGCGGTTTCGATTTTGCAAGGCGGAAACACCCGCCAACAGTCGGTTAAAAATGGTATAGAAGCGGCAAAAGATGCAAATATTATTGCTATACATGACGGTGCAAGGCCTTGTGTGCTGCCTTATTATATAGACCTTGCCATTGAGACGGCTATGTCAAAGGGGGCAGCAGTCTTGGGAAGTCCCGTTGTTGACACTTTAAAGCTTGCAAACGAAGATTTTCTTATACAGAAAACCTTGGACCGAACAAACCTTTGGCATATTCAAACCCCGCAAATATTCAAGCGGGATATTATTGAGGGCGCTCACCAAAAGGCGGAAAGGTGCGGCTTTGAGGCCACGGATGATTGTGCCTTGGCGGAAAGGTGCGGCTTTGATGTTCAAATTGTGCCTGCCCCTGCAACAAACATAAAAATAACAACACCGGAAGATTTAGCCATTGCGCAATATATTATTGAATCGAATTTATAAAAGGAGGGATGTTTTTGAGAGTTGGAATAGGATATGACGCTCATAGATTTGAGCAAGGGCGAAAGCTAATTTTAGGCGGTGTTCACATTCCGTTTGAAACGGGCCTTGCCGGGCATTCCGATGCGGATGTTTTAATTCATGCGATAATAGATGCGCTTTTGGGAGCCGCATCAATGGGCGACATTGGCAGTGTTTTTCCGGATACGCAGGATGAGTACAAGAATATTTCAAGTACTATACTTTTAAATAGAGTATGGCAAATGCTAAGCAGAAAAGGTTATGTTATAAAAAACATAGATTCCGTAATAATAGCACAAAAGCCAAGGCTTGCGCCATATATAGAAGATATGCGACTGGCAATTGCCGATATATTAGAGCTTGACAACGATGCGGTTTCAGTAAAAGCCACCACAACCGAAGGTTTGGGCTTTGAAGGGCGCAAGGAAGGAATTTCAGCTCAGGCAATATGTTTATTGGAAAGGAATGATTAATCATGTATGAAAACAACAACCCACTTCAAAACTATCAAGTGGCGACCGGGCAGGAAAGCTCATTTAATGCTTACGTTGTAAGAGTTTTTGCAACAATGTTTTTAGGTCTTTTAGCAACAGCTGCCACATCTTTTTTGGTTTTATCGACAGATTTGATTTTCACTTTAGGGAATGCGCTATATGTTATTCTCATAGCGGAAGTGCTGCTTGTGGTATGGATGTCCTCAAGGGTGCAAAAGTTTCAATACACCAGTCTTTTGACCTTGTTTTATGTTTACTCCATACTAAACGGAATTACCCTGTCCACCATATTTTATGTGTATGATATCGGATTTATCGGAAAAGCCTTTGCTACAACTTCCATAACTTTTGGGGTTATGGCTATTTATGGGGCGACTACAAAAAATGATTTGACTCGATTTGGTTCTTTTGCAATAATGGGGCTTGTGGGCGGAATTGTATTGTTTATGGTAAACTGGTTTTTAAGAAGCTCCTCCCTTGACTATTTTCTAAGCATTATAATGCTTGTTATTTTTATAGGCCTTGTGGCTTATGATACCCAAAAATTAAAAGCATACT
Source organism: Eubacteriales bacterium (assembly GCA_028697835.1). Classification (GTDB taxonomy): domain Bacteria; phylum Bacillota; class Clostridia; order Monoglobales; family Firm-18; genus STE-11. The sequence goes on along the minus strand of JAQVDK010000076.1, from coordinate 126 downwards.
ATTACAGCACCGCGGGAAACGTGGAAATGCAGAAAAAATCCGCAGTTATGGGCGCGCTGTCTTTATACCTTGATTTTATAAATATTTTCCTTTATATTTTAAGAATTTTTGGCAGAAATCGAAAAT
>JAQVDK010000075.1:7421-8763 GCA_028697835.1 Eubacteriales bacterium | reverse complement strand
GTGTCGCCTGTTGGACCTGTGTCGCCTGTTGGACCTGTGTCGCCTGTAGGTCCTGTGTCGCCTGTAGGACCTGTGTCACCTGTGGGACCTGTGTCGCCTGTTGGACCTGTGTCACCCGTTGGACCTGTGGGACCTGTCGGGCCGGTGTCACCTGTTGGACCTTTTGGGCCTCTTGGCCCTGGGGGGCATATGCAGTGACAAGGATTTTTGCCACAGTGACAAGATGGATTAAAGGGCGGCAGAGGGCATTTTCTACTCCTCCTGCATCCATCTGAATGACACATTGTATTACCCGAGCCGCATCCATGGTTCGAGCCAAATTGCACATCTGGGAAATCTCTATTTATATAGTCCGGGTCGTCATAATACATTAAATTCACTCACTTTCTTTATAAAATATTTAAGCCAAAATTAGACCTATAACATTATATGAAAGTGACATAAAATAAGTTAATACTTTATATATCGACAAATATCAAATTACATCGAATGTATAAACCTTGAAATTTATGTAAATAATATTATACACAGGAGGGATTTACATATGAAAAAAATAATATCAGGCGAAAAATTCACCATGGCACTTTTTATCGGACTTATAATAACAGGGATTGCAATGCAATATATCTACACTGTTAAGGCGGATATTGCCAAAAGCTTTGTTCGCTTACATGTAATAGCCAACAGCAACAGTCAAGGTGACCAGGATTTAAAGCTTAAAGTTCGCGACAGCATAGTGGAACACTTGAAGGACAAACTTAAAGAGGCAAACAGCACCGAAGAAACAAAAAGCATTATAAAAAAAGAGCTTGAAAGTATAGCAAAAGCCGCTCAGGAAGAAATATTCGCAAACGATTATAACTATGCCGTTACGGTAAGTTTAGGGAATTACCGCTTTCCCACAAGAAGCTATGAAGGTGCAATGCTGCCTGCCGGAAATTACGATGCCCTTAGAATAATAATCGGTGAAGGTATGGGAGAAAATTGGTGGTGCGTGCTTTATCCCCAGCTTTGCTTTACATCAAGCCAAAGCGGCACTTTGCCTGAGGAAAGCAGGCAAAAACTTAAAAATGTCCTTACAGAAGATGAGTTTAATATAATTGCAGGCGCAAAAGACGGCAGTATGCCGGTTAAAATAAAATTTCGCCTTTTAGAGATTTTCGGACGAGGCGAATAAATAGATATGGCTTGCCAAGTAAATTGACAAGCCATTTTTTATTTATAGGAAACTACTATCAAATGATTGCTCCGTGAAACGCTCATTGCATATACTCTACGCGCGAAACGCCTAAATTAGCCTGCGGACGCTGTCCGCCGGGCACTGTCCGCCGGCACTGTCCGC
>JAQVDK010000075.1:5757-7321 GCA_028697835.1 Eubacteriales bacterium | reverse complement strand
GGCACTGTCCGCCGGCACTGTCCGCTTTTTTAATTTAGTTTTTCCAAAGCCATTTTAATTCTTGATATACTCTCCTCTTTGCCAAGCACAACCGCCAGCTCACTTCCTCCGCCGGGGGTTACGGCTTTTCCCGAAAGGGCAATGCGCAAAGGATATAAAACCTGTCCGTTTTTAAGCCCCATTTCACCCACAAGAGCCATCAGTCCGTTGTGGATTGAATCCTGGCTCCAGTCGCTTATGGACTGCAAAACCTCAAGAACGCCAAAAAGAACGTCCTTTGCCATCTCGGGCGTGGTTTTCATTTTTTTATGAACATAAAGCTCTGTGTCATAATCGGGCATTTTGTCTATAAAATCAATTTGCTCAGGTATATCCGACAGGCGCTCGCAGCGTTTTTGCAAAAGTTCGCACAGCTTCATTGTGTCAATTTTATCAATATCCACCGCCTGCTTTATGTAAGGCAGTGCCTTTTCGTGAAATTCCTCTAATCTAAGCTCACGGATATACTCGCCGTTTAGCCAGGCAAGCTTTTCTTCGTCAAATATTGCAGGCGATTTGCTTATTCCGTTAATGTCAAATACCTGCACAAGCTCATCCAAAGTGAATTTTTCCCGCTCACCCTGAGGGCTCCAGCCTAAAAGGGCAATGTAGTTTAAAATTGCCTCTTTTAAATACCCCTTTTTGATAAAATCTTCATACGATGCGTCCCCATGCCGTTTTGAAAGCTTATGGGAATGGTCCTTCATAACGGGACTGCAGTGGATATACACAGGGATATCCCACCCGAAAGCCTCGTACAAAAGATTGTATTTAGGAGTAGAGGATAAGTATTCGTTGCCTCGCACAATGTGAGTTATGCCCATTAAATGGTCATCCACCACATTAGCAAAGTTATATGTTGGAAGTCCGTCGGATTTTAGCAAAACGCCATCGTCAAGCTCGCTGTTGTCAACAGTAATTGTGCCATAGATAACATCGTTAAAAGAAGTTGTGCCTGTTTGAGGCATTTTTTGACGGATAACATAAGGCTCGCCATTTTTTAGCCTTTCTTCAATTTCCTGCTTTGAAAGTTCAAGGCAGTGGCGGTCATACTTTGGGGTAAGTTTTTTAGCCTCTTGCTCGCTTCGCAAAGTATCCAAACGCTCTTTAGTACAAAAGCAATAATAAGCATTGCCTTTTTCTATTAATTTTTCTGCATATTCCTTATATATTGCCTTTCTTTCGCTTTGAACGTAAGGACCAAAGTCCCCTCCGATATCCGGACCTTCGTCCCACAAAAGGCCTGTTTCACGCAGGGTATTGTATATTATATCAATAGCGCCTTCAACATAGCGCTCCCTGTCGGTATCTTCTATTCTTAATATAAAGTCGCCGCCTTGGGATTTGCTGATTAAATACGCATAAAGGGCAGTACGCAAATTGCCAATATGCATGTATCCCGTTGGACTTGGCGCAAACCTTGTTCTGACCTTCATAAACATCAACTCCAATTCATCTGTAGGTTATTTTTTCTCCGTTTTTGCAGTATTTATTAAATCACAAATCTGCGATTTGCCGCCTTTGG
>JAQVDK010000075.1:0-5657 GCA_028697835.1 Eubacteriales bacterium | reverse complement strand
ATGTAGGATATGATGAAATTCGCTACGCTCATTATAACACAAGTTAAAAAATATGTAAAGACAGGCTTTTATAAAAACCTGCCTTTTAAAATGTCTTTTAAAAATTAATACCTATCTTTTACAGCGGAACTCTCTCTGTCGCGAAACAGCAGTGTTATGGACCACAAACCGCATAGTCCCACCAAGGTATAAATAACCCTGCTGATTGCGGCTGTTTGTCCACCAAAAATAGTGGCAATAAGGTCAACGCCAAATATACCGATGGAGCCCCAGTTAATAGCACCAATTATAACGAGTATTAATGCAAAAACGTCCATAATCGCATCTCCTTTAAAAATACTTGTTTACACATCTATTATTGCTAATCTTGGCTATTGTTATACACTAAAAAACATGATAGTTGCTTAAAATTAATGTAAAAAGCTTATTTTTTGTGGATTTTGACGAAAAAAGCATATGGAATTAATTATAAAATATGTTGTAAAATTCACTAATTGGTGATATAATAAATGCGGTGGATTTGTTAAAACCATTTTTTTGTTTTTTTATATATTTTAAATTTTGATGTTAATGAGGGTGAATTGATTGGATAAACTTGTAATAATGGGCGGAAAACGTCTTTGCGGTGAAGTTACCGTCAGCGGCGCAAAAAACGCCGCCGTGGCTGTTATTCCTGCCACTTTGTTGGTGGAAGGCCCCTGCCGAATTGAAAATGTACCCAACATTAAAGATGTTCATGTTATATTAGACATTTTAAAGTACTTAGGCGCAAAGATTAAACATATAAACGAATATACCATTGAAATAAATTGCACGGACATTAAAAGCTGCAATCCTCCATACGAGCTTACCTCGAAAATGAGGGCGTCTTATTATTTAATCGGCGCTCTTTTAGGACGCTTTAACCGTGCGAATGTTCCACCGCCGGGCGGCTGCAATTTTGGTTCGCGTCCGATAGATATGCACATAAAAGGTTTTGAGGCCTTAGGTGCAAATATTTCAATCGATAAAGGCATCATTGAAGCCGAGGCAGAAAAGCTTGTTGCGGCGCCTGTGTTTTTGGACGTTGTAAGCGTTGGCGCAACCATAAACATTATGCTTGCCGCAGTTAGGGCTCAGGGTACAACCGTTATAGAAAACGCCGCCAAGGAGCCTCATGTGGTTGACGTTGCAAACTTTTTAAATGCAATGGGGGCAAACATTCGCGGCGCAGGAACGGATGTAATAAAAATAAAGGGCGTTGAAAAGCTTGCAGGCGGCACATACTCCATCATTCCCGACCAAATCGAGGCAGGCACCTTTATGATTGCTGCCGCAGCCACAAAAGGCGATGTTCTGGTGAAAAACGTTATTCCAAAGCACTTGGAAAGCCTTACGGCAAAGCTTACCGAAATGAGTGTCAACGTGGAAGAATACGACGACAGCATTCGTGTTTTTTGCAACAAGCCCATTATGAAGGCAAACGTGAAAACAATGCCTTATCCGGGATTTCCTACCGACCTTCAGCCCCAAATAGTAACGCTTTTAAGTGTGGCGGAAGGAACATCCATAGTTACCGAAAGCATTTGGGACAATCGTTTTCAATATGTGGACGAGCTTAAGCGCTTCGGTGCGCAAATAAGCGTTGATGGGAAGGTTGCGGTAATTGAAGGCGTCAAACGTCTGTCCGGCGCTCCTGTAAAGGCTACGGACCTTCGTGCAGGTGCAAGCATGATAATTGCCGGGCTTATGGCAGAGGGAATAACCGAAATATACGAGCTTTGTCATATTGACCGCGGCTATGAAAACATGGAGGAAAAATTAAGGAAATTAGGGGCTCAGATAGTCCGCAAAAGTGATGACGGAACACCGCAAAAAATAGGAGAAGTGGTATGAAGCTTTGTACTTTGGTAAGCGGAAGCAGCGGAAACTCAATTTTTCTCTCCCATAACGGAACAAATATTTTAATAGACTGTGGTGTAAGCGGGAAACAAATTCAAAATTCACTAAATCAGATAAATGTCTCGGCTGACGAGATTGATTATATATTAGTCACTCATGAACATATCGACCACTCAAAAGGAGTTGGAGTTTTATCAAGGCGCTATGACATCCCCATCGTGGCAAGCCATGGCACTTGGCTGGGAATGGAAATCGGCGAAATTGCCGACCATAACAAAATTGTTTTTAACGAAAATTCTCAAATGGACATAGGCGGCATAGGAGTAACGCCTTTTGACACTCCCCATGACGCCATGCAGCCTAAGGGCTATAAGTTTGATTTGGGCGACAAGAGGATTGCCATAGCTACCGATATTGGTCATATAAACCAAAATATTAAAGACGCTGTTTTCGGCTGCGAAATTGTCATTTTGGAAGCAAACTATGATGAGGATATGCTGGAAAGCGGTCCATATCCCTATCATCTTAAAAAAAGAATAGGAGGAGAGCATGGGCACCTTTGCAACGTTGAAGCGGGCGAGCTTGCTTGCTTCCTTGTAGAAAACGGAACGCATACTATCATGTTAGCGCATCTTAGCAAAGAAAACAACTCCGAAAACGTTGCATTTTCAACGGTAGCGCGCATTTTGGACCTTGGCGGAATAAAAGTATCCAAAGACGTTAAACTCGGCATTGCGCCAAGATATTGCACCAGCGCACCCATTGTAATATGATAACTATTGAGATTATTGCTGTTGGAAAAATTAAAGAAGGTTCTTTTAAAAAAGCTGCTTTGGAATACATAAAAAGGCTGTCGGGCTATTGCAAGCTAAAAATAACGGAAATACCCGACTTTCCCGACAATAAAGACCCCTTGGAAAAAGAGGGGTCTCTTATTATTCCGAAAATAAGCGGTGTTTGTGTGCCCCTTTGCATAGAAGGAAAACAGCTCACAAGCTGTGAGCTTGCAAACTTCATAGAAGATTGCACCGTAAAAGGCAAGTCTAAAATAACCTTTATAATCGGCGGCTCGTCGGGGCTGTCGCCGGAGGTTAAAAAAATGGGTGATTTATGCCTTTCCTTCTCTAAGATGACTTTTCCCCATCAGCTAATGCGAATAATACTTCTTGAGCAAATTTACAGGAGCTTTAAAATTATAAAAGGTGAAAAATATCATAAATAACTTTCTAAAAAAGCGAGCAAGTGAATAGCACCCGGCGAGCAGCGCCCGGCAGACAGCGTCCGGCGGACTAATGTGGGCATATCACGCGCAGAGTATATGCAAACACATTTCACGGGACAATCATTTGATAATAATTACCTATAACGTAAAAAATCGACAGGAATTGCCAAATGGCAACTCCTGTCGATTTTGGTTTAGGCATTTGCCTTTATCAGACGGGATGGAATTACTATTTTTTTATGCTTCTTTCTGCCAGCTCGATTGCCTTTGTTACGATGTTTCCGCAATCACGGGAGCTTACCGCCCCCCAGCCTTCCCTTTTAACAATATCGTAAACACCAAGTTCCTTTGCAATCTCGTATTTTAAAGCGTCTGACATTCTTGTTCCACTCATTTTTTCATTCCCCCCGATATTATTATGCTCACAAGAGAATGAATTAAACAAGAAAAAAATGATAAGATTTTATCAAAAATTTCATAAAAGCTATATCGTCAATATGCCATCCTCGTTTTCAAGCAGTAAAAGTATCCGCTCTTCGCTGCCATCCACAACATTAATATAAACCAAAAAGTTTCTGTCGTTTAATTTGCTTTTAACCTCATAGCAAAATGCTTCCTCGCCTGTTTCAAGAGGAATCACCGCAAAATTAACCTTGTCTATTTCAACATTCTGCCGAACTTTTGACCGCGCCTCCTCCTCTGTTATGACTATTTCGGGAATTTCCCTGTTTTCAATATGATTTGTCAGATACCCATTTGCTTCAAACCCTATCATTTCACCATTTTCAAGGGAAATTTTTACCTTTACCAAATCAGGATACATAACAAAATCCCCTTGCTTGTATGCATAGTTTACAACAACTGTGTTTCCTTCTCTTTGGTAATAGCTCTCGTGCATGCTGTAATATCCCTTTTCTTCCAAAAACTCCCTTGCCTTTTGTGCCGCCTCGTCTATGCTTATGCCCTCGTTTTCAGGGCTTTTTCCGTCAACAACCATAAGAACGTATCCGCCTTTTTTTGTTACCTCTGCATAAATTTCCCTGTCATCTTCGGCGGAAATAACGCTGCAGTTGAAGGTGGGTATGTGTCCGTTGCCTTCGTCCGTTACTTCTACGGATTTTATCTTATCTTCTCCAATAAACTCTTTTACTATATCAACAGCCTGTGAATCTGAAATCTCAGGCAAGTCCTTTAGCATAACCGACTCTTTATTCTGTAAATGCTGGGAAAAAGGCCCGTCATATATAAGAGAGGCATACTCGGAAAACCCGTTTTCAATTTCTTCCATGCTTGTACTAAAAGCATGCACTTGACTTGCGCCAAGTCGGTTTGAAACTTTGGAAAATGTGTTGAATCTAAGCACTCCCGCGAACATTTCGTTTTGCATCTCTTGAAGCTTTTTATTAAGTTCAACCGCATACTGGCTAAGCTCATTTAGTTGATTAATCTCTTTTTCCGACAGTTCCTGGCCATGGTCAACCTTTTTGGACAAGGAATAGGTATAATCACCCACTTGCGAAAGGAAATTTGCGGTGTTGTCAAGCTCTGTATGTGCAATAGGCAACTGACCAAGGTTAGCCTGTGCAAAAGCGGAATACCGCCACAAGTCCGTTGCCAAAGCCCTTAGCTGGACAGGTGAGGCGGTCAGGGTAACTTTAGTCAAGGTAGAGTCAAGATTGTCAACATAATGTACCAATTCTGTAAAAGCGCGCTGGTATCCATGTTCAACCTGGTCACGAAAACCCACCGAGCGTTTGTACTGATATATTCCAAATGCGGCTATTACGGCTGTAACCACAAGAACAACACTATACATATGTCTGTCTGAAAGTCGCTCTTTAAAATCCTTAAATTTATCCTTTATACTCATTTAAATTACTCCTTACTTCGCAAATTTATGCTTGCCTATGGTTTTTATTACCTCTCTGCTGTAAATCCACTGGTTCGTCGTTTTTGCCGGGTTGTAGTAGTAAATTGCGCCACCTGTAGGGTCCCAACCGTTCATTGCGTCCTGACATGCCTTATATATTTGGGAATTTGGGTCAATGGGCACATTTATTTGACCGTCGCTAACTGCCGTAAATGCTTGAGGCTGATATATTACGCCGGCTATTGTATTGGGAAAAGAAGGGTGCTTGACCCTATTTAATATAACTGCGGCAACTGCAACTTGTCCGATGTAAGGCTCGCCCCTTGCCTCACCGTTTACACACCTTGCCAAAAGCTGTGTGTCCGAATCCGTCCGCTGGTTTGCCTGACCTAATGTTTTTGTTTCAAAAATATTTGTTAAAATAAACGCAATTGCTATCGCAGTTAAAATTGAAATTATTGAAACGCATTTTTTCCCCATGCACAATTTCTCCTTTCTGCTTATATTCAGAATTATTTTTTACAAAAAACATATATTTATTCCAAAAGCTACAGTTATTTTCAAACAACAAGCAACGCTGTATAAATATTCAAAAAATGGGAATAATACTAATTGCTTATAAAGCTATGCATATTCCCCAACAATTGCTACTATATTTTTAATTTTTCTTTACAAATGCAAATT
>JAQVDK010000074.1 GCA_028697835.1 Eubacteriales bacterium | reverse complement strand
CCGCCGGTGAATAATAAAGACCGACTTTAATATCATATTTTCTGCAAGCGTTCACAAATTCTCTTGCAACATCGCCCTTGCCATCTTTCCAGGGTGTGTTTGCCACGGAATAATCAGTGTATTTGGACGGCCAGTTAGCAAAGCCGTCGTGATGCTTGCAGACAAAAACGGCATATTTGGCTCCGCCTCTTTGATGGTTTTTATCCACTGCTCACAGTCAAGCTCTGTTGGATTAAATGCATCAAGCGGCATTTCTTTCATATCCCAATCTTTGTGTCCTTCATAAAAAGTTCTAATACCAAAATGGAAGAATGCACCAAACTCCCAGTCTAAAAATTAAAGTTGCTTAGAATGTGGCATACGCCTTTTATTCATGTTATTCCTCCAAGTAATGTAAATAAGCTTTATGCCATAAATTTTATGTTCCTGCGGCTTAGGGGGTCAGGCGTACAGGCGATGTTCCCACAAAATCAATTTCACCGAAAATTCCCTCTACAACAGCTTCTAATATCTCGGGTGTTAGGGAATAGGCATTAATATAAACAGGAGATGTTTCAAAGTATTCATAATATACATGGGGGGAGCCCAAGGAAACCACTATTGATTTTTCCTTGCCGTATTCCATGCACTGCCACAGCGTCATAACCGTATCTCCGGAGAAAAACGGGCTTCCTAACGGCCGATGCGCTCCAATATAAGGACAGTATATTATAATATCGTATTCGTCCGATATTTTTTTCAGCATCTCTCCACCGCTTTTTATTTCCTCAACATAAGCATCAGAAGTTAGCCCGTTGAAGATATCAGACTTAATACCCCTTTGCTGCAATGCTGCCTTTAAAGGCTGCAAGGTTTCAATATAGTCGGGGTACTGTGCAATGGCAATGATTGCGGCTTTTTTTATATTTTGTGCAGACAGCGGCAAAAACTTGCCTGCGTTGTTAATAAGTGTTATGCTTTTTTGGCAGATTTCCTTTAATGCTTGTTTGCATTGGCTCATCTGCTGGGCGGTAAGGGTCATTCCGGCACAATAGTTTTCATCCAAAAGACCTAATTTCCTTTTCAAAGCCAGTACCCGTTCCACCGCTTCATCAATGCGGGCCATGGATACTTTGCCGGTTTTTACTGCTTTCTCTATAATATCTATATAATCCAAATCGCAGAACAAAACTATATCGTTTCCTGCATTTAAAGCTCCTATGTATATTTCTTCCATGGTATAAGAAGCTTGCAATCCCCTCATGTTGACGGCGTCGGTGACAACAACACCTTCAAATCCTAAATCATTCCTAAGCAAACCATCCAGTATTTTTTTCGACATTGTAGCTGGCACATATACGCCATTAGGAGTTAAATCCGAATCCACATCCGGAAAGGAAACATGCGCCGACATTACGCTATAAACCCCTGCATCGATTGCTGCTTTGTAAACGCTTCCCTGCTCCTGCATCCAATCCTCGAGGGGGCTGGAGTTTTTCGCATTGGTGATGTGCGGGTCGCGATAATCATCCGTGGAAGGAAAATGCTTCACACAAGCCGCAACACCGGCATCCTGCATACCACGAATCACACTTCCAATCATCTTTAACGCAAGCCGGTGGTCATCAGAAATGCAGCGGCATATCATAACATTGGACAGGCGTGCGTCCAAATCGGCAACGGGGAAAAACGGCCAGTTAATGCCTGCCGCATTAAATTGCAGTCCTTGATAGTAGCCGAATTTATATGCGATTTCTTCGGAAGCTGCGGCACCAACATTGATAATGGACGGGAAAACATCCATATCGGAAACAATGGTACCCGGCCCCTTCTCAAACGCTTCATACGAAGACACTAAAAGCGGCATTTTAAGCGATTCGTTCAGTTCTTGAAGATAGCCGGCGGTTGCGGCTCTGTCTTTTATTCCCGTGTCCGGGCTAAGATATAAAGCGCCTATGGGATAGTCCTTTAAAGCGTTTTTTCCGCCAAAACGTTCAAAATCATCCGACTTGGGCATACAGGTTTGACCTATTTTTTCACGTAGCGTTAAGTTTTTCAAGAGTACTTCCTCCAACTCGTTTTTCAATGGTAAATTGAATTTATTTTAAAATTATAATGATATGCCTTGTTATATCTCGTCAATGCATGCCTGTACCAGCTCGCTTAAGCTGCCTGTTGCAAGACAAATATAATTGTCGCACGCACCGTAATACAGACGAATCTCGTCTTTGTCATAATCGGCGATAGCACCACATGCAAATACTGTATTATCACAGTTGCCATGTCTTTCATATGGCTCTTGCGGACCTAAAATATAGCTGTTTGTTTTGCCTATAACTTTCCATGGCTCGTCCAAGTCCAAAAGAATAGCGCCAAGATAGTAATAAGTACCCCCTGCCGGGCTATATACACCGTGGATAATATCCAACCAACCCTTATCGGTTTTAATTGGAGGGGTAGGCCCTATCTTTTGCACGTTCCAAAAACGGTATCCAGCGCTAATCACAGGCTTAAACCCTCCCCAGTGAATAAGGTCGGGGCTTTCCGAAATCCATATATCACCGTTAGAGCCGTCTCCGCCTCCCGGTCTGTCGAGTTTATAGTATTTTCCGTTGATTTTTTCCGGGAAAAGAGATGCTCCGCGATTTTTAGGTGCAGTTATAATGTCAATTCTTTCATAGGTTTTAAAATCCTTCGTTTTGCCCAACATACCAACAGGACTATCATATCCTTTGACCATGGCAGGTGTTATAATATAATAGGTATCATCGATTTTAGTCACGCGATTGTCAATAAAATGGTGGTATAAATCCCATGGCATACCCTCTTGCTGAACATCAATAAAATTTTTGTCTTCCAAAACAAAGTTTATGCCATCTCGGCTTCGTGCAATTCTTGTTTGTCCCACGTCTCTGCCGTATCCCTTGGTTGCCGCATGCTCCACAACCGAAACCAACAGAATTGTCTCATCGCCCATTTTTACCGGTGATGGATTATAAAGCTGCGCAATGCCCGGAAAATCCTTAACATGCAGCAGAGGGTTTTTTGGGTGTCTTTTGAAAATCGTTGTTGCATCTTTCATTTTTGTATCCTCCTAAAAATCTGATGATTATATGTTTTTTTAAATATCCGCCTCGTGCAAAACCACTCCATTGTCAACAAGCTTTTTTTGAAGGCTTGAAATATCACAATTTGAAAAATCGTCTGTCATGGAAGCGGCAATGCCTGCAGCCTGGCCGGTTACGGCACATGCGGGAATTACACGGCTTATGTCCCACATGCTGTCGTTAACGCTTATGCACCGCCCGGCGGTTATAAGGTTTTTCACTTCTTTGCCGTAAAGGGTGGAAAAAGGAATCTCATAAACCGGACCCGGCTTTCTCCAATCGCTAATCATGCCTATGCTGTCTGAAAAGCGTTTGTGTTTTTCCTTATCGCTTAGAGTATATACGCCGTTAATTCTTCTTGTCATACGAAGCTGTGCAATTGTAGGCATGTTAACGGGAGTATGGCTGGGATTGTTGTTTCGCTTTTTTAGAATACGCTTTAGCATTTCGCTGTGCCCAAGCATAATCATTTCGCTTTTTTCGACGCCGTCTATGCCGGTGAATCTTTTGTCAACCAGAGGTTTTGGTCCTTTTCCTTCTTCTTTATATTCTTCGGGAATGTCGGCAGCGCCAAGCATTTCTAAAGCAACTTTTCCATTTTCAATATAGTAATACCAATTTGCAAGAATGTTTTTTTGCGCAAACAGCTGTGTTTTAGCTCCTGAAAATTTGCAAATATCCGCATCACCGGTACAGTCCACAACGGACTTCACGCCAATTGCATACCGTCCGCTTTTGTTTTCCACAATAACGTGGCTGATTGAGCCGTTTTCCTCAACCGTTTCGCAAATGGATGTGTCGTAAAGGATTTTTACACCCGTACGAAGTAAAAGCTGTTCTACTTCCAAAGCGAAAAAAATCGGATTATACTGCACCTCGAATCTTTCTTTTGTGCGCTCTTCCTGCGTGCCGCCTTCAAGCCATGCTTTGGGGTAGCGGTCTTCGGCGCCATGCTTTATTGAAAGGCGGAGCAGCTCCTCGCTTATTCCAAAGCTAACCTGCCTGCCTGCTCCATCGCAAAGAGGAAGGTAGATGGTAATAAGCCCTAATGTTGCAAGGCCACCAAGGACACACTGTTTTTCTATTAACAATACATTTGCATTTTCCCGTGCGGCTGCAAGTGCCGCCGAAATTCCTGCAATCCCGCCGCCTGCTACTAATACATCGCAGCTTTGCAGAACCTTTGTTTCCCGTTGCTTTTCAATGACCTTATTCAAAAAACATCCTCCTAAAACCGTGTGTTATTTCGTTTGTATGCGCTCCCCGAAAGCTCATCCGCAGCATTTTTTGCAATAATATAATGCACATCCTTTGTAAGCATTTGCAGTTTTTCTCTGCCCTTTTTGCTTTTGCAACGTGCTGCCATCCTTGCCACCATAAGCTCTGTATATACAGGCTGGGAATTAAGACCTGAATCGAGGTAATTATCTTTAAAAGTGATATATCCATGCAGGTGATTTTTATCCATCAGCGACTCTATTGCCATGCAAAGTCCCTCGTCTGCAAGAGAGCGAACAGCAAAATCCAAAACTCTAATCCTGTCTGAGTGTGGTATCTTTTTAAGGTCAATCCTTCCCTTAAATACAGATGTATTATCTTCTCTGGGTCTGCCGCCAGATGTAGTATGCTCTATCACTTTACGCACTGCGGGTAGGGCGGATTTATCGCCAAGTATGCCAAGAACGGTTATAATTTGATTTGCTTCCCAATAAGGCTCATAATCGTTATACATGATTCCGCCTTTGTTGTTTTGCTCCTTCCATGGATGGTCATCGCTATAGGAAAGGTTTTTTGGATTGTCTGCAAGCTGCCAAAGCCTTTGGACAAGCAGTGGCAGCGGAGATGCGCTTTGGAACCACCCAAGGGCAACAGCAGTAAGAATATCTTGGTCTTTGCTGTAAATGTGTTCAAGTTGGTCTATTACATCTTCTCTATCAAGACACAAAAGCTTTGCAAAGCTTTTCATATCGCCGGACAATGCTTTTTTTATAATGTCATCGGTGTCAATGTTCCTTTTGATGCCGCTTAAATTTTCTTTGTTTATAATTTGCATATTAAGCAAAACTTTTTGCGTGCCGCAAACATCGGCTTGTCTGACCGAAACATTCCGGGCTGCCGCATCAGCCGCCAAAAGCCCTATGGCATAGCCCCTGTTTTGAATGTCGGCTCCCATACGCAAGTATGCCGAAGCATCCTGGGTTGCCCCAACTGCCTTCCCCGCCAGCAAAATGCCCTCTATTCCCTTGGGAATGCAGCTTCTGTAAGGAACCTCAATGCGAAATACTTCATCATGGTATGGCGTAAGCCCCATCATGGAAAGCTGGGAGCTCATCACCCCGTGAGGGTCGCAATCCGTCTGGGCAAGAGCAATGCAATCATCATGGTGCGCCCCTAAAATCACATCTCTCATGCTAAGGTTGTAATCACAGTTAAAACGCCGCCCTTCCCTGGGGGTGAGCATGACCGAATAATCATAAGCGCCCTCTTTATAATGAGCAAGCTTTACAGCCCTTAGATAATCCGAATATATTGTTTGATTAACCACATCTATATCCTTTGTATAGCCTCCGATTTCCCACTGGCTGGAATCTTGCAGCATGCCATCGTAATCGGAGCCTAAAACATATTCCGCTCCGGCAAAAGCGGCATAATCTCCGTCGCCCGTTGCATCTACCATAACCTTTGCACGAATGACAGACAGCTTTGAGTTGTGGCAAAAAACCACTCCTTGCGCCCTGCCATCATAAGCAACAGCGCCGCATGCCCATGCCTTCGAAATTACATCTACGTTGTTTTGATGTATGTCAATTGAAAACTGTATCATGCGCTTTAGTGGCGAAAGCCCGCCAAGCTTGCTAATTGCGTGATAGGATGTAAGTGCGGCATATCCGCTTTGGTAACCATGGTAATAACTATACACTAAGCCATAGCTTTGTGTTCCTCCTGCGGACGGGAGCCGGTCAATCATAACAACACTGTCACAGTTTCTGCCTGCCGCTGATGCTGCGGCCGCTCCCCCGGAGCCGCCGCCGACTACGGCAACATCATAGCTGCCATAAAGCGGTAAATATTTTTCATAGTCAAACTCTATCCTGTCCATTCTAAATTCTGCATTAATATCATCGGACGGCAAAAACGACAGCTCGCATGCAGGAATTTTTTTACCCACGTCAATAAACTCCATGTCAAAGCCGCCGGATTTCCACCGGACGGTACCAAGCGATTGCTCTACGAACTTTTCTGCATCTTCCAGTTGCCGGGCGCACACGTCCATGGAGATTTCGCACTCAATTTTATGGACGTTGGCATACTTACAATTGGGTAAGAAAGAATTTTGGTTTGCTGCCGTAAGTCCATATCCGCTGTAGTATGCATTTGCCTGCGAAAATGCATCGATAGATTTTATACTGTCTAAAAGCTTTTCGGCAACAAAGGCGGCGTCCTTATGCGAGTGTGCACAAAAAGTCACAAATGAAGTGTTGTCCTCTCCGCCCCATACGGCATACGCTTTAAGCTGCGCATCGCTTATTTCAATATTGCCGCTTTTAAAGGGTAAAACCCGTGTAAGCTGCATTGTGTACCAGGTGGATTCTTGGTTTACACGCGCGTCAATAATATTGTTTGCATAAACTATTTCTATTCCGAATTTGCTTGCCAATACCACGCCGCAGGCGTTTTCTCCATCGCCTGCCAAGCCGCAAACTTGGTGGTCTATAACAAGGCTTATGTTGCACTCTTCCAATAAAGCAAAAGTATGACGTTTTAAATCGGCGTTTTTATATACTGTCAAATCGTCACCTTGCATGGTAGGGTTTTTGAATATTTTACCTGAAAAACTAAAAGGGGAAGGTGTTTGTTTTCCGTTTAGCCAAGGCCTTATGGAAGCTGTAAACTCGTCTAAAAAAAACGCCTTGTCCGTAATTAAAACAACGCTTTTGCCTTTGTTTGCAAGGGTTAATGCCGAAAAAACCCCTGCCACTCCCCCGCCTAAAACTGCTACATCAAAGCACTGCTTCATAAAAATTTGCCTCCTTTTTTGCTATCACAAATCAGTAAAGTAAAAATGATTGTTTCTTAGAAAGCGGCCTTAACTTTTTTATGCTGTTTAACATTATTATCTCAACAATGCTTGCCTGTGGAGGGATACTATCGTCAAGCTGAAGTGTGTTGTTTGAAATGTTGCCAAAGCTGATATTGGTGATTTTTTCTCCGCTTTTATAAACAAGCACAGGCAATGCATTTTCGGCATCATAGGTATTAAAGCACCCGATAACAGTACCTTCCTTTGATACATTTATAAGGCTGTCGCCCATCACCCAATCGGACAGCGGGACAAACTCGCAAAGATATGGCGGCGACTGTTGCCCGCTTTGCAGCAGCACAAATTCCACTGTAAGGCAAACGTTTCCTTCTGCTGAAAATGAAATTGCAAGCTTTTTTATATTGTCAAAATAATTCTCATCATCTGCCACGGGAGATGAAGGAAGAGGTCTTGCGTTCATTTTGGAAAACCTTGCATCCTCAGGACCGTTTGTAATTGCTACGTACATTCGTTTCCCGTTTATATCAAGTATTGCGGATTTTCCGTCCTCCGAAATATTAATGTTCGCCTCGGTGTGAGCAAACCAATAAAGCTGCGAAGGCTCCCTTAGCGTAATTTCGTCCTGTAAAACCAGCCTGCTTCTTTTGTCTGTAAGCTTTAGACCCCGCTTTGCGTCTAAAAAGGAATCATTTGTTTGAGTCATGTTTAAAATGCCGCAAGCTTCGTCATCTGTTGATTGGAATTGTATAATGGTGGCTGTTGCAGTAGGGTTTTGGTCCGGACCCGGGCCCGGGTTTGCGATTATTGTGTTTTGCCCTTCTGCGCGTTTATGATAATACATCTGCGCCGGGTAGGCATAGGAGTAATCGCTTTGCCCCAGGCAAGTGATAAACCTTTCCCCCAGCGCATCCACTACAAATGTTCCAAGGGATAAAAACATGTGTCCCGTATCGTTTGCGCCCCCCTGCA
Source organism: Eubacteriales bacterium (assembly GCA_028697835.1). Classification (GTDB taxonomy): domain Bacteria; phylum Bacillota; class Clostridia; order Monoglobales; family Firm-18; genus STE-11. Next base: position 700 of record JAQVDK010000074.1, on the reverse strand, counting down.
TGGCAGCATATATCCCGTTTGTGTTATCCCATGTGGAGCGCATGGAAACCAAGGAAGCTGTTTCTTTTGTGTATGCCTTATCTTTAGGAAAATCAAACTTGGCCGTATCATAATCCGTGCTATAATAAAGTATGGCAAAAATCAGCTCCTTATTGTCGGGAAACGAACTTCTGTATTTATTAACATAGGCTGCATATGAAGGGGTGTCATACTTTTTTGCAAACCAATAAAAAATAGAGGAATATACATTGTTAATGATTGCATCACCAAAGTTAAATTTGCCCTTCATGCCGTTTAGATAGATAATATAATCGACTGTTCGGGAAAATCCGGGGATTTTCCAAAGCTGCGCCCGCTCCTCTGGCTGATAGCCTTTACGAACCGCACTGTCCAATACAGCCTGTGCCTGCATGGCGTATGTAGTGGAATAAAGCCAATACATGCTGCCTTCGGGGAACGCTCCCTCGTTTGTATAAGCTTTAAGGGCAGGAGTAATATGCTTTAGCGCCTTTTCGTAAAGATACTGGCACAAATCCTCCCATTCGTCGGCAATGGCAATGGCAGTCATCAATATTGACGCATTGGCCACCGTTGTGCGATTGGTAATGCCTTTTGCAATTTCAACATCATAGCGCCCTTCATAGGAATAGATTGCCTGATAAAGCTCTTTTTCGCATATAATATTGAATATTTCTTCCCG
>JAQVDK010000073.1 GCA_028697835.1 Eubacteriales bacterium | reverse complement strand
CCGATAACCTTATATACTTGACTAAAAGGTGTTTTTTATATATAATTACTCCAATAAAGATAAACACCTTAAATTTTTCCAAATAAGGAGGGTGGCAATATGATAGTAATTTTAAAGCCCAACTCGGGAGACAAGGAAATAGAGCAGGTCATTTCTTCTCTTAAGCATTATGACCTTAATTTTAACATATCCAAAGGCTCGCACACTACCATAATCGGCCTGGTTGGCGACACCGCAAAGGTTGACAGCGAAAAGCTTGAAACAAACCCCGTTGTCGAGAAAATTATGATAGTTTCCGAGCCTTTCAAAAAAGCAAACAGAAAGTTCCACCCAGAGCCTACTGTTATTGATATAAACGGACGGAAAATCGGCGGCAAGGAAATTGCGGTAATTGCAGGTCCCTGCTCCGTTGAAACAAAGGAGCAGATTATTTCCGTTGCAAAGGCGGTTAAAAAAAGCGGCGCCATGTTCTTGCGCGGAGGAGCGTTCAAGCCCCGCACCTCTCCTTACTCCTTCCAAGGCCTTGAAGCAGAAGGCTTAGAGCTTTTAAAGCTTGCACAGGAGGAAACAGGACTTCCCATTGTTACCGAAATCATGTCGCCAAGGCATTTGGAGATTTTCGAGCAGAATGTTGACGTTATTCAAATAGGCGCAAGGAACATGCAAAACTTTGACCTTTTAAAAGAAGTCGGACGCACAAAAAAGCCCATTCTTTTAAAAAGGGGACTGTCCAGCACAATTGAAGAGTGGCTTATGGCGGCCGAATACATCATGGCAGGGGGCAACAACAACGTTATCCTTTGCGAAAGGGGCATAAGGACCTTTGAAACCTATACCCGAAACACCTTGGACATAAGCGCAATTCCTGCGGTAAAGCGCCTTTCCCATTTGCCGGTAATTGTGGACCCTTCCCATGCAACAGGTCTTAGCCGTATGGTGGAGCCTCTTGCAAAGGCGGCAATTGCAGCGGGGGCAGACGGTATTATTATAGAAGTGCACAACAACCCCGAAGCAGCCCTTTGTGACGGACCTCAATCCATCACACCGGCACAGTTTGACGGTCTTATGAAAAAGCTTGGCAAATATGCCGAATTAGAAGGACGAACACTATGAAAAACATGACTGTAACCATTGTAGGTCTTGGACTTATAGGCGGAAGCATTGCCAGAAGCCTTTGCGGCAAGGTGGGAAAGCTTTTCGCCATTGACAAGGACGAAAGCGTCCTTGATTTTGCCAAAAAACAAGGGCTGATTGATAAAACCGACCAAAACCCGCTGCCCATTAGCGATATGGTGATTTTATGCATATACCCTTGTGCGGCAGAGCAGTTTGTTAAGGAAAATCTCCATAGCTTCAAAAAAGGGGCTATTTTAACCGATGCGATAGGGGTTAAAACCCCCCTTATGCAGCTTTACAATAAGCTTGAGCCCGACTTTGCATATATCGGCGGGCACCCTATGGCAGGGCGTGAAGTCGGCGGATTTATAAACTCTTTGGACAATCTTTTCGAAGGGGCAAGTTTTATTATAACCGCCTGCAAAGGCGCCACAAGGGCCCAGGTTGACAAAGTCCGCCAATTAGCAATGGCAATCGGCTGCGGTCGGGTTATAGAAACCACCGTGGAAAATCACGACCGTATTATTGCCTATACAAGCCAGCTTCCTCATGTAATTGCAACCGCCATGTGTGACACTCCCCTTTTGGTTAAGCATAAAAACTATACGGGCGGAAGCTTCGAGGACGTTACAAGGGTAGCGAAAATCAACGAATTTTTATGGTCGGAGCTGTTTTTGGCAAATAAAGAGTTTTTAATCGAGGAAATAGACAGGTTTCAGCACTCCCTTGAACGCTTGAAAAGTGCGATTGCCAACGACGACAAGGATAAACTTCAAAGCATCTTGGCGAAAGTCCGAAAGGATAAGGAGATGGTTGACAATGAGGAAGCTTAGGGTAAACCTTGGTGAAAAAAGTTACGACATTATCATAGAAAAAGGTATTATTGAAAAGGCGGGCCAGTATATTAAAAGTAAGAAGGTTTTTGTAATAACCGACGAAAATGTGGACCCGCTTTATGGCGAAAAGTTTTTCTCGTCCATAGGCGGGGAGGTTAAAAAACTTGTCCTTCCCCCCGGCGAGGATACAAAATCCTTTAAAATTTTGCAAAAGGTTTATGATTTTCTTTTACAAAACCAAATTTCACGAAGCGACACCATTGTGGCGCTGGGCGGCGGTGTTATAGGCGATTTGACAGGTTTTGCGGCGGCAACGGTGCTGCGAGGGGTTCCTTTTGTCCAAATTCCCACCTCCCTTCTGGCGCAGGTGGACAGCTCTGTTGGCGGCAAGGTTGCTATAAATTCTCCCTATGGCAAAAACCTTATCGGCGCATTCTATCAGCCAAAGCTGGTTTTAATCGACCCTTTGTGCCTTGAAACCTTGGACAAACGATATATTGCCGACGGTATGGCAGAGGTTATAAAATACGGGTGCATACGGGACGAAAATTTGTTCAGCCAAATATCAAAATCAAGCGCCATGTCTAAAATCGAGGACGTTATCTACACTTGCTGCGACATTAAGCGCTCTGTGGTGGAAAACGACGAGTTTGACACCGGCGAGCGCATGATTTTAAACTTTGGGCACACCATAGGTCATGCGGTTGAAAACTACTATAACTACGAAAAGTACACCCATGGCGAGGCTGTTGCAATAGGTATGTATAATATAAGCCTAATCGGTGAAAAAATGGGTATCACACCAGAGGGAACTGCGGAAAAAATCAAGGAAGTGCTTCAAAAATATAATCTTCCCCATGCCCTTGATGTGGATTTTGCAAGCTTGTCAAAGGCAATGGCTCTTGACAAAAAAAACTTAGACAGCAACATTCATTTAATACTGCTTGACAGAATCGGAAACGCAGTGATTAGGCTGATGCCCGGAAACGAGGTGCTTTTATGAAAAGCGTGACCATTACCCCAAAAAAGCTAAGCGGAAGTGTAAGCATACCTCCGTCTAAATCCCTTTGCCACCGTGCAATTATCTGCGCATCCCTGGCAAAAGGAATTTCAATAATCAACAATATCGGAAACTCCGAAGATATAGACAAGACCATCGAGGCAATGAAAGCTCTTGGGGCACAAATAAAGCGCGAGGATACAAGGCTTATCATCGACGGCTCCAAAACCTTTTCCGTCTTGGAGCCCACGGCTTTAGACTGCGGTGAAAGCGGCTCTACTTTGCGTTTTTTAATCCCCCTTGCGCTGCACTGCAAGGTCCCCGTCACATATACAGGCAAAGGTCGCCTTGGCGAGCGCCCCTTGGACTCTTACTACCAAATTTTTAACCGGAGCGGTATAAAATATAAGCATACAAACGAAAGGCTTCCCCTGACGGTTTATCCGGGGGATATTTCCGGAACAATAGAAATCGAGGGCAATGTCAGCAGCCAATTTGTAAGCGGACTGCTTCTGTCCCTTCCCTTATACAATTTCAATAGCGAAATCAGAATTACCACCCCCCTGGAGTCTCGGGGATATGTGGACATGACCATTGACGTTATGCGAAAATTCGGCATTGACGTTCGCAATAACAATTACCACAGCTTCAAAGTTTCCGGCGGGCAATCTTACCGCCCCTTTGAATACACCGTGGAAGGCGACTTTTCACAAGCCGCATTTTTCCTTGCGGCAGGTGCGCTTGGAAGCTTTGTGGTGTGCAAGGGACTTAATTCCTCAAGCCTGCAGGGTGACAGGGAAATAATCGACATTATAAAGCGCATGGGCGGCGAGGTGGTTATTGAAAACGACAATATTGCAGCACTTCCCGCAAAGCTTAAAGGAGTGGAAATCGACGCATCCCAAATTCCCGATTTGGTGCCGATTCTGACGGTTTTAGGCTCTTTGGCGGAAGGTGAAACAATTATAAAAAACGCTGCAAGGCTTAGGATAAAAGAAAGCGACAGGCTAAGCGCCATAACCCAGCAGCTTAACGCCTTGGGCGCAACCATAATCGAAAAAAACGACGGTCTTGTCATAGAGGGGATAAGCTCTCTAAAAGGCGGCACCACAAGCGGCTGCAACGACCATAGAATAGCCATGAGCGTTGCCATAGCGTCCACCTGCTGCGACGAGGAAGTGGTGCTAAACGACAGCGACTGCGTGAAAAAATCGTATCCTCATTTTTGGCAGGATTTTAAAATATTAGGAGGACAGGTCGATGAGTGGAACGTGGGGGAATAAATTCCAAATAAGCATATTCGGCGAATCCCATGGCGAAGCTGTGGGAATAACTTTATGCGGGATTCCCGCAGGCTTGGAAATAGACATGGACTTTATAAAAAGCGAGCTTTTGCGCCGTGCTGGGGGGCATGACCAGTTTTCCACCCCACGCCTTGAAAAGGACGAGTTTAAATTCATAAGCGGTATTTTCAACGGAAAGGCCTCCGGCTCTCCCATCTGCTGCATTATTCCAAACACAAACGTCCGCTCAAAAGACTATGATAAAATCAAAAATTTCATGCGCCCGTCTCATGCGGACTATACCGCCTATATAAAATACGGCGGTCATGCAGACTATCGGGGCGGCGGGCATTTTTCCGGCAGGATTACCGCAGGCTTGGTGGTGGCAGGCGCTATTGCAAAGATGTACCTTAAGCAAAAGGGCATTTCCATATCAGGAAAGGTTGTTACGGAAAACCTTGATGAAAAAATCCTAAAAGCAAAAGCCGACCTTGACAGCGTTGGCGGCAAAGTGGAAATTGTTGCCGAGGGTGTTCCCATTGGTGTTGGAGAGCCTTTTTTCCATAGTGTGGAAAGCGTTATGTCGCAGCTTCTTTTTTCCATACCCGGTGTTAAGGGGGTTGAGTTTGGCGCGGGCTTTGCCTTGGCCGACATGCGTGGAAGCGAGGCAAACGATGAATTTTACATAGAAGATGGACAAGTTAAAACCCGCACCAACAATGCAGGCGGCATAAACGGCGGGATTTCCAACGGAATGCCGATTGTGGCAAGGGTTGCCTTTAGGCCCACCACTTCCATTAAAAAGCCCCAAAACACCATAGATATCAAGGACATGGAGCCTGTAACCTATGCTGTTGAGGGACGCCATGACCCCTGTATTGCAAGGCGTGGCGTTGTGGTGGCGGAAAGTGCGGCTGCCATTGCCCTGGCAGAGCTTATGCTGTAAGGAGGCTTACTGTGGATATAAAAAAACTTAGAGATAAAATAGACGATATAGATAGGGAAATAATAAGCCTTTTTGAGGAAAGGATGAAAATTTCAAAAGGGATAAGCGATTATAAAAAGCAAAACAACCTTCCCCTTTTCGACAAATCAAGGGAAGAGCAGGTTTTACAAAGCCGTATGTCCCTTTTAAAAGACAAAAGCCTTGCTCCTTACGCAAAAAGGTTTGTTGTGGAAATGATGGACCTTAGCAAAGCATACCAATACCGTGCAAATACAGATGAAAACATTGTGCTAATCGGCATGATGGGCAGCGGCAAAACGGAAAAAGGAAAAATTGTTGCCGAAAAGCTATGCCTTGATTTTGTGGATATAGACGAGGAAATCCAAAAAAGAGAAGGCATGAGCATAAACGATATTTTTGCAAAGCATGGCGAGGAGTATTTCAGAAGTGTAGAATCTGCGGTTATTGAAAAATATGCCGAAGAAACCGGCTATGTAATATCCACAGGCGGCGGAGTTGTGCTTAGCCAAAAGAATATGCAAAACCTTAAAGAAAAGGGCAAGGTGTTCTTTTTAAACAGAAATATAGACGATATTGTATCCACTATAGATACAAAAAACCGCCCGCTTTTAGCAGGCGGCACCCAAAAGCTTTATGAAATTTATAAAGAAAGACTGCCGCTTTACCTTAAATGGTGCGATTTTGAAATGACCACCCAAGGTAGCATAGAGCAGTGCGCAGCCGAAATAATATCAAAGCTGTATTAGGGTATGCAAGTGCATACCCTTTTTTGTTGAACTGATATTTATTCGCTCGCGCGGCGATATGTTGTGTTTGGGAAAGCGCTTCGCGCTCAAGCACTTTCCTTATTAAATAAATATTTGTTTCGCTCCGGTGAAGTGAATTCGCCTTCGCTTTACGCCCAAACAACCTTTATTCATCTACAACTTCCCCGTTTGTGCCAATGGTAACAACATTCCACGGTATCATTTTTCCGCTTTCCACAAGGGCATTTTTAACTGCCGCAACTATCCCCCCACAGCATGGAACTTCCATACGCAAAACTGTTATGCTTTGTATGTCGTTCATCTTTAAAATTGCGCCCAATTTTTCGCTGTAATCCACTTCATCAAGCTTTGGACAGCCAATCAAGGTTATCTTGTTTTTCATATACTCATGAATATTTGGATGTGCATACGCTGTGCAGTCTGCAGCGATAAGCAGCTTTGCCCCGTCAAAAAAGCCGGCGTTTGGAGCAACCAGTTGAATTTGAACCGGCCACTGCCTAAGATGTGACTTCCTTTGGGGTGCGGCTTGCTCTGGAAGTTGCGCCTCCTGCCTGTCAAAGACTTTTTGCTGCATTGAAGGGCAGCCTCCAAATCTTACAGCAGGCTTCTTCTTCCTTTCCGATTTTTCAACCTCCTCAATCTTGCGCTCTACAATGCTAAGCGCCCCCGTCGGGCATTTCGGAAGGCATTTTCCAAGCCCGTCGCAATAGCTTTCGCTAATCAGCTTTGCCTTTCCGTCAACGATTTCCAGCGCACCCTGGTGACAGCCCGTCACGCAAAGCCCGCATCCAATGCATTTTTCTTCATCTATAGAAATTATATTCCTTACCATAATAAAAACCTCCCAAACTTTTGATTATATCAAAATTGTAACACATAAACCCTTAGATTTCAGTAACAAATGTTACGAAATCTTCAGCATACCTATATAAAAACCCCCCATGCGATTGCACGGGGGGTTAAATTATTCTTTTTCTATTACATTCTTGCCCATATATGTCAGTAGAACTTCAGGGATTGTAACCGTTCCGTCCTCATTTTGAAAGTTTTCCAAAATACATGCTACTGTCCTTCCTACCGCCACGCCGCTTCCGTTTAACGTATGCACAAATTCCGGCTTGCTGCCCGGCGACCTTCTAAAGCGAATACCTGCACGCCTTGCCTGAAAATCCTCAAAATTTGAGCAGCTGCTAATTTCCACATACCTGTTATAGCTTGGCATCCAAACTTCTATATCATACGTCATGGCGCTTGAAAAGCCAAGGTCTCCGCTGCAAAGGCGCACAACCCTATATGGAATGCCCAAAAGCTGCAAAACCCTTTCCGCATCGGCTGTAAGGCTTTCCAGCTCGCTATAGGAGTCCTCCGGCTTTGCAAACTTAACAAGCTCTACCTTGTTAAACTGGTGCTGGCGGATAAGCCCCCTTGTGTCACGACCTGCCGAGCCTGCCTCTGCCCTAAAGCATGCGGAATATGCGCAATATTTTATTGTAAGCTCATCTGCATTTAAAATTTCTTCCCTATGCATATTTGTCACAGGAACCTCCGCCGTGGGGATTAGAAAATAATCCGTATTTGCCACTTTAAAGGCATCCTCTTCAAACTTAGGCAGTTGTCCTGTTCCCTGCATAGAGCTTCTATGCACCATAAACGGCGGAAAAACTTCCTTATAACCATGCTTTGTATGTGTATCCAGGAAAAAGTTTATAATTGCACGCTCTAAGGTTGCACCGTCGCCCTTGTAAAAAGTAAAACGGGTACCTGTAACCTTTGCGGCTGTAGCTGCGTCCAAAATTCCAAGCTCCTCGCCTATATCCCAATGAGCCTTTGGCTCGAAACCAAATTCCCTTGGCTCGCCCCAATGGCGAATAACCTCGTTATCCTCGTCGGACAGGCCTGTTTTAACCTTTTCGTGGGGGATGTTGGGCAAGGTAAGAAGCACCTTGTCTATTTCCCCTTCAAGTTGCCTTATTTCCTCATCAATAGCCTTTACCCTTTCAGAAATTTCCTTCATTTCGACAAAAATAGGCGCAACATCCTTACCCTCTTTTTTAAGGGCGGGAATGCTTTTGGAAACTGAATTTTGCTTAGCCTTTAGGTTTTCTGTTTCAACCAAAAGCTCTCGCCTTTTTTTGTCCAGCTCTAAAAACGAGTCAAGGCTTACAGTTCCTCCCCTTCTGGACAATGCTTCTTCAACTTTTTCGGGATTGCTTCTTAAAAGTTTAACGTCAATCATTTTTTCTCCTTCTTTCGTGTATTTATGTTCAAATTATTATTCCAATTTTAGCCCTTTTGCCGCAAGCTTTTCCCTAAGCCAGTCATAAAGCTGTTTTCCGTTTTCGCTCAAAGCAAAGGAATTGACATTTTTAAGCATCTCAAAGCTTTCCTTGCTTTTTCCTAAATTAAAAAGCATTTCAGCCTGTATTAAATACTCATTGGCCTCGTTTGCAAGGTTTTTTTCCTTTATTTCGTTTTTTATGCTTTCGGAATTCTGCTCGAGCTGCTCAATTTTTTGGCTGAAATTTTTTATTTCGTTTCTAAGTTTTTCATTTTCACTGACCAAATCGGTAACCCTGTTTTGAATGGTCTGATTGAAAGCCTGCTGTTCGCTTTCCTTTGCCATCGCCTCGCTGGGAGAAAGGCGGGATTGGGACAACGATGAAATAAGTATAAGCAAAATTGCAGCCGTAAACATAATAACACTATAAAGCCAAATAAATTTTGATTTATCCTTCATAATTTCCTCCTTCAAGCAACCTTAAAAAATTGTTCCATGTAGAACATTTTTCTTTTTTGTAATAAATATACAAAGCCATCTACTGCATAATATTTTGCCCTGTAAACAAAAATTCATTCTTTTAATATATTAT
>JAQVDK010000072.1 GCA_028697835.1 Eubacteriales bacterium | reverse complement strand
AAAATTCCGCCTTATCGGCAAAGACATATTCGCTTATAATTTGCTTTTTTGATGAAGCCTTCAAAAAGAAGCACACTTTAATAGAAAGTGTTTACAATTATTTGGAGGTTAACTATCAAAGCCCCATAACGCTTGACGAAATACTTGAATTTTATCCTTATTCAAAGTCCAAGCTGTGCAGCGATTTTAAGCAAGAATACGGCATGACTATTTTTGATATGCTCACTAAAATACGTTTGCGCCATGCGCAAAACATGATTAGAAACGATAATAAGATAAAAATAAAAAACGTTGCCAAATACTGTGGGTTTAACGACGTTAGCTATTTTTGCAAGCTGTATAAAAGGGAATTTAACAAAAGCCCCAATGCCAACAGGGACTAAAACATAATTTTAGAGCCTTCAAAATTATAATAAAATGCAAAACCTTTGGTTTTTAAAGTAAAAAAACTTGACATTGGTGGTTTTTTAAAGTATAATTAATACGTTATTTGGGTGCGCTTTGGCGCACCCTAAATCCTTGCGCACATAAGCTGTGTGCGCCAAAGTCCAAAAGGAGGTGTCGAAAAATGGTTGAAGTTATTAACAAATACGAAACAATCTTTATCATTGACAAAGACCAAACAGAAGAACAAGTAAACGAAATCGTAGAAAAGTTCAAGGCACTTATTTCATCCGAAGGTGAAATAGAAAGTGTGGATGTTTGGGGTAAAAGGCGTCTTGCGTATCCTATTAACGACAAAAACGAAGGCTATTATGTTTTAATAAACTTCTCGTCCAAGCCTGATTTTCCCAAAGAGCTTGAAAGAATCTACGGAATTACTGAGGAGATTGTTCGCCAAATTGTTGTTAAAAAAGGAAAGTAAGCAGGGGGTGCAATTATGTTAAACAAAGTTATACTAATGGGGAGGCTTACCCGCGACCCCGAGCTTAGATACACACCCTCGAATATTCCCGTTTGTTCCTTTTCAATAGCGGTGGACCGTAGATTTGTAAGGACGGGAGAGGAGCGTCAAGCAGATTTTATAAATATTGTGGCTTGGCGACAAACCGCAGAGTTTATATGCAAATATTTTGTTAAAGGACAAATGATTAATGTTTGCGGCAGTATCCAAACCCGGTCGTGGGACGATGCCAACGGTGTGCGTCGGTATGCAACCGAGGTTGTTGCAGACGAAGTTAATTTTTGCGGCGACAGGCCGCAAAGCAGCAGTCAATACGGCGAGAGCAGACCGCAAACATCGCAATTTCCCGATGATGATTTTGCTCCGGTTGATACCGATGATGATTTACCCTTTTAACATTAATTTATAGGGAGGTAGTCTTAAATGGCTGAAAGAAGTGACAGACCTGTGCGCAGAAAATCCCGTAGGAAAAGCTGTCAGTTTTGCATAGATAAAGTTGAGCATATTGATTATAAAGATGTATCAAGGCTTCGACGATTTCTAACGGACCGTGCAAAAATAGTTCCAAGGCGCGTAAGCGGAAATTGTGCAAAACACCAACGTCAAATGACAGTTGCCATAAAACGGGCAAGGCATATTGCGCTTTTACCATTTACAGCAGAATAAAAACATATCGGATGGGTGATAATCTACCCATCCGATTTTTGCTTTTTTAATTGATGTTTTTTAACAGGCTTAATAATAAGTGTTGACAATTTGTAAAAAATATGTATAATGTAGTATAATAAAATTTAATAATGCCATTTAAACCGTTGATGTGGGAGTAAAAATGAAATGTGCGCTTACAGAGAGTGGGGATAAGGTGAGAGCCCCGTAGAATGCAGTTCATTAAATGGTCCACGGAGGGTACGGTGAAAAAGGCTTTTTTGCCTTGAGTATCCCGTAACGTGAGCGCATACGTCAGTTGCGGGGGATATGTTGGTATCCTTGATGAGTGTGCGGCTTTTTGCTGCAAAACAAGGTGGCACCGCGGGGTTTTTTATCCCGTCCTTGACTAATTTTTTGTCATGGGCGGGATTTTTTGTTTGTTTCATTAAAGCTGCATCTGTGCCCAGGCACTTTTATAAACATTTTTAAAAGGAGTGAGAAACTATGATAAGGCCTACTATTTCAGAAGCTAAAAGTATTTTAGGGGATTATAAGGTTTTCCCCGTTAGCTGTGAGATTTTGTCGGATGTAAAGACGCCTATTGAAGTTCTTAAAATTTTAAAAAACAAAAGCAAGCATTGTTACATGCTTGAAAGCGTGGAAAACCAAGAGAAATGGGGCAGATATACCTTTTTGGGCTTCGAGCCTAAATTGGAAATAGGCTGCACAAACGGTGTGCTTAGCATAACTTCGGACAAAAGGCAAACCATAAAGACAAACAATCCCCAAAAATACATAAGGCAGATTTTAGAGCAGTACAAAAGCCCAAGGTTTGACTATCTCCCTCCTTTTACCGGCGGCTTGGTGGGCTATTTTGCATATGATTATATAAAATATTCCACAAAGCTAAACTTTGACTTAACAGGCCAGGAAGGGTTTGGGGACTTTGACTTGATGCTTTTTGACAAGGTTATTGCATTTGATAATTTAAGGCAGAAAATAATACTTATTGTCAATGCGAAAACCGAAAACATGGAACACGAATACGATAAGGCGGTACGCGAGCTTAAAAGGATGGTTGACCTTATAAGGCACGGGGAGGGGGCGGCTATCCCCAAATCAAAGGTTAAATCGCAGATTAAGCCGCAACGCAGCAGGGAAGAATTTTGCGAGATAGTGGAGAGGGCAAGGCATTATATCAAAGAAGGGGATATTTTCCAGGTTGTCCTGTCCAACCTTTTTGAAGCGGATTTTGAAGGCAGCCTATTTGATACATACAGGGTGCTAAGAAGCACAAATCCCTCGCCGTATATGTTCTATTTTGGCAGTGACCACATTGAAATAGCAGGCGCATCGCCTGAAACATTGGTAAAACTGGAAAATGGCGTTTTGCACACCTTTCCTCTTGCAGGCACAAGAAAAAGAGGCGCCACAGAGCGGGAGGACAAAATGCTCGAGCAGGAGCTTTTAAACGATGAAAAGGAAAAGTCGGAGCATAATATGCTGGTTGACCTTGGCAGGAACGATTTGGGCAAAATCTGCGAATTTGGCAGTGTAAAGGTTGAAAAGTATATGTCAATTCAAATGCTTTCCCATGTAATGCACATTGGCTCCACCGTAACGGGGAAAATCAAAAACGGCAAGGACGCGCTTGATGCAATTGACGCAGTTTTGCCGGCAGGCACGCTTTCGGGTGCGCCAAAGTTAAGGGCATGCCAGATAATAAACGAGCTGGAAAAAAACAGCAGGGGGGTCTATGGCGGCGCCATTGGATATTTGGACTTTACAGGCAACCTTGATACCTGCATTGCAATAAGGATTGCGGTTAAGAAAAACGGCAAGGTATTCATTCGCTCGGGAGCGGGAATTGTTGCGGACTCTGTTGCGGAAAAAGAATATGAAGAGTGTATAAACAAGGCAAAAGCAGTTATGGACGCACTAAAAATTGCGGGAGGAGGGGAAATATGATACTGATTATTGATAACTATGACAGCTTTACCTATAACTTATATCAGATTATAGGCGAAATTGACCCTGATATCAGAATAGTAAAAAATGATGAAGTGAAAATTTCGGATATTGAAAGCTTATGTCCAAGGCGTATAATTATATCCTCCGGCTCCGCCAGGTTTTCCGATGTGGCATCTTGTAAAGAAGCTGTGAAGCATTTTGCGGGGAAGGTGCCTATTTTAGGTATTGGCTTGGGACACCATATCATTTGTCAAGCCTTTGGAGCAGAGCTTGGCCATGCCAAAAGCCTTATGCACGGCAAGCAGGAGAAAATAAAAATTGACCCGGGCTGCCCTGTTTTCAAGGGTTTGCCCAAGGTTATAGATGCCGCAATGTATCATTCCTTTACAGCGGTAAAAGAAACACTTCCTAAGGTGTTGGAAGCAGTCGCAAGCTCTTTTGAAGATGAAATTATGGCAGTGGTGCACAGGGAGTGTAAAGTTTATGGGCTGCAGTTTCATCCGGAATCGATTATGACTCCTTTGGGCGGCAAAATCATGGAGAATTTTATAGGAGGAAGGGGCAATGATTAAAGAGGCAATTTGCAAACTTATAAACAATGAAGATTTAAGCTATGATATGGCGGAGGCTGTCATGGACGAGATTATGAGCGGGGAGGTTTCGCACGTTTTAATCGGCGCATACCTTACAGCGCTTAGAATGAAAGGCGAATCCATTGAGGAGATAACCGCCTCTGCCGCAGGAATGAGAAAGCATTGCGTAAGGCTTTTGCATGATGTGGACGTTCTTGAAATTGTGGGTACGGGCGGGGACAGCTCCAATACCTTCAATATTTCCACCACTACTGCAATTGTGGTGTCCGCCGCAGGAGTCCCCGTTGCAAAGCACGGGAACAGAAGCGTGTCAAGCAAAAGCGGCTCTGCAGATGTGCTTGAAGCATTGGGCATCAATATTAATATAAACGCCGTAAAAAGTGCCGAGATACTTCGTGAAATAGGGCTTTGCTTTATGTTTGCCCAAAAATACCACAATGCCATGAAGTTTGTAGCGCCTGTCAGAAAAGAGCTTGGAATAAGAACCATATTCAACATTTTAGGTCCTCTTACCAATCCGGCTGGCGCAAATTTGCAGCTTTTGGGGGTATATGACAAAGAACTGGTGTCCCCCCTTGCCAAGGTCCTTTCAAACCTTGGTGTTAGAAGGGGATTGGTGGTGCATGGTGAGGACGGTATTGATGAAATATCCCTCTCCGCCCCCACAACCTGTGCCGAGATAAGAAACGGGGAAATTCGCCATTACACCATAAACCCCAAAGACTTTGGGCTTTCAATGTGCAAAAAAGAGGAGCTTTTAGGCGGAGATGCTACCCGAAACGCAAAAATAACCCTGGATATTTTAAACGGGCAAAAAGGTCCGAAAAGGGATGTTGTCCTGCTAAACAGTGCGGCTTGCATTTACCTTACAGGTGACGGGATGACCATTGACGAGGCAATAGGGATTGCGGCGGACGTTATAGATTCGGGCAGGGCAAAAAGTCAGCTTGAAAGGTTTGTTGAGCTTTCGAATTCTTAAAGGAGCGGAATATGATTTTAGATAAAATAGTAAAAGAAACAAAGACAAGGGTTCGGCGGGAAAAGCAAAAGACTTCCTTAGATGAAATTAGCGCTCTTGCACAAAGCTATAAAAATAAGCTGGAGCCTTTTGCTTTTGAAAAAGCCCTATCCAAAAACGACATAAGCTTTATTTGCGAGGTAAAAAAGGCGTCCCCTTCAAAAGGCGTAATTTGCGAGGATTTTCCTTACCTTGAAATAGCCAAGGATTATCAGGCGGCAGGCGCCGCCTGCATATCGGTGCTTACGGAGCCTGAATTTTTCTTGGGGAAAAACGAATATTTAACCCAAATAAAAAACGAAACTGACTTGCCAATTTTGCGAAAAGACTTTATAATAGATGAGTACCAAATATACGAGGCAAAGGCAATTGGTGCGGACTGCGTTTTGCTGATTTGTGCCGTCCTTGACATTGAAGCTTTAAAAAAATACATCAAGTTGTGCGATGCGTTGGGGCTTTCGGCATTGGTTGAAGCACATGATGAGGATGAAATAAAATCTGCAATTTCGGCAGGCGCAAGGGTTGTTGGCGTAAACAACAGAAATTTAAAAACCTTTCAGGTTGATATTGAAAACAGCGTAAGGCTTAGGAAACTGGTCCCCCCTTCCGTATTATTTGTTGCCGAAAGCGGCATTGGCACGTCGGAGGATATAAATATTTTAAGGAAGGCAAAGGTAGATGCTGTTTTAATCGGCGAAGCCCTGATGAAAAGCAGCAACAAAAAGGAAATGCTAAGCCGCCTAAGGGGTGTGCCTTGTGATTAAGGTTAAAATATGCGGACTTAGCCGAGTAGAGGACGTTTTGGCGGCAAACGAGGCAATGCCGGAGTATATTGGCTTTGTATTTGCAAAAAGCACAAGGCAGGTATCGGCGCCCACTGCCAAAATGTTAAAGGAAATCCTTGACCCCGGTATAAAGGCCGTCGGGGTGTTTGTAGATGAAGCCATTGAAAACATTCTTGAGCTAAAAGATGTAATCGACGTGGTGCAGCTTCATGGAAACGAAGATAAGCAGTACATCAAAAAGCTTAAAAGCAAGATAGAAAAGCCCATAATAAAAGCCATTGGCGTCACTTGCTGCGAAGATATTAAAAAGGCGGAAAAACTTCCTGTGGACTATTTACTTTTGGACAACGCGAGAGGAGGAAGCGGGGAAAAATTTGATTGGAGTTTGATTGACCGGGTTAAAAAGCCCTTCTTTTTAGCGGGCGGGCTTGATTTGGAAAATGTTACGGAAGCTTTAAAACTAAAACCCTATGCTGTGGATGTCAGCAGCGGTGTTGAAACGGATGGACTAAAAGATAAGGAAAAAATATTAAGATTTGTCAGGAGTGTTAAAGATGAGTAAAGGAAGATTTGGCGTTCATGGAGGTCAATATATACCGGAGGCCTTGATGAATGAAATCATTAATCTTGAGAAGAGCTATGAGTTTTATAAAAATGATGCCGATTTTCAAAACGAACTAAACAAGCTATTGACCGAGTATGCAGGCAGACCGTCCCTTTTGTACTATGCGGAAAAAATGACAAAAGACCTTGGCGGCGCAAAAATCTATTTAAAGCGGGAGGATTTAAACCATACAGGCTCCCATAAGATAAACAATGTTTTGGGACAGGCGCTGCTTGCGAAAAAGATGGGCAAAACAAGGCTTATTGCGGAAACAGGCGCAGGACAGCATGGTGTTGCAACCGCTACCGCTGCGGCTCTTTTAGGCATGGAATGTGAAGTTTTTATGGGAAAAGAGGACACGGACAGGCAAGCGCTAAACGTTTTTAGAATGGAGCTTTTAGGCGCAAAGGTTAATGCGGTCGAAAGCGGCACCATGACGTTAAAAGATGCGGTAAACGAAGCCATGCGTGAGTGGGCCACCAGAATGCATGACACCCACTATGTTATAGGCTCGGTTGTGGGACCTCATCCTTTCCCCATGATGGTAAGGGATTTTCAAAGCGTTATTAGCAAAGAAGCAAGGGAGCAGATTTTAAAGCTTGAAGGAGTTTTGCCGGACGCTGTAATTGCCTGCATAGGCGGGGGCAGCAACGCAATGGGTATGTTCGCAGGCTTTATAGATGATAAGGATGTAAGGCTTATTGGCTGCGAGGCGGCAGGTCGTGGAGTTGCCACAGGTGAGCACGCCGCAACACTTACAACAGGCAGCCTTGGGGTGTTTCATGGAATGAAGTCATATTTCTGTCAGAATGAGTATGGTCAAATTGCTCCGGTGTATTCCATTTCCGCAGGGCTTGATTATCCGGGCGTAGGACCCGAACATGCATACCTGCATGATATCAAAAGGGCGGAATATGTGGCCGTAACTGATGATGAAGCGGTGTCGGCTTTTGAATATATTGCAAAAACCGAAGGCATTATATGTGCCATAGAAAGTGCTCATGCAATAGCTCATGTGATTAAAATGGCTCCTAAAATGAGGAATGACCAAATTATAATAGCAAGCCTGTCCGGCAGAGGGGATAAAGACGTGGCGGCAATTGCAAGGTATAGGGGGATTAAAATAGATGAGTAAGATAAAAAACGCTTTCAAAAACGGTAAGGCTTTTATAGGGTACCTGACGGGGGGTGACCCAAGCATTGAAAAATGCGAGGAATTTGTGCTGGAAATGGTAAAAGCGGGGGCAGATTTAATAGAAATCGGAATACCTTTTTCCGACCCTGTTGCCGAGGGACCCATAAACCAAAATTCCAATATCCGTGCCCTTTCAGCCGGAACTACAACGGATAAGATATTTGAAATGGTCCATTCCATAAGGAAAAAAACAGATGTTCCTCTTGTGCTTTTGACATATTTAAACCCGGTTTTCGCATATGGCTATGAAAAATTTTTCTCCCGCTGCAAGGAGCTTGGCATAGACGGAATTATTGTTCCCGATTTGCCCTTTGAAGAAAAGGGCGAGGTGGCTAAAATAGCAAAAATCTGCGATGTTGATGTTATTTCCCTCATAGCGCCGACTTCAAACGAAAGAATTAAAATGATAGCGGAAGATGCGCAGGGGTTTGTTTATATTGTGTCATCAATGGGAGTTACGGGCATAAGGGATAAGATAAACACAGACATAAAATCTATTGTGGAAACTATAAGGCAAGTAGCCGACATACCTTGCGCCATTGGCTTTGGGATAAACACCCCCGAGCAGGCAGCGGAGCTTTCAAAAATTGCGGACGGTGTTATTGTAGGTAGCGCCATTGTAAAGATAATCGAGGAACATGGCGAAAACGCCGCAGAGCATATTTTTAAATATGTTGCCGGCATGAAAAAAGCAATACATAATAGCTAAGCAGCAAGCAGGTTTAGGCAGCGCCCAAAGGCAAACCTAAACCTGCTTGAAATTGTTACAAATTACAAGGCTGCAGGGTCTTGACAAAAAACATTGCAAGTGTTATACTATTATTCGCATTGAAAATATAATATGCGAGCATGCTGGAATTGGCAGACAGGCACGTTTGAGGGGCGTGTGTCTACGACGTGTGGGTTCAAGTCCCACTGCTCGCACCAGTGAATATATCAGAAGATGTCGAGCAATGTTTCGGCATCTTTTTAATTGTTAATTTATGATACAGCATTATACATGCACGTTCCTGCATTTTTTCTGCTCTGGGAAAGTAAAGATATTCATAATATAATTTCTCTTAGGTAATTGCGAAACTTAGAAAAAAGAAAAGGTGATAGGTAACTCATAAGAAACTAATAAGAGTTTTAAAAAATTTCTCAAGAGTTTTCATGGCTCAAGCCTATGCTAAAGAAGCTGCAACAAAA
>JAQVDK010000071.1 GCA_028697835.1 Eubacteriales bacterium | reverse complement strand
CGGTTGACGGAAATCTTATTTTAGGACCAACATCGGTCGGCATTGATGATAAAGAGGATAATTCAACCACCAGGGAAGGCTTAGAGAGCATCGCCAGGGAAGTATGTGAAAATGTTGAAAATATACCTTTGAATAAGGTTATTACTTCATTTTGCGGAATTCGTGCGGCAGGAAGTACAGGCGACTTCATTATAAACATAAAAAACAGATTTGTTAATGCGGCCGGGATTGAATCTCCCGGTCTTAGCGCCGCTCCGTCAATTGCAGAGTATATTGCAAAGCTTTTAAAGGGTGATTCCTTGGAGCTTAAAGAAAAACCCGATTTTAATCCTAAAAGAAAATCCATGCACCATTTTGCCACACTATCCCCAGAGGAAAAGAATAAACTAATAAAAGAAAATCCAAGCTATGGAAAAATAGTTTGCAGATGCGAAATGGTATCGGAAGGAGAAATAATCGACGCAATTCACACAAATCCAAAGGCCACAACGGTTGACGCAGTCAAATTCCGTACCAGAAGCGGAACAGGCAGGTGTCAGGGAGGCTTTTGTTTGCCCTATGTAGTGGATATTTTATCAAGAGAGCTTAAAACCTCGGTATTAAACATAACAAAATCCGGCGGCAATACAAATATCCTTATGGGCAAAACAAAAGGAGGCGACTTAAATTGAAGAATGTTGATTTGGTTGTAATTGGCGCAGGTCCTGCCGGAATGAGTGCAGCCATCAGTGCATATAACAGCGGAGCTAAAGATATATTAATATTAGAGCGCGACAGCGAGCTGGGCGGCATATTGCAGCAGTGTATACATAACGGTTTCGGACTGCATAAATTTAATGAAGAGCTGACAGGACCGGAATATGCATGGAGATACCTAAAAAAAGTCCAAGAGCTTAAAATTCCGTATTTGCTTGGCACTATGGTTACAGAAATTACAAAGGATAAAAAAATTATCGCAATTAATCCCTCTGAAGGAATATTTGAAATACAGGCAAAGGCAATAATACTTGCCATGGGTTGCAGGGAAAGGTCAAAAGGCGCACTTAATATCCCTGGGTCCAGACCGGTTGGAGTCTATTCGGCGGGAACGGTACAAAAATATGTTAACCTAAAAGGTTATTTGCCCGGCAATGAAGCTGTAATCCTCGGCTCCGGCGACATTGGGCTTATCATGGCAAGACGCATGACTTTGGAAGGGGCGAAAGTCAAGGCGGTATGCGAAATCATGCCGTATTCAAGCGGGCTTGCAAGAAACATTCAACAATGCCTAAACGACTTTGACATACCTTTAAAGCTTAGTCATACGGTTGTTGAAATACACGGAAAAAGCCGCCTCACAGGCGTTACCATTGCAAAGGTGGACGAAAACCTAAAGCCTATTATGGATAAAAAAGAATATATACCATGCGACACCCTTCTTCTTTCTGTGGGGCTTATTCCGGAAAACGAACTATCCAAAAACATTGGAATTGAATTTGACAGCGTAACCCAGGGACCTGTTGTTGACCAGAATCGACAAACGACTGTCCCCGGTGTTTTTGCTTGCGGAAATGTTTTGCATGTACATGACCTTGTGGATTATGTTTCGGACGAAGCGGAAATCGCGGGCAAGGCAGCTGCCCATTACCTAAATCAAAAAGCGGGGGAAACCATTAATATCCCAATTAAAACAGACGGAAAGATACGCTACACGGTTCCTCAAAGGTTTACTGAATATAAAAATACCGTGCTGTATTTTAGAACGGCAAACGTTTACAGCAACGCAACTATTAATGTTCGTGACGGGGATAAAATCATATGCTCCAAAAAGAAAAGAAAACTGCTTCCTGCCACAATGGAAACAATAACTTTAACAAAAGAAATGATTAGCAGTGTAAATTCCGGCTGTATGTCTATCGAGTTGGAGGTGGCGGAAAATGATTAAAAATTTAACATGTATTGTTTGCCCCATTGGCTGCAATCTGGAAGTTGAGGTTGAAGGTAATAAAGTAAAAAGAGTCAGCGGAAACGAGTGTAAAAGAGGCGAATTATACGCAAGGTCTGAAACTGTGCAGCCTGTCCGCACACTTACCACCACGGTTTTGACGGATGACGGAAGGCTTTTGCCTGTCAGGACAGATAAGCCAATCCCAAAGAATTTAATATTTGAGTGTATGAAAGAAATAAACCGGAAAACTGTTTCATTGCCAATTAAAATAGGAGATGTTATAATAGAAAATATAGCAAAGACAGGTGCCAACATTATTGCATCTAAAAATATGGGGTGAATTTATGATTAACCTTGAATCAAACCCGGTAATAGCAGCGGTTAGAACCCACGAAGATTTTATAAAAGCGATTTCTTCCCCGGTTTCGCTTATATTTCTGCTTCACTCGAGTATTTTAACAATAAATGATTATACTCATAATGCTCACAAAAACAACAAACTTATTTTCGTACATATTGATTTTGCCGAAGGAATTGGCAAGGATAAATCAGGCATAGAATTTATGTCCAATTGCGGAATAGATGGGATAATCACCACACGGGCAAACCTAATAAAAATTGCACGTGACTGCGGCCTTTCAACTGTACAGCGCTTTTTCATTGTTGATTCACAATCCATCGGCACGGCTGTTGAAACCATTAAGCTGTCAAAACCCCACATGGTTGAAATTATGCCCGGGATTTTGCCAAAAATTATTTCAGACTTTCATAACAAAGTAAAGATGCCTATTATTGCAGGGGGACTGATAGAGTCAAAGTCAGATATAATTTCTGCCTTAAATGCCGGTGCATTTGCAGTTTCAACTGCCAAGAAAGAGCTTTGGTTGGAATAAGGGATTATACGCTGAATTTTTAATAACATTGTTATACTTAAGCTTAATGGGCGCCGGCATAATGGGTTGTAAGCCCGGCGAAAAAACCACCAGCCAAGCTGGTGGTCACAATTTTATTAACTACAGCCCGTTCATCTGATTTTAGTGACAATCCTTTATCTTTTTGACTGCGCCATCTATAACAATTACATTCCCTAAGCCCTAATGCCTTGCACAATCCACCGCAATCCACTTTCAAAATTTAAATTTGCTTGGCACTACTCCCGTATATTTTTTAAAAAGGCGTGTAAAAGTCTTACGACTTGCAAAGCCTACAATTTCGGAAACCCCTTCCACAGTATGGCTTCCGTTTTTCAAAAATTCTATGGATTTATCAATCCTGTATTTATGAATATATTCAAGTATCCCCAATCCGGTAGCAGTTCTAAAAAGCTTGAAAATGTAGTATGGGGACTTTTGAAACACAGCGCCTATACTTTAATGCTTCAGACAGGCCTATTTGGTCCATCTGATTAAAATCCGTCGTCATAGAATTAATAT
Source organism: Eubacteriales bacterium (assembly GCA_028697835.1). Lineage (GTDB taxonomy): Bacteria > Bacillota > Clostridia > Monoglobales > Firm-18 > STE-11. The sequence goes on along the minus strand of JAQVDK010000071.1, from coordinate 5,596 downwards.
CATTTTGTATCAGTATTTCTCTTTTGCACCAATTGAAGCGGATACTTTGACCTATCTTGAATAAACAGCATTGCCTAAAGGAAACGCACCATCAGCATCCGTTACAACAAACGGATTAAAGAGTACGCTTGTTTCAACTGCAGCTTTATCATTAAAATCTATTTTTCTTGACAAATTTTATAGTTTTATATATAGCGTAATATTTTTTGGACACCACTTTAGAAGTTTACATGTATAATTTATTGCCAATCAATGCAGGCAATATTATTTCACATAAACCTAACCTGTCTTTCATTAGACAACTGATAAATTCTGCCAGAAAGCAACTAAATCTGCAATTGTATTGTTGCCTATCATCATCGGCAGTGCTATAATTGGAAGGTATTGAGTAACTCGGTTCTATTGGGCTAAAAGAGAATAAACAGTACGTAACATGCCCGTATAATATAAAAGGAATGGTGAGGTCATTATGGCAAATGTTATGGCACACAGAGGGGCAAGCAAAATTGCTCCCGAAAACACAATGGCGGCGTTTATTAAGGCGAAGGAATTAGGCGCATACGGAGTGGAACTTGATGTTCATATTTTGCCCGACAAAACAGTTGTTGTACACCATGATGCTAACCTTGGAAGATGCGAAGACGTGGAAGGAAGCATTTACAATTATAGGTATAGAACAATTAAATCTTTTAGCGTGGGCGAAAAATTTTCTCCGGAATTCAAAAATGAAGTTGTGCCCTATTTTGATGAAGTATTAAAATATTTAAAAGAAAACGATATTTTTTTAAATTGTGAGGTTAAGCGTGGCACAGGTTTCTCTTTTGCTGATGAGGAAGAGGTTGTTGGGCTTATCGAAAAGCATGATATGGCTAAAAGCAGCATTATTTCCTCATTTGACCACAGACTTCTAATCAACATCAAGAAAAAACATCCTAACTATAAGATAGGAATACTCTATTCAGAAACTTATGGCATAGATATGATAGAATACTGTGTTGAAAATTCGATTGATGCCGTTCATCCCCACTATAATCTAATTGACAAGGCGTTTGTTGACAGAGCACATCAAAACGGCTTGGAGGTTAACGTTTGGACTGTGAATAACATAGAGGACATAAAAAGAATGAAGGAATATGGGGTGGATAATATCATTTCGGATGATGTTATTACAGCCTTAAAGGGTGTGAACAATGGATAATCTCAAAAACAAAAAGTTGTTTCTGCTTGATATGGACGGCACGATATATCTTGATGATATGCTTTTTGAAGGGGCACTGGATTTTCTAAGTTATGTTAAAAGCATAAACGGCAAGTATATGTTTTTAACAAACAATTCATCTAAAAGCGTTGACAAATATATTGATATATTAAAGGGTTTAGGAATAAAAGCGCAGGAAGAAGACTTTTTAACATCGACAAATGCAACTGTTTTGCATTTGCAAAAAGCATATTGCGGTAAAAAAATATATGCATTTGGTACTGAATCATTTAAACAGCAGTTGAAAAAGGGTGGCATAAATATTGTTGACACCCTTGAGGACGGTATCGATTGTCTTGTTATGGGCTTTGATACGGAGCTAACCTTTCAAAAGTTAGAGGATGCTTGTATCTTGCTTAACCGAGGCGTTGATTACATAGCCACAAATCCCGATTGGGTTTGCCCAACATGGTACGGCTATGTTCCGGACTGTGGCTCTGTAAGCGAAATGCTGTATCGAGCAACTAAAAGACGCCCGGTTTTTATAGGCAAGCCGGAGCCTACAATGGCTCTTTTAGCAATTGAGAAAAGCGGTTTCAGTAAAGAGGAAACGTTAATAATAGGTGATAGAATTTATACAGATATCGCTTGTGGCATAAACGCCGGGGTAAGCACCGCTTTGGTTTTAAGCGGCGAAACAGCTCTAAACGACGTTAAAGAAAGCAGTATTAAACCTGAATTTGTTTTTGATAATATTAAAAAAATATATGAAACCTTGATAAAATAACGGCTCTATTTCATGTTTTGCGTAAACTCCATTTGGTGAGTTAAAATTTTTATTGCGGGCGGGTTGGCTAAATTATGGCTTAACCCGCCCCGGTTGCAATATAACATAAACAAGGCCCGTTCCGACGGCAAAGGTTTTGTAAAAATGTTAAAAAAGCACTATAAAAATTTTAGTTTTAGCTAATTTACATCATATATTATTCAACATCGAGTCTTTCTCGACCGGTGTCGTAAATATAGTGCTCCAAGGTGTGGAAATGGTTGGATTTTTTTATATTTGCCTTAAAGGTATCTGCACATTGTACGAGCCGATTCCGCTGTCGTTGCAACAGACGGCGCAGCACAAAACCAAAGGCTTGCCGCCCTCAAAATATATCTGCGGTCTCTCCAGCCTTTTTACTGCCTGTATCCCGTCCTCCCATGTAATACTCAGCCCAAAAGCAAAGGGATGTTCAGACGGTTCCCAATCATCTCCGTCCCTTGATTCAAAAAGAGCAGCTGAGCCGGCTTCTTTTTTTGTAAAGTATCCTTGAAAGTCTTTGACCAACGAATAATACCGATTGTTTTGAAACCATACAAACGGGTCCTCAACCGACCAATCATTTTCAGGGTTAACCATAATCGGTTTGCTATTCTTGACAAAAGGCCCCCTGGGATGTTTCGCCTTTGCGACGGCGCATACCACCTTTCCTCCTTTAGGCATTTCTCCATCACCTACCGCCTTGTAAATCATAAGCACCTCACCGTACCTTCCGATTGTAACGGTTGGATTGCTTGTCATAAGATGGTCAAAGCTTCCTTTAGTCACGTCAATAATAGGCTTTTTTATTCTGGTCCACGGCCCTGCGGGGTGATTGGCAATGGCCAAGCCAATTCTTTGGTTGTTTCTATGATTCCAATACTGTCCGTTCCCTCTGTTTCCCATATAATATAAATAATACTTTCCTTTATAAGCAATAACAGTAGGATTATGAACGCAGTCAGAATCCCAGCTCCCATCACCGCTGCCCGTTAGCGCTACCCCGCCAAATTTAAAACCGCCATACGGATTATCGGATACCGCCCAGCATATTTCAGAGTTTGTAACCCATCCGTCAAACCCGGCTTCATTGGGCCATCTTGAAAAAAGCAGATAATATAGCCCATCATCTGCCTTTGCAATTGTACCACACCATACTATATATCCTTCCTGCTTCATAACACTCGTTCTTGGCACCGGTAAAAGCAGCTTATTGAAATCCATAAAGTCTCCTCCATATGTAGGTCACAAGAGCTCCCAAAAGGCATCAATGTTAATTTGTATTCATTAAGATATTTACTTGCAGTTAGTGCTTTTACCTCTTTTATCAATCATTAACAATCGTTGCCGCTTCCCCCAAAGGAATAATACTTGTCAAATTTGACCATACAGCCGCTTTAACCTTTGTGGTTCCCTCTTCAAGCTCGGCGTTTAGCTTATCTTTTGTTATTCCGTCTCCAATCGATTTAACGCCGTCGCCTATACGCACACCAACAAGCTGGTCGTTATCGTCGTAGAAAAACAATGCGACAACATAGGTCAAGCCTTCCAGGTCATAATAATTGTTTATTTCTATTTCACTTAGTGCAAGAATATCTTTTTCCGTGGTTAGGCTCACTAATGCGTCAAGCCACGCATAGCTTGCAGGCACAACAGTCAGGCTGTCGTCCACACGTTCATTCCCTAAATACATTCTAAGCTCATACTCATTCACATTGCCTTTAAATGTAAATGTAAAGACGTAAAGTCCGTTCTTTCCTATTGTAACCTGACCAACTCCCCCTACGTCACCCGGGGTAATTGTTTGTGTACCCTTTTTGCACAAAAGCAGCGTTGCTGATTTTCCTTCCAGAGATTTGTCAACCTGTCCTTTGACAAGAACCCTCCCCGTTAGGTTGTCTATGTACCTTGCGGCTGTGACGTCGGTTCGCACTGTTTTCGTAACTCTTTCGTAAATATCAAATAGAATACGCGGAACATAAAACCTACCACCCGTATATACCGCAATTTGACCGTCCAAGAAATAGGGCTCGGATTGTATTTTGGCAGTAGAAGTGTTTACCTTTATGGTCATGTCATAATCGAAAAAAGTAAAAACTCCACTATTTGCATCATATGTCCCCATATCTGTCACGTCGTTAAAAAGTGCTTCCGTGGCTTCGCTTAAATCAAAGCCCATAAGACTTGCAAGGTATGGCGCAATTTCCGTATTGTCAATAACCAGCGCCCTGTTTTGTGGGGTATCCTTTGGCGTGCTTGCAAGCCCTTGGGGATATTGGATTCCGTCCGGCACATATATCCATATGCCGCATTTTCTTCCGGTATGGCCTTGGGTTTCCCACGAAATGCCGTTTGTGCTGTTTATACCCGCGGCTACTTCCGTAACAGCATCTGCATATGCACTCCAATCGGGATTTCCGCCCGTCGTATCCGCGCCGGGCAAAGCAAGACCGCCCGTATCATGGTCCGGCACCGCCACAACAATGGTATCGCTTCTTGTTTTCGCATAATCCACCGCAACCTTAAACGCCGCATCGAACGCAAGATACTCACTAACTGCCTCTTTAATGTTATTGTTATGTCCGCCGTAATCGACCTTGCTTCCCTCGACCATAAGAAAAAACCCTTCCTCCTCGTTGTCCAGGGCACGGATAGCGGCACTTGTCATCTCGGCAAGAGTAGGCTGCACCAAGGTCAGATTAATGTCAAAAGGCATGCTGTCTGTACCGCTTAAATTGCCCCATACCTTTTCACCCTGACAGATAGCGTTAAGCTGCGTTTTATTGCTTACAACGGTATAGCCCCGGTTTCTCGCCTCATCTAAAGAACCCCATTGAGCTAATCCGAAACCTGTCCCCAAAACAACATCAAGCCCCTGATTCACAATCTGTTCCGACAAAATAGGGTAGTTGGTTCTTGAAATGTTGTGTGCTGTAAAGGACGCAGGCGTTGCGTGAGACCATTCGGCAGTGGAAACAATGCCGGCCTTTTTCCCCGAAAGCTGTGCAGCCTCCAGTATGGTTGCTCTGGGCTTTTGGTTAGGGGCGATGCCTACATAGTTGTTAATGGTTTTATAGCCCGATGACAGTGCGGTTCCCGCAGCGGCAGAGTCCGTCACGGCGCCGTTGTGTGAATTGGTAATTACAGTACCTACAAAATAATCCTTCATATTCATAGGCCCCGCCGTCACCTGTGTTGAGTTAGGATACAGGTCGGGATTAAATCCCCCTTGAGACTTAACTGCATTTGAAAAATCAAAAAGGGCCATTCCCCCTCCGTCAGGAATCATATAAATAACGTTTTTGATAACAGTTGAACCACCGGATGAACCGCCGGATGAACCGCTGGATGAACCACTCGCAAAGCCTGCCATTGAAGGGGCAATGGTTAGCGTTATTAAAAGCACTCCCACCAAAAATGGCATGAAAATTTTTCTTTTCATCATACTTCCTCCTCGTATAATATGTCGTTCTGTAAAGTTAAATGAAAATTGAGACCTTGAACTCCTTGTGTTATAATGGATTCACCACAAACCACATTACCTCCCTGAAAAAGGGAGAAAGGAGACAGGTCTCATGGTTAATATTATAAAC
>JAQVDK010000070.1 GCA_028697835.1 Eubacteriales bacterium | reverse complement strand
TTTTCCAATTCCCTCGCCAATTCGTCCTGAGTAAGAAAGTTCTCCTGTCGCAGCTTTTTTAGCCTTGCGCCAAAATTGGACATATAAACTCCTCCTTTAAAATGATTATACCATGGTGTTAACAAAAATTCAACATTTTTTTGAAAAAAATTTTAAAAACTTAAAAAAATGTTGAAATATTGGCGATTGACAGTTTACTAAATGTTAACTATAATATATATAACAACAAACATTTTTTAGGAGGTAGAAAAATGAAAACAAGAAAAAAAGAACATAAGCCAATTTTAAAACTAAAAGGCCTTCGAGCAGAAAGGGCAGTCACCCAGTGCGATATAGCAGATATTTTAGGCATTTCTACCGCAACCTATAACCGAAAAGAAAACGGTATAGGACGTTTTAATTCGCAGGAAATTGCTGCTTTAATAGAATTTTTCAGTGTGAAATTTGAAGATATTTTTTTAAACTAACGATATTTGGAGGGTATTGAGGTATGCAGGATTCTGTGTTTGTTGGTTTTTGCAAAAGCTGCGGCGAAGAAATTTATGCAGGTGAATATGTTTACGATTTGTTTCCGGCTCTGACGAAAAAAAGCTATGTTATACACACTGATTGCCTTTGCGATTGCTTGGAAAGCCATAAAAATGAGGTTATGGACTACATATTTGAGGATTTGAGCATTTTGGAAGATGTTTTTGACGGAATTCTTGGCAAAAGCCTGGCAGGCGGCAATTTTTACGATTGGAGTGATGAATATGAATTTGAGTAAAAATAACGATTATGTGAAACAAACAGAGGTCCGCCTTTATGCTTACAAGGACTTAAAGGCGAAGATTTATAACGATATGCTTGATTTGAATGATTTAAAAAGGGAAAAAACGTCTGAAAAATCAAGGGACATAATATACAGAAGTGTTAGCGGAGGAGTTAGCATATCGCCCGAGGAAATTCAAGAAATGAAGATTCAAAGGCTAAGCCGGGTTATACGCGAAGGTCTAAGGGAGATTGCTCGAATAGAAGACGCTGTAAAATCCGTTGAAAACGATTATTACAGCGATGTTATAAAGCTAAGGTACTTTAGCAGAATGACTGATGAAAACGTTGCGGAAAAGCTAAGCTGTGACGTTTCCACCGTGCGCAGAAACCGCAAACGCCTTTTAAAGCAAATAGCGGTAAGATTTTACGGCTTAGATGCGGTTGCACTTTAAAACCTGCCAAATGACCAGGTCATTTGGCAGGCAAATGGAGTATTATATAATTCTCGGAACACCAAAATAATCATATGCGGCTTTTGTAGCCATGCGTCCTCTGGGGGTTCTGTTTAGAAAACCAAGCTGCATAAGATATGGCTCATAAACATCTTCAATGGTTAGAGCGTCCTCGCCTATCATGGCGGCAAGGGTATCCAAGCCTACAGGGCCGCCGCCAAAGCTGTCGATAATTGAAAGCATAACCCGTTTGTCTATTTTGTCAAGACCCATTTTATCTATTTCAAGCATGTTAAGGGCGCTGTTTGCAACCTCTTTGGTTATAACTCCATCAGCTTTGATTTGGGCATAGTCCCTTACACGCCTAAGCAGCCTGTTGGCAATTCGTGGTGTTCCTCTTGAGCGGGAAGCTATCTCGTGCTTTCCTTCTTCGTCAATTGTTACGCTTAATATGGCTGCAGACCTGCCTACGATTTGAGCAAGCTCCTCGGGGGAGTACAGCTCTAACCTATACATAATCCCAAACCTGTCCCTTAAAGGTGAAGATAGAAGCCCTGAGCGGGTGGTTGCCCCGATTAAAGTAAATTTTGGCAAGTCAAGACGGATTGACCGCGCGGAAGGACCTTGCCCCACGATAATGTCAAGGGCATAGTCTTCCATTGCAGAGTATAGGACTTCTTCGATATTTCGGCTCAGCCTGTGGATTTCATCAATAAACAGCACGTCATGCTCGGACAAATTGGTCAAAAGTGCCGCCAAATCTCCTTGCTTTTCAATGGCGGGTCCGCTGGTTATACGAATGTTTACGCCCATTTCGTTTGCAATAATTGATGCAAGGGTGGTTTTGCCAAGCCCCGGAGGACCATATAGCAGAACATGGTCTAAAGCCTCACGTCTTTGACGTGCGGCTTCTATTGTTATATAAAGATTTTCTTTTACTGCCTCCTGCCCGATGTAATCCTTCATGGCCTTTGGGCGCAGGGAAGTATCAATATCAAAATCTTCCTGTATGTTTGATGTGGTTACAATTCTTTCTTCCGACACATATCTCAACCCCTTGACTAATTTTAACACAATATCTTTTCAAAATCAATTATATATGATAAAATAGATTGTAATTATATTAAAGGGGGCAGTTTTGATTGATAAAATTGGAAATTAAGAATAAAAACCATGATGTTCTTGCAGCATATGAGGGAGAGGTAGTTTGCTTTACTTACGACAAACCCTATTCCCAGGGGGATTATCTTTCCATTACAGCACCCGACAGCAAATACTGGGTTGCGCAGCTTGACAGCGAGCTTAAAGAATGTATGATTTATGTACCCGACGGGAAGATGGAATACGCTATTCCTTATGGAGAAAAACTAAGTGCGTATGGAAGCAAGGCTTTTGTCGGAAACATGCATACAATTAAAATAAGATACGCCCACGAGGAGGAAATATACAGCTACCGTAACGTTGCGATAAATTCCTGCGACAAAAGGGGAATTGAAGCATGTTATCCTCATGCCGTTGCGAATTTTGTGACAAGGGACGAGTCGGTTTTCGAAGAAAGAAACTCTATTGACGGCTACAGGCTAAACGAAGGGCATGGACCCTTTCCCTATCAATCATGGGGCGGCGGAGCAAGGGAGGACGTGGACTATAAGCTGTTTTTCGGACGTCCCGTGGAAGTTGACAAGGCAGTGTTTTACTTAAGGGCGGATTATGTGGATGACCATGATACTTATTGGAAATCCCTTGACATTGAGCTTTCCGACGGAACCATAATTCACGCTAATTTTGAAAAAACGCCGGAAGGTCAAACGGTTGATTTTGGCGGAAAGAAGACTATCTCCTGGCTTCATCTTTACAATTTCAAGCAAGCGGCAAATCCACTGACTTGGGCTGCCCTTACTGAAATTGAGGTTTATGGAAACGATGTGAAAAAATAATGAGAATTTTGGGAGTTGACCCAGGTCTTGCCACCGTAGGCTTTGGAATAGTCGATTTTGACGGCAACTGCTTTAAGACCATGGAATATGGCACAGTTCACTCTCCTGCCAAGGCCAAAACGCCCGACAGGCTTAAAATGATTTATGACGATATGTGTTATATAATCGAAAAATACAAGCCCGATGAGGTGGCTATTGAGGAGCTTTTTTTCAACACCAATGTTAAAACGGCAATCGCTGTTGGGCAGGCAAGGGGGGTTTTGATTTTGTCTGCCGCAAACCAAAGCATTCCCGTTTACGAATATACTCCGCTTCAGGTTAAGCAGGCTGTTGTGGGGTATGGCAGGGCGGAAAAAATTCAGGTACAGCAGATGGTAAAGTCAATTCTTGGTCTTGACCGAATGCCAAAGCCCGACGACGCCGCCGATGCCCTTGCAATTGCCATATGCCATGGTCATGCCAGTGGGGCAAGGTCAAGGCTTTTGGATTGCATAAAAAAAGAAAATGGCTAAAAATGGTTGAATTTTGTGCGTAGTATTTGTAAAAGCTATGGTTAGAATTGTTTAATGCATAAGACAGGTCAAAAACTTTTCGTTTTTTGTTCTAAATCCGCTTAAAGAGGAATAATTATAAATTAAAACATATGATTGAACGGAGAGTGACCTGTCTTGCAGAACGTACAGATAAATAATGTTGCGGTACTGAGCGGAAAAATATCTGATGAGCTGATTTTTAGCCATGAGGTTTACGACGAAAAGTTTTATAGCTTTACATTAAGCGTTCCCAGGCTTTCGGGTGTTGCCGACGAGATTATTATTACCGTTTCCGAACACCTTTTACATGGGAAAGATTTCAATGTGGGAGACGAGATTATGGTAAACGGCCAGTTTCGCTCCTATAACAATTATTCGAGCGCAGGAAACAAGCTGATACTTACAATGTTCGCAAAGGATATAACCAAGGCTAACACCTGCGATGACGAAAGCGAGCCTTATGTAAACGAGATAACGCTAAATGGTTTTGTTTGCAAGCCGCCCATATATCGCACAACCCCATTCGGGCGGGAAATTAGCGACCTTTTAATCGCTGTAAACCGTACATACAACAAATCGGATTACATACCCTGTATTGCATGGGGGAGAAATGCCAAGTTTGCCAGCACCTTGAGTGTAGGCGACCGGGTGGAAATAAAGGGGCGCATACAAAGCCGGGAATATCAGAAAAAAATTAGCGAAGACGAAGTCGTTACAAAGGTTGCTTATGAAGTTTCTGTGTCTAAAATCGCTCTTGTTGAAAATTAATAAAAATTTCCAGTATATATCTTCTTTGTTAGTTTAAAATATTAATGCAATAGTTATTAAACAATTACAAAAGGAGATGTATGAATAATGGCACGTAACAATAACAAAGCATTGGTTCCGGAAGCAAGAGAAGCTTTAGACAGATTTAAAATGGAAGCTGCTTCAGAAGTTGGCGTAACACTAAAGCAAGGCTACAATGGCGATTTAACTTCAAGACAGGCAGGTTCCGTTGGAGGCCAAATGGTTAAAAAAATGGTCCAAGCTTATGAAAACGGCTTGAAATAACATTTAATCTATAAAGTTGAGGGTGCAGGGAAGATTTTCCCTGCATTTTCTTTGCCAAAAAAATCTTACACTTTTTTGTGTGTTTACACATATTATATAAAATGGGGGTGTTGGATTTGAAAATAATACTTGGCAGATTCGGCTCGCACTTTGGCTATAATATAAGCAGAATGAGGAAAAAGCTTCGCCTTTTATCGGTTGGGATGATACTTTTTATAATAGTATCCTTTTCGCTTGCAACGGTCAAAAACCACCTTATGCCCATAGCCTGCACCATTGCCGAGGCAAAAGCAAAAACCATAGGCAATATTTTGGTAAGCGAGTCGGTGGCACAGTATTTTTCCAAAAACGATGTAAAAAGCATAAAGCTATACAGCATGGAAAAAAACGATGCGGGGGATATTTCGGCTATTGTTTTAAACCCTGTCAACGTTAACATGGCAAAGTCTGAAATAATTAAAAATATTCACAGCCGGCTTGCAAATATAGATTCCCAGGAGATAGGCATACCTATGGGAAGCCTTATTAACAATGAATTTTTAGCGGGAAGGGGACCTAAAATTCCGCTGAAGCTTATAGCTTCGGGGCTTGCGGACGTGGATTTTACGAACGCATTTTTTAGCGCTGGAATTAACCAGACCAAGCACATAGTTTACATAGAAGTAAAGCTTTTGGTGCATGCTATTTTGCCGGGAGCAAGGAAAACCGCAACCATAACTTCTAAAATTCCTCTTGAAGAAACGATAATAGTCGGCAAGGTGCCAAACACATACGCAAATGTGGATTTAAAGGGTGCGTTGGGTGCCGGAAATTAGCCTTTGGCTATTGTTAAACTTTGATTATTTTGGTATAATAAGCGTGAACAAATTTTAAACAAATACTAAAGGGCAAGAGGTGCAAAGGCGTGGTTGAGAAGGTTGAAAAAAGGATAAAAGAGCTTAGGAATCTGATTGATTTCCATAATGAGAATTATTACGAAAAAGATGCACCCCTAATAAGCGATTTTGAATATGACAAGCTTATGCAGGAGCTGATACGGTTAGAAGAGGAATATCCACAGTTTAAGACAATGGATTCGCCTTCCCAAAGGGTTGGCGGCAGACCTTTGGACGGCTTTCCCACTGTTGTTCATACTGTGCCGATGGAAAGCCTTAACGACGGTTTTTCCAAAGAGGACTTGCTTAATTTTGATGCTACGGTGCGAAGGCTGCTGCCTGCTGGTGAGGGACAAGCCGTAGAGTATGTGGTAGAGCTTAAAATAGACGGTCTTTCCGTAGCCTTGGAGTATGAAAATGGCGTGTTTGTACGGGGCTCTACAAGGGGAGACGGAACAGTGGGTGAGGATGTTACGCAAAATTTAAGGACAATAAAAACCATCCCCTTAAGGCTTAAAGAGGATATACCTTATTTAGAAGTAAGAGGGGAGGTTTTTATGCCGATATCCACATTTATAGCCTTAAACGAAGAACGTGAGGCGCTTGAGCAACCTGTTTTTGCAAACCCCAGAAATGCGGCGGCAGGCTCTGTCCGCCAGCTTGACAGCAGGATAACCGCAAAGCGGGGCTTGGACATATTTGTGTTTAACATACAGCAAATTTCAGGCAGGGAAATACACTCCCACAAGGAAAGCCTGGACTATTTAAAAAGCATTGGCTTTAAAGTTTCACCAACTTATAAAATTTTTGATAATATCTATGATGTTATAGGCGAAATTGAAAGAATAGGCGAAAGCAGGGGACAATTGCCGTTTGAAATAGACGGGGCTGTTGTAAAGATAAACAGCTTTACACAAAGAGAGGTCCTTGGAAGCACCGCCAAAGCCCCAAGATGGGCGCTGGCGTATAAATATCCTGCAGAGCAAAAGAAAACAAAGCTTTTGGATATTATTGTCCAAGTTGGAAGGACGGGAGTCCTAACGCCAAATGCCGTACTGGAGCCGGTTAGGATTGCAGGCTCGACTGTGGGCAGGGCAACTTTGCACAATATTGACAACATAGTTTCAAAAGACATTCGTATTGGCGATAATGTTATCATACAAAAAGCGGGGGATATTATCCCTGAAGTTGTTGAAAGTGTAAAAGAGGACAGAACAGGCCGGGAGAAAATTTTTCAAATGCCAAGAAACTGCCCCGCCTGCTCAAGCCAGGTTATAAGGGAGGAAGGGGAAGCGGCGGTAAGGTGCATAAATCCTTCCTGCCCTGCGCAGCTTATAAGAAATATAATACACTTTGCAAGCCGAGATGCCATGAATATAGACGGGCTTGGAAGTGCAATTGCCCAGCAGCTTGCAAGCAGCAGCCTTGTGAAAACAGGTGCAGACCTTTATTATTTGACCTACGACCAGATTGTAGGGCTTGAGAGAATGGGCGACAAGTCTGCCAAAAACCTTTTGGCGGCAATCGAAAGCTCCAAAACCGCGGGGCTCGACAGGGTTATTTATGCTTTGGGAATCCGCCATGTAGGCAGCAAAACCGCAAAATCCCTGGCGGAGCATTTTGTGGATATGGACAAGCTGTCCGAGGCTACTTTTGAAGAGCTGTCGCAAATTCCGGATGTGGGAGGGATTATTGCAAGAAGCATTTGCGATTTTTTCAAAAACCCGTCCACAGTTGACATAATCAGCAAATTGAAATTTGCGGGTGTGGATTTAACATATGAAAAAACGGTTAAAGACGAGCGGTTTGCAGGGCTTACCTTTGTGCTTACGGGAACGCTTCCAACCTACAAGCGAGACGAGGCGGCGGCTATAATTGAAAGCTTTGGCGGGAAAGTTTCCGGCAGTGTTTCCAAAAAAACAAGCTATGTTTTGGCGGGAGAAGATGCGGGGAGCAAGCTTGAAAAGGCCAAAACCTTAGGGATTGAAATTATTAACGAAGAAGCTTTCAATTCAATGATTAGATAGGAAAAATTCTTGCAATATGGTGAAAAATAGTATATAATATATTTTGTTAAATTTTTCAGTAGGAGTGAAAATATGAAAATAACCTTGGATAACATAAAACATGTGGAAAACCTTGCACGTATTAAAATCCACGAGGATGAGCGGGAAAGCTTTCTTAAGGAATTTGAAAATATTATAAGCTTTGTCAATACGCTTTCCGAAATTGACACAACTAATGTAGAGCCTACTTTCCAAGCCATATATCTGCAAAATGTTTTTAGGGAAGACGTTGTTACAAACAATTACGACCGTGAAAAACTGCTTCAAAATGCTCCAAGCCAATATGACGGCTGTTTTGAAGTTCCCAGGGTTGTGGAATAAATATAAAGGGGTAGATGTTCTTGAATTACTATGATTTAACGGCTCATGAAATACATGATTTGCTTGTGAAAAAAGAAGTTACCTGCGAGGAAATTACAAAAAGCATTATACAAAGAATTGACGATGTTGACCCAAAGGTCAATGCTTTCATAACAAAAACCGAGGATTTGGCCTTAGAGCAAGCCAAAAAGGTGGACGAGAAAATATCAAAAGGCGAAGAAATCGGCGCCTTGGAAGGTGTTCCAATGGCGCTTAAAGACAATATTTGCACAGATGGAATTGCTACAACCTGTGCGTCAAAAATGCTTGAAAATTTTGTACCTTTTTATGATGCGCATGTTGCAAAGTGTATAAAAGAAGCAAATTCGCCGATTTTAGGCAAGCTTAACATGGACGAGTTTGCCATGGGCTCATCCACTGAAACCTCATACTTTTTCAGCACAAAAAATCCATATGATTTGGAAAGGGTGCCCGGAGGCTCCAGCGGCGGCTCGGCTGCTGCGGTAAGCGCCGGAATGGCTGTTTACTCTTTGGGCTCCGACACAGGCGGCTCTGTTCGCCAGCCTGCGGCATATTGCGGCGTTGTGGGCATGAAGCCAACATATGGTCTTGTTTCACGTTATGGTTGCGTTGCATATGCTTCGTCTTTTGACCAAGTAGGACCGATTACAAAAGACGTTACCGATTGTGCAAATGTTTTAAACGCAATAACCGGTTATGACCCTATGGACAGCACTTCCTTGAACCTTCCAAAGGTTGACTATACAAAAGCCCTTGTAAACGATATTTCAGGCATGAAAATCGGCTTGCCTGTGGATTATATCGAGGGTATTATAAGCGAGGACGTAAGAAAAGCATTTTTAGAGGCTGTGGATTTTTTCAAATCCTTGGGCGCAACTGTTGAGGAATTTAAAATGAAGGCGGCAAAGTATGCCCTTCCTGCCTATTACATCATATCCGGCGCAGAGGCAAGCTCGAACCTTGCAAGGTTTGACGGGATAAGGTATGGATATCGGACAGAAAACTATTCCGATTTGAAAGAGCTTTATGAAAACACAAGAAGCGAGGGCTTTGGCGCCGAGGTTAAAAGGCGTATTATGATAGGCTCCTATGCGCTAAGTTCGGGATATTATGATGACTATTACATCAAGGCGCAAAAGGTCAGGACCATTATAATAAACGATTTTAACGAGCAATTTAAAAAATACGACTTTTTAATTACCCCCACCACCATTTCCACTGCATTTAAATTTGGTGAAAAAACAGAGGACCCGCTTGAAATGTATCAAAATGATTTTTGCACGGTTTCTGTTAATATTGCAGGGCTTCCGGCCATTTCAATACCTTGCGGCAGCGGCAGCGGCAACATGCCCGTAGGTATTCATATCATAGGCAAGTCACTGGACGAGTCAACCGTTTTAAGAGCGGCATATACCTTTGAGCAAAATACAGACTTTCACAAAAACAGAGCAGTGATAAAGTA
>JAQVDK010000069.1 GCA_028697835.1 Eubacteriales bacterium | reverse complement strand
ATCACAAAATTATAGGAGGTAAAACTATGAAAAATCCGGTTTTTACAGGCTCAGGCGTTGCAATTGTAACTCCTTTTACGAAAGATGGCGTGGATTTTGAAAAGCTTGGCGAAATTATCGACTATCAAATAGAAAACAAAACCGATGCAATAATTATCTGCGGCACAACGGGCGAGGCATCCACCATGGAGGACAAGGAGCATCTGTCTTGCATTGAATATGCAGTAAAAAAGGTTGACGGAAGGGTTCCTGTTATTGCAGGAACAGGAAGCAACTACACAGACCATGGCATTATGCTAAGCAAAGAGGCGCAAAAGTTAGGTTCGGATGCGCTGCTTCTTGTTACGCCTTATTATAACAAGGCTTCCCAAAAAGGCCTTCTAAAGCATTATATGATGCATGCGGACGCTGTGGATATTCCGATTATACTTTACAACGTTCCTTCAAGAACGGGGCTTTCCTTTAGTGTTGACACGCTAAAAGAGCTTTCAAAGCACCCTAACATCAATGCAGTTAAAGAAGCAAGCGGCAGCATATCCTATGTTGCCCAGGTTGCTGCCGAGTGCGGCGACGACCTTATTATCTACTCCGGAAATGACGATATGATTGTGCCCATTATGTCCTTAGGCGGAAAAGGTGTTATCTCGGTTGTGGCAAACATTTTGCCAAGAGAAACTCACGACATGGTCCTAAGCTACATAGAGGGCAGGGTGGACGAAGCCAAAAAGCTTCAGCTTGATATGCTTGAAGTTATTAACGCTCTTTTTGTAGAAGTAAATCCAATTCCCGTAAAAACCGCTATGAACCTTTTGGGCTTTAACGTTGGCGAGCTTAGAATGCCGCTTTGCGAAATGACGGAGAAAAATTTGGAAACACTAAAACGTGCGCTTTCAAATTATGGCTTGCTAAAGTAATTTTAAGGATGTGTTATGCGAATGATAAAAGTAATGTTAAGCGGCTGTAACGGCAAAATGGGACAGGTAATTACATCAATCGTGGAAAAAAGCGAGGGTATGGAAATTGTGTGCGGTGTTGACATTAACACCGTATCAAAAAATGACTATCCCGTAGTTTCCTCTCCCTTTGATTTTTCCGGCAGCGTGGATGTTATTATAGATTTTTCTCATCCCAGCTCCCTTGAGAATGTTCTTGGCTATGCAACGGAAAAAAGCATCCCTGTTGTTATTGCAACAACGGGGCTTTCGTCTGAGCAGGTCAAAAAAATTAATAATGCCGCAGCCAAAGTTCCTGTTTTCTTTTCGGCAAATATGTCACTTGGAGTAAATCTTGTTATAGACTTGGTAACAAGAGCGGTGAAACTTTTAGAAGAATCCTTTGACATTGAAATCATAGAAAAACACCACAACCAAAAAATAGACGCTCCCAGCGGCACGGCTCTTGCCATTGCAGACGCTATTTCCGATGTTTTAAGCGAGCCGTCGGAATATGTTTATGACCGCCACTCCGTTCGCAGGAAACGCAAAAAGAGGGAAATTGGCATCCATGCCGTAAGAGGCGGAACCATTGTCGGAGAACACAGCGTTATATTTGCCGGACAGGATGAGATTATAGAAATTAAACACTCCGCCGCCTCCAGAGAGGTTTTTGCGGTAGGCGCCGTAAGGGCAGGCAAATTCATTATAGGAAAAGAGCCCAATTTATACAACATGAAAGACCTTGTAAGCTCATTATAACCGGCGACATATAATAGGTAAAAACGCAAAAACAACATTTAAATATAAATTGGAAAGAAGGTTTTGCATATGGGCGACTTTAAAATCAGCAGTGTTGACGGAGTTGTTTCCATAACACTTGCAAATGTTCCAAACTCCCCCGCAACTCTTGCGCATATTTTCTCCGAAATAGGCAAGGCACAGCTTAACATTGATATGATATGCCAAACCGCACCATACAAAGATAAAATCAACCTTTCTTTTACCATTGACCAAAAGGATTTGACAACCACCCTAAAAGTGGTTGGAATCTTAAAAGATAAGTACGAAGGGCTTGTAACGGAGGTCAGCCCGGGCAAATGCAAAATTATGATTTACAGCGAGCTTTTAAAAACCCAATGGGGAGTTGCCGCAAGGCTGTTTAAAGTTATGGCGGAAAATAGCCTGCAGGTCAAGCTTATTACTACTTCCGACATGGAAATTTCCATTTTGCTTGACGACCGGTATCATGAGTTGGCAAAATCCGCTCTTGAAAAGGAATTTTTATAATATTTGTGACGATAAACAAAATTCGACATATAATGCTAATGGGTGTGCTTTATCGCTTGGCACATTATAATAAATTAGGAGTTAGTATTATGTGTAGATGTTGCGAAAACCTGGATTTATTCTTGCCGGACAATGTTAGAGATTTGTTTTTCAGGAAAGAGTGTCCTGTGGAACGTGTAACATTTCCCTTTTTTGAAGAACAGGACGCACAGCTTTCTTCAAGAACAAAAAGACGGAAAAAATGTTCATGTAATTGCAGATGCTGCTTTAACCAATCGGTTGTGTTTTAAAACTCTATACGAAATATGGGCTGGCAATGCCAGCCCATAATTATAAACATGTGAAAGTGGTGAAAGCCTTGCGCTTAAAACTAAAAGAAATGCTTCCCTATTTATCCGTTGCTGCCGCTTGCTATTATATTTTGCCTTTGTTTGGCAAGGACACAGGCTCGTTTATGCTGATTTTGCTCGTAGCAGTTCCGGTTATCTGTTTTGTGTCCGGATTATTATATGGAATAAAGCATGGTTTTTGCCTTTATTTCGGCTTTTTTTCCGGCAGCTTGTTTATTCCCTCAATTTTTTTGTATTATAACAACACAGCATGGCCTTACATAATTATATACGGTCTTGCCTCCCTTTTAGGCAATTTTCTTGGCAAAGCCTTTTATAAACAATAAATTTTCAAATTGATGGAATAAAAATCACCTCTAATGCAACAATAATTACGAGGTGATAAATGTGCATGATATTGAAACAACAACCCGCGACAGACTTATGCGGGCATGGGAAAATTCAATGGAACTGACTCGGGATTACCAAATGTATTCAAAGCATATCGAGGACTCTAAAATAGCAGAAGTGTTCAAACAGCTTGCGGAAAATGAAGCAGTCCATGCGCAAAAACTGCACTACTTGTTAAAAGAGTACGAAGATTGACAAAAAACTTATAAGCTAAAGGCAAAATCCGCCATACGGCGGATTTTGATTTAAGAATAGTATTGTGCGCTCTCTTGAATTGTTTCCCACCACTTGTCAAGCATAAGATAGCCCCAATTTATATACAATATTCCGCAATCCGCCACGATAAACTTTTGCGAAACCTTTTTGATTAAACTCAAATGCCCCTCTCAATTCAATATTATATGCGTGTTCGGGCGTATCAAAACAAGGCTCAATTACCATTTCTCCAACTGTGTCTATATAACCCCACTTGCCATCAACGTGAACTGCTGCCAATCCCTTGCTATCGCCATACCTGGTGTTGGCGGTTCATTTGGCTTAACTTCGGCTCTATAAGTGTACATATATGGGTCGCCGATGGTCATCATTATATTGTGGGTAATTCCATTTGATTTACATATTCCGCAAACAGCAGATATTTTTTGCGTATCATTATCCCACTCAACATCCGCACCTAACACCTTAAATATGGCCCGCATAGGCACAAGCGTTTTGCCGTCTATAATCTGCGGCGGCACATCAAATTCCAACGCTGTTCCGTTTAGCTTTACTGTGATGTTATTTTCTGCTACCGCTCCCATTTGGAACATATTTATTAGCATAAACACAATTAAAATTAAACTTAATAAATTTTTCAACACAATAACCTCCAGCCCACAATCGTCCCATTGTATAAATATACCATATCACATAAATGAAGTAAATAAAATTTTGTAAAGAAAGTGACGGTTACGAAAGTCTTGTCACAACCGCCGTTTCCTCAACTGCAATGCATCATAAACTCTGTCATACCCTCAACCCCTGTCCTCATGGCATCTTATAATCTTGCATATTCCCCTTTTGTCCAAAACTACATTTCAACTTCATCTTTTTCGCCCACATTTCCTGCTTTAGCAACAGGATTCGAACCTAAATTATAGTACCTTACTGCATGGTTGAATATTGCACTAAGTTGATTATGAATGGTTTTCTAATATGTGGGTGAATACCCTTTGCCACTTCCATTACAATAAACGTAGCCTTTTAAACCGTGGCGATAAGTAGCATTTAAAAATAAATTACTTAGAAATTCATTCCACACTTTGCTGTTACTCATAAGGCACTTTCCTTTCAATTTTTTTAAATGTGTGTAGCATAAAAGTATTCGTTATCTTTTCTGTGAGAACGCTCGACTTTCCCGTTGTGCCTTGGGGCGTACGGTCTAATAAGTTTATATTGTATCCCGTGTTTTTCGAGCGTTTTCTCAAATAATGTTGGTATAGATTTCTCGGCGCAAAATCTTTTCGTAAATTCGGCACCGTTGTCCGTTTGTACACGTTGTCCGGGATAACACATCTTCTCATAAGGCTTAGTACGATATTTAATAGCAGCTTTGGTTACACCGTATTTAAAAGAATATTCAATTAGGGCTTGCCTAACCCTCATAGTTTGTGTTATTGTATTCATAGCGAATAGATAGCCTTCTGTGCAGGTTTTGATTGGTAACTTAACTTTAACACGTTCGCTTCCCTATTCGATACTCTTTTTTATAAAATGTAACACATCTATTGTAATCCTACACACTGCAGAATTTATATTTATGCAAAATAACTTTACATAAATAATAAGATATGATAAAATATATTTTACTAACTTGCGCTAATTTAAGCTTTAGTGCTTAGAATTAGCACAATCGGCTGGATTATATTAACTACTTGAAGAATAGGAGGATTGTATTGAAAATAAACGGTTCGGAGATTGTGATTGAATGCCTTGTAGAACAAGGTGTTGATGTTGTTTTTGGATATCCGGGAGGTGCTGTGCTCAATATCTATGACGCCCTGTATAAAAACAGCCACAGGATTCGTCATATTTTAACCGCCCATGAACAAGGCGCAGCCCATGCGGCTGACGGCTATGCAAGAGCAACCGGAAAAGTAGGGGTATGCATTGCAACTTCTGGCCCCGGTGCAACAAATTTGGTAACAGGTATTGCAACCGCTTATATGGACTCTGTTCCGGTGGTGGCAATCACAGGCAATGTAAGCACAAGCCTTTTAGGAAAGGACAGCTTTCAAGAGGCGGACATTGCAGGGATAACCGCACCTATTACCAAGCATAACTATATTGTAAAAGATGTTAAAGAGCTTGCGGGCACCATAAGAAAAGCATTTGAAATAGCAAGAAGCGGTCGTCCCGGCCCTGTTTTGATAGATATTCCAAAAGACATTAGCGCTGCACTTTGCGAATTTGAAAACAAGAAGGTTTCCGAAGAAAAAAGAATTAAGCCAAATCCTTCGGAGATTGAGCAGGCATGCAAGCTTATCAGGGAAAGCAAAAAGCCGTTTATATTTGCAGGCGGTGGGGTTATTCACTCCGATGCATGCGATATGCTTTTCAAGTTTGCAAAAAAAATTAATGCTCCTGTCAGTTGTTCGCTAATGGGATTGGGAGCTTTTCCCTCAAGCGAGCCTTTGTTTACCGGAATGCTTGGAATGCATGGTACAAAAGCCTCTAACATGGCGGCGTCAAAATGCGATTTGTTTATTGCCATAGGCACAAGGTTTTCCGACAGGGTAATAAGTGACCCAAACAAATTCGCAAGGAATGCAAAAATTCTTCATATAGACGTTGACCCGGCAGAGATTGACAAGAACATAAAGACATATCATGCGGTAATAGGTGATATAAAAGAAAGCCTTATTCCTATACTCGGCGGACTGGAAGAAAGCGAAAACAAAGAGTGGCTTGACTTTATATTTGATATGAAGGAAAAATTTCCCATAGGGCATACCCATATCGGAAAGCTTACACCGCACCAGATAATCAAAACAGTGGAAAAATATACACAGGGTGACGCCATCATAACCACAGAGGTAGGACAGCATCAAATGTGGGCGGCTCAATACTATAGCTACAAAAAGCCAAGGACTTTTATATCGTCGGGTGGTTTTGGCACAATGGGTTATGGCACAGGAGCATCCATGGGCGCATCAATTGGAAAACCGGATACCAGGGTTGTTCATATTGCAGGCGACGGGTCGTTCAGAATGAACAGCAACGAGCTTGGAACAATGAAGGCATACAATATTCCCGTTATAGTAGTTGTTGTAAATAACGGGACATTGGGCATGGTCCGTCAATGGCAAAGCTTCTTTTACGAGGAAAGGTATTCGCAAACCACCTTGGACAGAGGTCCGGACTTTAACATGCTGGCAGATGCCTATGGCATCAAAAACTTTAAAGCTACTACCGAAGCCGAGTTTGAAAGTGCCATGAAAAACGCTGTTTTGCTAAACGAGCCTGTACTGATTAACGCAGTAATTGATATTGACGAAAAAGTTCTGCCTATGGTTCCTGCGGGCAGACCGATTGATGAATTGATTTTAGAATAGGGTGTTGTAATTGGACAAATTGTCCCTTCCGATAAAATTTATTGACGAATATTTGCCAAAGGCAGACCCTGCTTATGTAGTGGTGTATTTGTATGTATATCGCTTTATAAGCAACGACGAGCCTGTTCCGGATACTTCTCAAATTGCTTTTACCCTTGGAATGAAGGAAAGCGATGTGGTGGATGCCTTTAAATACTGGAATAATCTTGGGTTTAATTTGGGAAGCAAGACTATAGTTAAAACATTGCACAAAAGTATTTACACCCCTTCGGAAATAGCGGAGCATGCTCGAAATGACAAAAAGCTTCGCTGGCTTTATGAAGAAGCTCAAAATGCACTGGGCAAAATTTTGTCCAGTGCAGATATGTTGACGCTTTTTTGGATTTACGATTATCTTTGCTTAAATCCGCAAATTATTATTTTGATTATAAACTTTGCAAAGAAAAACGGCAAAGCAACCATGAGGTATGTGGAAAAGGTCGCCATGGACTGGGCAGAAAAAGGCATTGATACTGTTCGTAAGGCCGAAAAGCATTTGGCACTTCTTGAGGAGAAAAACAGCTACGAAAACAAAATTAAAAGCATCTTTGGCATACGGGACAGAGACCTTACCCCCAGCGAAAAGAATATGGTAGAGCAGTGGCGAAGTGAACTTAATCTACCGGAAGAGCTTTTAGCCGAGGCTTTTGAAATTAATATAAAGCGAACAGGCAAGCTGAACCTGCGATACATAAACGGTATTTTAAAAAGCTGGAAGGAAAAGGGCATAAGCACCGTAACCCAGCTTGAGAAAAACGATAAAAAGACAGCATTTAGCAACTTTGACCAGCGCGAAGATATTGATTTTGAGGCAAGGGAAATTCAGATGCTTAAAAAACGAATAGGGCGGTGAAAATATGTATGAGAATGTGATATTTGAGGATTTAAGCAAGGAATATGCCCGAATTCGTGAAGTTAACAAAAGAAAGCATGAAAAAATCGTTAATGAAATATACAAAAACATTCCAAGGATTAGAGAAATAGACAACGAAATGCAGCAGTTGGGTCATGGTGTTGCGGCAAAGATTTTAAGCGGAGCGGCAGAGCCGCACCAGGCTGTAGATGAAATGCGCCGCAATATGGAGGCCTTGGTGCTTGAAAAAAAATCGCTGCTTTTGCACCATGGATATAATCCTGACTGCATGAAAGAAGTTTTTGACTGCGAAACATGCAAGGATACGGGAGTTACAGACACAGGGCGGTGCGCCTGCTACAATAAAAAACTAAATTTTCTTATGCAAAAGAGATCCAATATCTCCATAAGCGAAAGAAATTCTTTTGAAAATTTTGATATTAGCTTGTTTTCAGATAAGCCTGACGCTAAGTACGGCATATCGCCCCGTGAAAACATGATAAGCATTTACAAATTAGCCCTCTCCTTTGCAAATGACGAGCCGCAATCACCTAATAACCTTCTTTTTTATGGCGCAACGGGACTGGGCAAAACCTTTACTTCGGATTGCATTGCCAAAAAATATATTCAAAACGGTCGCACCGTTTTTTATATGTCCGCCCCAAAGCTTTTTACTACATTTGAAGAATATAAGTTTGGGCGGGATACTTCCGATAAAACCAAAAGTGCAATAGATTCTGTATCCGCCTCGGAGCTTTTGATAATTGATGATTTGGGGACAGAATTTCGTACTGCATACACCGACAGTATTTTGTTCGATATTATTAACACAAGAATAATAGAAGAAAAAAAGATGATAATAAGCACCAATCTTTCCATTAAAGAATTAAAGCATACTTATTCCGAAAGGATATGTTCAAGAATTTTGGGGCATTTCACAGAGGTTTTGTTTTTCGGCGATGACATAAGACTAAGGAGTTAAAATAAAAATGACAAATACAAAATACAGCATATGGGCAAAGCTTGCACTGTTTACTGCAACGCTTATATGGGGAAGTTCTTTTTTTGTAATGAAAAGTACAATACAAAGCATAGATACTTATTTTGTAATCAGCATACGTTTTTTGACAGCGGCAGCATTGCTGTCATTTATTTTTGCCAAAAGGCTTAAAAACTCTTTTAGCAAGGAATATATCTTAAAAGGCGCAATTTTGGGGACAGCAATGTTTATAGCGTATGCCTTTCAAACATACGGGGTTATGCATACAACGCCCGGGAAAAACGCTTTTTTAACATCTGTGTACTGCATATTGGTGCCTTTCCTAAACTGGATATATACAAAAGAAAAGCCAAGCACCTATAACCTTTTGGCGGCTGTTATATGCCTTGCGGGGATTGGTTTGGTTTCCTTAAACGAAAGCCTTTACATAGGATTAGGAGATTTTCTTACAATAATTTGCGGGCTGTTTTTTGGAATTCACATTGTGCTTATTGGAGAGTATGCCAAAGAAAAGGATGTAATAGCCCTTACCATATGGCAGTTTGCTACGGTCGGGCTTTTGGCGTTTGTTTTTGCTTTGATGTTTAATGATTTTCCAAGGGGTATTTCAAAAAGCGATATCTACAGTTTGCTTTATCTGTGCATATTTGCAACCACAATAGCTCTTCTTTTGCAAAATGTAGGGCAAAAATATGTTTCGCCTTCATCGGCTTCCATAATACTAAGCCTTGAGGCGGTGTTTGGAGTCCTGTTTTCCATTGTATTTTACAAGGAAATTGTTTCTATAAAGGTTGCCTTGGGTTTTGCGGTTATTTTTATTGCAATTATAGTTTCCCAGACCGAGCTTAGGTTTATAAGTCGGCGGTTTAAAAAAGGATAACAAAAAAGTGCCGGTTTAAAAGCCGGCACTTCAGACTGTAGACAAAGTGGCAAAAATAACGGCTAAAAGCTGGTATTCTTGCCACTTTTTTGATATAATATAGGTAAGAAATCTTAGGGGTTGGTGATTGACTTGCTTAACAAATATCAGTCT
>JAQVDK010000068.1:4194-9700 GCA_028697835.1 Eubacteriales bacterium | reverse complement strand
TGCTTTTTTTGTGATTTTTCGCTTTACCTTGCGCTTTTTTGCGCATAAAAGCCAAAAGAACCGATATGGTGAAAATCACCTATATCGGTTCTTTTTGTTAAAAGCCATAAGGCTTAAATTTCCATAATTATTGGAAGTATCATTGGATTTCTTTTTGTTTTCTGGAATAAAAACTCGCCTAAATCAGATTTAACATTGCTTTTTAAGCTGCTCCAATCGCTAATGTTTTTACTTCTGCAATTATCCAGAGATTTTTTTGCACAAGCTTTTATCTGTTCGATTAAATCTTCACTTTCACGCATATACACAAAACCTCTTGAAATAACGTCCGGACCTGAAGCTATTTCCTTGGTATCCGAGGAAATTGTTACAACAACAACTATTATGCCGTCCTCTGCCAAGTGCTTTCTGTCGCGCAAAACGATGTTGCCCACATCGCCCACTCCCAAGCCATCCACCAAAACCTTTCCCGAAGGAACCGTGCCGCTAATCCTTGCAGTATCCGCAGAAAGCTCCAAAACCTGACCTACGTCCATAATGAAAACATTTTTCTTGTGCACACCCATACGCTCGGCCAAGGCCGCATGGCGCATAAGGTGGCGGTATTCACCGTGGATAGGTATGAAAAACTTTGGTTTAACAAGCCCCAAAATCACTTTTAACTCCTCCTGGCAGGCGTGACCTGAAACATGTATATCTGCCAGGGATTCGTAAATAACATCGCAGCCTTTTTTGAAAAGCTCGTTTATAACCCTAAAGACCGATTTCTCGTTGCCAGGAATGGGGGAAGCAGAAATAAGTACCGTATCCCCGGGGCCTATGGTTATTTTCCTATGGTCTGAAAACGCCATGCGTGTAAGGGCGCTCATTGTCTCCCCTTGGCTTCCGGTTGTGATAATAACAATCTTTTCAGGGGGATACTTTGAAACTTCATCCAAATCAATCAAAGTTCCTCTCGGAACCTTCATATAGCCCAGCTCTATGGCAATGGAAATAACATTCAGCATACTTCTGCCGGATATGGCTATTTTCCTTCCGTATTGATGGGCGCAATTTATAATCTGCTGAACCCTGTGCACGTTCGAGGCAAAGGTGGCCACCACAATCCTTCGATGGACGTTGGACCTGAAAATCTCGTCAAAAGCAACGCTTACGCTGCTTTCGCTCATAGTATAGCCGGGGCGTTCAGCATTTGTGCTGTCGGACATCAGCGCCAAAACACCCTGCCTTCCTATTTCACCAATCCGTGCCAAATCCACCATGGTTCCATCGATAGGGGTGGGGTCGATTTTAAAGTCGCCCGTGTGCAAAACTGTGCCTACCGGAGTGGTTATTGCCAACATTAATGCGTCAGGAATACTGTGATTACTGCGAATAAATTCAACTCTAAACTCACCGAGCCTGATTGTGTTCCCGCCGGAGACGGGCTTTAGTTTCGTTTTTTGGGCAAGGCCATGTTCCTTAAGCCTGCTGGCAACAAGCCCAAGTGTAAAGCGCGAGCCATAAACGGGAGCGCTTATTTCCCGCAAAACATAGGGAAGGGAGCCGATGTGGTCTTCGTGACCATGGGTTATGATAATCCCCCTAATCTTTTCCCTGTTTTTTACAAGGTAGGTAATATCGGGTATTACAAGGTCAACCCCCAACATCTCGTCATCGGGAAACGCCATTCCGCAATCAATTAAAATGATGTCATTTCCGTACTCAAAAACCGTGAGGTTTTTGCCAATTTCATCAAGCCCTCCCAGCGGAATAATCTTCAATTTTTGTTTTTTTACCACGTTCAATCCTCCATATTAAAATTTGTCCGATCACGCATAATCTTTACTATTATATCACACATTAACAAACAAATCAATCATTTTATATGTTTTTCTACTTCCTTTACATAAAAATCACAAAGTTCGTGGGCAAATTCCTCGTTAAAGCCTTCGGAAATAACCCTGCAAACATTCTTTTCACCATGAGGAATAATCAATACCCAGCCATTTTCGTGGATAATTTTCACTCCTTCTTCCATTTCAATCCTTTTGCCTTTGGAGGATTTGTCAAATTCGCTGGCTATGGCACGAATAACAGTGCCTTTTTTGCTCATATCGCAAACGACTTCCTTTTCAATGATATGAATGTCCGGAATTTTATCCACAAGGCTTGACAGGCTTGTAGCATTTTTTTGAATCAGCTCACAAATTTTTACCAAAGCATAAGGTGCGTCATACATCATGCGGTATTGAAGGGGATTGTGCTCCTTCATAAAGCTCATAAGCTGTGATTTTTCCGATTTGCAGCGCAAAGCGCCCACGCCATGCTTTTGCGCCATGGCTACTATTTCGTCGGAGCTGCTATAGGGAACTACAATTTCCGATTTTTCAAGAAGTACACAGCAAAGAGCAGCAAGGGCAAAGTATTCCTCACCGGAAATTGTGCGCCCCCTCTCGTCAGTTATAACAAGGCGCTCGGCATATTCGTCTATAAACGCCGATATGCTCCCGCCCCTTGGACGGTCAACTAACTTTATATCAAGCTGCGAGGCTATTTCTTTAATTATTTCCTGCGCACCTTCAACATAAACGTTAAGGTTCAGCGTTGCATTTACTTCGTTGATTATTTCCCTGGTGTAGTAATATTTATAGTCATACAGCCTTGTAACGCTTGCAATCTCCTCGGGCTCGCAGCGCATAAAATCCTCGCGCGCATAAAGACCTTCAAGCTTTCTTTCGGCACCCCGGTCAATGTCCGTTCCGTCCTTACCCATAAAGGTGACCGAAAGCCTAAGGTCATCGCCATCACTGCCTTGCTGAGCAATAAGGTGCAGTCCGCCCGTCAGCCCATAAAAGGGAATAGCCCGCCTTGCCACAGGCAGGGCAATTTCGCCGAAGTCAAAAACCTTTGCTCCCGACGAGAGCATTCCCGCAACAAAAGCATTTTTAAGCATCTCCAGCGCCCCGCCCGCCCCACGGCTTATGGAAAGCTTTGCATTTTTATTGGACGCTGCAAATGCGGCTCCAAGACGGGAGGCAAACTCGGGGGTTACGCTTACGTTTATTTCCCCCGAAACTCCGTTTTCGCCAAACAGCCTTCTGCTGAAATTGTCGCCCCAAATAAGGTTTTCTGCAACAATACGTTCAGATTCTATTGTTTTGTCGGGCCATATCTTAATGTTTGTTTTAACCTCGCACATATCGCCTATTTTTGTGTTTGCGCCAACTACCGAGTTTTCAAGGGTGGTGGAATTTCTGCCAATCAAAACGCCGTCGGCAATGATGCTTCCCCTTACCTGGGCGTTTTTGCCAAGGGAAACATTTTTTTGTATGATAGACTGTTTTACGGAAGCGCCCTCGGCTATTCTGCTGTCGCTTCCCACTACAGTATAAGGAAGTATTTTTGCACCGCTTTTTACAACCGCTCCCATGCCGATATAGGAAGGCGCCATAATGTGTGTGCCTTGCTCCACCAATGCTCCCTGCTGTATATATACCCCTTTCCTTTCCTCGGCGGATATGTTTATTTTAACTTTTTTGTCCAAAATATCAAAATGGCACTTTCGGTATGCGCCAAGGTCTCCAATATCACACCAGTATCCGCTTGTCACATATCCAAACATGGGGCAGCCGTCCGCAAGCATTTTCGGGTACAAATCCTTGCTAAAGTCGTAGAAAACACCTTCGGGGATTCTGTCCAAAACAGAAGGCTCCAAAATATATGTGCCCGTGTTAGCTGTGTCGGAAAAAACCTCGCTCCAGCTTGGTTTTTCCAAAAAACGCACTATCCTTCCGTCTTGACTTGTTACAACTATTCCATACTCCAATGGATTGTCCACTTGAGTTAAAACCAAGGTAGCCTGTGCCTTTTTGCTTCTGTGAAATTCTATGGCGCTTTTTATGTCCATATCCGTAAGGCTGTCGCCGCTTATTATTATAAAAGGGCTGTCTAAAAAAGATTGGGCGTTTTTAACGCTGCCTGCCGTGCCTAAAGGTGTTTCTTCGATGAAATAATGCAGATTTACGCCGAATTTTTTCCCGTCACCAAAATAGTCTGTAATAACATGCGGCATATACATAAGGGTTACGGCAATGTCCTTAATTCCTGCACTGCGCATAAGCTCGATAATATGTTCCATGACAGGCTTTCCCATAATATCAATCATGGGCTTTGGCTTTCCGCAGGTAAGCGGCCGAAGCCTTGTACCTTCCCCGCCCGCCATAATCAAACCCTTCATAAACAAAAACCCCCTTGATATGTTATACTTTATATTATCTACATATCAAAAGGGTTATATTCACTATTTTATCAATATTTTCTTGTATTACTCTCCTCAAGCACACTTATATTCTCCAAAGCCTTGCCGGTACCTATGGCAACGCAGGAAACCGCATCTTCCGCAACCTTGGTGGTTATTCCCGTTTCCGCCTCTATCAAGCGGTCGATACCCGATACCAGCGAGCCGCCGCCGGTCATAATAATTCCGTATGTGCTAATGTCTCCTACCAGCTCCGGAGGGGTGTTTTCAAGAACCGACTTTACAGCATCCACAATGGCCGAGGCAGTTTCTTCAAAGGCTTCGTACATTTCATCAGAGGACACCGATATGGTTTTTGGAAGCCCGGAAACCAAGCTCCTTCCGCGAACGTCCATTGTTTTTACCGGCACGTTTTCATCTTTAAACACCGAGCCTATATTTATCTTCATCTCTTCCGCAGTGCGCTCGCCTATTAATATGTTGTGCTTTTTGCGGATATATTTGATAATCGCCTCATCAAACTTGTCACCCGCAACTTTTATAGATTCGCTTACAACTATCCCCCCAAGGGAAATAACCGCCACGTCAGTCGTTCCGCCGCCAATGTCCACAATCATATTCCCGCAGGGCTTGGAAATGTCAATTCCTGCACCAATTGCCGCCGCAATAGGCTCTTCAATAAGGTAGGTTTTGCTTGCCCCTGCCTGAATGGCGGCATCAACAACCGCTCTCTCCTCAACCTCGGTCACCCCGCTGGGAACGCAAATAATAACCCGAGGCTTTAAAAAGCGTCTTTTGCATATCCTGTCTAAAAAATGCCTTATCATACGTTCGGTCATGTTGTAATCCGAAATAACCCCATCACGCAAAGGGCGAATGGCAACAATGTTTCCGGGCGTTCTTCCCAGCATTCGCTGTGCCTCCTCCCCCACCGCCAGCAAGGTCTTGGTATTTGTATCCATGGCGATAACGGAAGGCTCTTGCAGGACAATCCCCTTCCCCTTTATATACACAAGCACCGAGGCTGTACCAAGGTCGATGCCTATATCTTCGCCCCAACCAAACATTTTGCCACACCCTTTCCAATCTCTTTATCTTTTGCGGTATCAACCGACATTACTTTATAAATTATATCACAAATTTCCGATTTGCCGCCGTTGGCGAAATGTTATTTGTGATGAAATTCGCTTACGCTCATTATATCATAAATTTCATAAAGTTGGCAATAGTTATATTTTTTTACAATTTAATCCTCGTTTAGACTGC
>JAQVDK010000068.1:0-4094 GCA_028697835.1 Eubacteriales bacterium | reverse complement strand
ATTTCCGATTTGCCGCCGTTGGCGAAATGTTATTTGTGATGAAATTCGCTTACGCTCATTATATCATAAATTTCATAAAGTTGGCAATAGTTATATTTTTTTACAATTTAATCCTCGTTTAGACTGCTGCCGCCTATAAATTCCCTCATTAGCGAGGTCCTTGGAACAATTTCCGACTCGATATGCTCAAAGCTGTTTACAATATTCAAAAGGCCGCAGATTATTTCATAGTTCTCATCGTCTTTTGGCACATCTTTAAATATCTTGCCAAGGTACTGTCTGTAAACAGCAGGCTCGTAAAGAAGCGACGAGTTGAAAATAATATCAGCCGTATCCGTATATGGATAAATATTTTTTACAGCGCCTTCTTCAACATGAGGCCAAAGGGATAGGGTAAAACTGTAGCTGGAATTCCTAAAGTAATAATCACGGATAAGGCGCCTTATAAGGCGGTTTGTGCGTGATTTTATCCTTGTTCCGTCGTCCATTGAAAGCGCCGTAAGGGCAGAGCAGTATATCTTATATTTATTTTCATTTGGAATATTTGCCGCCAATTTTTCGTTAAGCCCGTGAATCCCTTCCACAATAATTACTTCATCATCTTTAAGGCGCACTTTTCTTTCGCTGTTTGGGTGTTTCCCAAAGTTATATACGGGTAAAACCGCTTCCTTTCCGCTTACAAGGTCTCGGACGTTTTCGTTAAACCGCATATAGTCAATTGCTTCCAAAGCCTCAAAATCCGGCTTCCCATCACGGTTTTTAGGCATTGCCTCGTTATTGATATAATAATCGTCCAAGGAAATGGAAACGGCGCTGATGCCCAATACCCTTAAATGAAGCTGCAGCCTGGTTGCAAAGGTTGTTTTGCCGGACGAAGAAGGCCCGCTTATAAATATCAACCTTTTTTGCGCACAATTAGACTGAATTGCCTTTGCAATTTCGGAAATATTTTGCTCGTGCCAAATTTCGCTGACATTTACAAGCCAGCTTACCCGACCGTCCCTTATAATGCGGTTGACATCTGAAACAGTGGATATTCCCAATTTTTTTATCCAGCCTTTATATTCTGCAAGGCTTGTTTCTATTCTGTCCATGGCTTTCTCCTTTCTTTGATATAATTTATAGTATATGCAGTTTATTGGAAAAATAGTTATTTTTGAATATCCGCAAAAATTTCATCCACAGATGTCTTATACATCTGATAGCTTCTGCTAAGCTCTAAAATTTTACATGCGGTGCCTCTGGATTTGCTGACCCTTGGTATTTTGACGGTAAATTCGCTTCCCTTCCCAACCTCGCTTGTTACGGAAATTTCGCCGTTTAAAACTTCTATAAACCTTTTTACAATCGTAAGGCCCAACCCACAGCCTTCCGTTTGGCGAGTGCTAAAAGACTCTATACGATAAAATTTATCAAAAATTTTGTCAATATTCTTTTTTTCTATTCCTATCCCCCTATCCTTTACGGAAAAGGTAATGTATTCGTCCTTGTCGGATACTGTAATTGTAACCCTTCTGTTTGTGTTTTTACTGTATTTAACGGCATTTGACACAAAGTTTAGTATAATCCTTTCCAGCTTTTTAAAGTCGCAGGTCATAAGAGGGTCTTTAAGGCTGACCTTGAAAACAAATTTAACGTTATGTACATATTCATAAAGGGATAAAAATTCTTTCAACTCATCTAAAAAAATATTTAAATCCAATTTTTCAACAATAAGCTTTACATTTCCGTTCTCTATATTAGCAATTTCCATAATATTGTGCGTTAAAAGGCTAAGCCTGTGGCAATTGGTTATTATTCCGTCCATAATCTCATGCAGTTTTTCTTCCTTAAGAGCCGACATGGCCTGCGCACGGTTTACAAGCTCGGCACTTTTGGCAATGGTTTCTATGGGCCGGCGAAGTTCATGAGCTATCATGGCAAGCTCTTGAATCATTTTGGATGCAGCATCTTTCGGCATAATAATGCCTCCTTTGTTTTTCAGCATTATATTTTTCGACACCATTTTATCTTTTACTATTTTACCATTATAATGTATAATTTGCAATATGTTATAATATAATGGGCGCAAGCAAATTTCATCATAAATAACATTCCGCCAACGGCGTAATTTAATAATCAGTTTTATGATGTACCTAATAACACCGATTTTGACGACTAATGGCAAGCTTGCAGCAGGCGTTGGCCTACTGCAAGGTGTAAATGCAAAGCTGAATATCCTCTCCGCCTACTTTCATGACATATGCTCCATCACTTAAATAGTT
This sequence comes from Eubacteriales bacterium, assembly GCA_028697835.1. Lineage (GTDB taxonomy): Bacteria > Bacillota > Clostridia > Monoglobales > Firm-18 > STE-11. The sequence continues at coordinate 1,830 of JAQVDK010000068.1, read as the reverse complement.
TGGTATTCTGAACTTATATAGACATTCCCCACTCTCATTACCTGTGCCTTGGTCTATATACATAATATAGCCGTTATCCTCATATTCGTTTATATCATCATAAATCAGTTCAGGTATGAACTTGCAAAATTCTTTTAAAATATCCGCATGGTGTCCGCTGATTTCACTCATATGGTGAATATATGGACCCTCTATCAATTTTCTTTCAACTTTTGCAAGGTTGTCAAACTCTACCCAAAGGTATGTTCCAAAGGTATGAGGGCCTTGTGTTGTTCGAATATTTCCGCCTAACAAATAATATTTTCCTCTCTCTCCCTGAAACCGTGCTATTGTGTAGTCGCCGTCTTTAATTTGAAAGCTCGGTCTGGCATTATACAAATATGCCTTAGAGTCTTCTTTTTTTAGCGAGTACCCAAACGGTCCGCAGTGCCATAGAAGTTCCGCATTGTCGTTTTGAGGGTGGCTGCATGTAAACTCGCCAAAAAGCGGCGGTGTTTTTCCTCTGACAGCGCAGGACAAAAGCGCCGCGGTTATTGCACCGTGAACATCCGATTCGCATATCACATGGTATCCCATATCTGCAAGCAGGCTCATAGCGGCACAGGGCATTGCTCCAAAGGCAAGCTGCATTGATGTCCAGCATTCTGTTGAAATTATGCTTGCGTTGTTTTCCTCGTAGATTTCTTTATAAAAGTGGACAAAAGCCATCATTTTTTACCAAAGTATCATCTGATACGGAGCTTGTGTCAAATTTCTTTTTAAAATCCTCGGCTTCAGTTTTTAATTGTTTGAATTTTTCACTGTAAATCCGGTTTAGTTTTTCAGAAGCTTCAGCCATATTAATCGGCGTAACCATAATTCCAAATTTTTCGGTTAACTCCATTTCGTTGTACATTATGGATTTAAACGGCTTTACCCTTGCGCCTACTTGCACAACATCTAATTTCTTGAAGTTTTTATACATGCATACTACCGATAAAAACTTTTCAAGCCCCTGAGTGAAAGCTTTATCTTCAACATGACAGTTTTCTATGCATGTAAACGCAGTTCCATAGCGCTTGAGCTGTTTGCCGGCTGCAAACAGACCGCATTGTGTGTCGGTGTATCTTGTTCCGTCCCCTTCAAAAATCGTGTCGCGAGGCCACCATAAAAGCACAGGCACATTCATCAGCCTTGCAATTTCCCCTACAACTTCTTCATTTCCGAAATTGCAGTTTATAATAAATATTGCGTCAACCTTTTGCTGTTTAAAATAATCCGCTACTTTTTCACAATCATCGACTAAACATAACAGCCCTTCTTCATTTAAAAATTCTATGTCAACAAATTCGGTGTTTTCGTCGGAAAAATTTAATTTTATGTATTCTATTGCTTTGTTTTTATTTGCAACTGCATAATCGGGATTGAATATTCCCGTTCTTTTTGGCCCGGGCAAGTATCTTCTTTCGGGAACCAGGCCAATGTTCACTTTATAATCCAGCATCATCTAAGCATCCCGATGTAAAATTTATTTTCATGTTTATTTTGACATATTTAAAATTTATTTTCAATGCCTTTTGAAATTTATTTTTAATTTCCAGGAAATTTGCGTAGCACAATAACGAAAAATCAAAAAAAGTTCACCTTAAAAAAGCAAGCAAATCAAGCATTTGTGCCAAAGGAAACTTTTTTATTTATTGACTTAATTTGCTTTTAACTTTATAGGCTCTATAATAAATGTTGGGGTGTAAAATAAAAGGCGCATAATTTGCAAAAATCCTGTATAATGGAATTGCTCTATAAACCATGAAAGGATTTTGCTCATTATGCGCTACATAAATTATACCGAAA
>JAQVDK010000010.1 GCA_028697835.1 Eubacteriales bacterium | reverse complement strand
CCAATCCCGATACATCTGATGAGCCTTCTGTTTTACCCATTGCGTACGTATTGAGCACTGCTCCCGAATATTGATATCCCACCAGTGCACCAACATAGCTATATCCGTTTACATCGGCTTTTTCTACCCCAAGGTTTCTGATTGTTCCGCCTTCCAATCTGCCGAACAAGCCTTGGTTATTGCTGTGGATTCTTCTTATCTTCAGGTTGCTTACGACTTTGCCGTTGCCTTCAAACGTTCCGCTGAACGTGCCGATCGGGATCCAGCCTTCGCTTGTTGCGTGCGTGTATGGCAAAGTTGCATCTTCCGCCAAATCTATATCGTTCATTAAGCAATAGCTGCCGTTGAGAGGGTAAAGCTCTGTACGTCCTATCTTGGCTAATTCTGAAGCTTTTTGGATCGGAATCATGCCTGTCAGGCAGCGCCCCATATCCATCGCAAACTTACATACGCCATACACCAAATCCGCACCATCAGGACAAGAGTCTACGCAAGTTTTTGTATCTTTTTCCCAAACTTGCGGTTCTAAACACATATCCGCACAAGTACAATTGGAATAATCAATCACTTGAGAGCCGTCCGTTGCACAAGAAGTGCTTGGGCATAAAGTTGTTTCACCTGATTTTCTGCTGCCTATAAATTTAGGATAATCTGAGGAAGAGAACGTCCATATATCTTCACTGTAATCTTTGTACAAATTATATGCATTCTTAACAACCTTCATTTCAGCTGTAGTTTTAGCCACATCGGGATTGCCGGAATCCACTCCTGCCATCTCTTTATCGTAGTAGCTGTTTGAATAGCCGCCTGTTTCGTGATAGCCTATCAAACCGCCTTTATTAATACTTGAAGTTATAATTTGTACAGCCGCATAAGAATTATTTATATTGCCTCTATGGTAGCCCACCAAGCCGCCAATATTAGAAGCACCTTCTGTTTTACCAAGCGCATAAGTATTTGAAACGGTACCTGATTGAATACGACCGACTAAAACGCCGACATTACTATATCCTCTTACATCAGCATTTTCAATGCCAAGCTTTTGTATTGTACCGCCGTTCAAATAACCGAACAGAGCCTGGTTGTCACTAAATAGTCTTCTTATATACAGATTTTTAATAACGTGGCTGTTGCCGTAGAAATTACCGCTAAATGAACCTATAGGAATCCAACCTTCATCTGTAGAGTGCGTATCAGGAATAGAGCCGTCATTTTTCAAATCTATATCATTTGACAAACAATAATTTGCACTAAGCGGATAATTAGGGTTAATACCAATTTGCGCCAATTCAAAAGCATTTTGGATGGCAATTGTATTAACTTCACAATCTCCTGTTCGTTCTGTATAACGACAAGTACCGTATCCTTCTCTATATTCAGCGCCTTCAGGGCATGTATTAACACATTCTTTTAAAGTAGGATTCCAAATTTGCGGGAATATACAAATATTGCCGCAACTGCAATCAGAGTAGTCAATAACCTGAGAACCATCAGACAAACAAGTTGCACTAATACATTGTTGAATTCCATTTTCTACTCTTGCGCCGTAAAATCTGGGATAATCCTCTGTAGAGAACGTCCAAATATCCTCAGGGAAGTTTTTGTACAGGTTATATGCTGTTTTTAGGATTTGCATCTCTTCAGTCATTTTAGCCTGAGCTGAATCTCCCACCAAAACACCGGTAACTTGCTTATCCCAATAGGCGTCACTAACACCGCCTGCATTATTTCCCGTTAACCCTCCTTTTGTTGCTGTACTGGAAGTAACAATAGGTATAGCAGAATAAGCTCTATACATACTACCGCCTTCTTTGTAGCCTAAAACACCTCCAATGTAAGATGTCCCCGCAACCTTAACACCGGTAACATAACAATCAGAGATAGTGCCTGAACTTTGAGTTCCTGCAATTGCACCTACCCTGCTTTGACCATTAATATCAACATTTTCAAGCCCAAGATTTCTAACTTGACCCGTTAATACACTAAATAATCCCAAATTATCACGGTATAATCTTCTGGATTTCAAGCCGGAAATAATTCTGCCGTTACCTTCAAACGTTCCTGAAAAACTTACAGGATCCCATCCGTCTTCGCCTGAATGAGAGGACGGTATGGTAGGATCTGCTAAATCTATATCATTCATTAAACAGTAAGAACCGTTGGCAGGATGAGTATCAGCTCTGCCTATTTTGGCGATATCAGCAGCATTCACAAGTGGAATCATGCCTGTAGTACACTTAAATACAGATGAATTTATCTTACAAGTAGTTTCGCCTTCTTTTTTAGCAGAACCGTCAGGGCATTCTGCGCATTCCTTAGTAGCATCAATCCAATAAGGCTGGGTTTCGGGACAAATTTGACAAGTACCTTCATTATTATTAGGGTTCTTAACATCGGGGTTATAGTATGGTTTTTGAACATTCACTTCGTAACATAATTTGCAAGTACTGGTAGCTACATCCCATATTTGAGGAGCACTACAAACATCGGTACAACTGCAATCATACGTACTCATAGTTTGAGAACCGTCAGTTGCACAACTATCGGCAGGACAAGTACAAGAACAAGTAACAGGGTCTTGAATTTTTGTAAATGGGCAGCCCGTAGGACAAGAGCAAGCACAGGTAAGTGAATCTTGTTTTGTTCTTGGCTCTGCACAAGCACTCGGACATTCACAAACATTATCAAATCTATTGTATTGTTTTTCTAAAGAATTACAATCACAAGAAGGATATTCACCTGTAGAATCAGAAGGACAATGCACACCTTCACTTTCTCCCTGTCCCGCAACTTCTCTTAATCTCGGGTAATTAGTAGTAGAGAACGTCCAAACCGTGTCATCCCAATTCTTATACAGATTAGCTGTAGTTCTTAACACTTTCATTTCTGCAGTTAACTTGCCAAGCCCGCCTGCACTTATATCAACACCCGAAGTTTGCGTATCCCAATAGGAGTTAAGAACGGAATTTTCGTTACCTTCTTCAAGGTAAGCAACAAAGCCGCCGACAACATCTTCATCTGAAGTTTTTGTAAGTTCGCCTATACAATATGAATTTACAATTGTACCCAAACTGGTTACGCAGCCTGCAAAACCTCCCAAACTACCCGCACCGTAGACATCACCCAGTGCATAAGTATTCGTTATTGCTCCATTTTCCTTACGTCCTACAAATCCGCCTGCACAAGGAGATGTACCAACAGCTGTTATATCATTTTTTGCATAAGTACTGTTAATATTACCTTCTTGTTGTATACCTATAGCGCCGCCGACATTAGTACCTTCAACAGTACCGCTGACATAACTGTTTACAATCAAGCCGCCTTGTTGAATACCTACTAAACCGCCTGCAGCAGAAGTCGGACCGGCTTCTGAGATAACATTTGATGTAACACGGCAGTTGGAAATTGTACCGGTTGAATAACCAACCAAGCCGCCTGCAATAACATTCGTAACATTTGCTTCTGAATAACTGTTGCTCAAACTGCCGCTGCTAAATCCTGCAATAGCACCTGCACCTGAGCTGCCGCCTGAAATAGAGCCTGTTATTTTACAATTTACAATTATGCTGTTTTCTATAACACCCGCAATAGCACCGGTATAAGCATTACTTACAGATAAATTATTCTTAATATCCACACCTGTCATTTTTAAATTACGTATTTTGGTATTAGTGCCGCTGACATAACCGAATAACCCTTGTTGTGGTTTAGCTGCGTCAGAGTTATTAATTTCTAAATTTCCAATAACTTTACCGTTTCCTTCAAAAACACCTGTAAACGGACTTACAACATTGCCTATAGGAATCCAGGAGGTAGAATGTGTTTCAGGAGTGGTGTAATCTGTGGCATAATCAATATCATTTAATAAACAATAATGACCGTTGAGCGGCAAATCAACCCCTATTCTTGCCAAATCACTAAAGTTTGAAACAGCTATCATACCTGATTCACAATATTCTGTATCAGATGCCATTACGCAAATACCGTCTTGTTTAACTGCGCCAACAGGACATTCTTTACAGCCGTTAACTGTCCAATAAGGTGTTTCATCAGGGCATTTTGTGCAATCTGCAACTTCATAATTATAGTAAGGTTTTGTATAGTCTTTGATTACACAAGTTGAACATCCATTTTGTTCAATATTCCAAATTCCCGGCGGATCACAAACCAACATACATGAACAATCGCCTAATACGACTTCACTACCGTCAGTCAAGCAGGCATCAGGAGGACATTCTTCACAAGACACATCACAATCATTCCAATCAGGAGCGTTTGCCGGCATATTTTTAAGTACAGGATAACCGCCGCAATGGAAGCACCATTCATCTTGCGGCGTCGCAAACTTCCATCCCGGGTAAACCAATGCCGTCGGTGTAGTTTGGAATTGAACAAATGCTAAACCTTCATTTTTATAGTAGTTTTCACCTGTTGCTAAATTATCTCCGGCATCAGTAATTTTATCAATGTTCCAATGTGAGGCAGCAACCTTGGAATCCGCGTTATTTCTGCCAAATAATCCTCCCTTATAAGAAGCAACTCCTTGTATATCAATAGAAGAATAACAATTCATTATTTGAGAATTATTATCATTCAACCCTGCAATACCTCCGGCATATAACCCTCTGGCATAAATATTGCCTTTGACATAACAATCTTTAATAATAGAACCAAATTGATTTAAACCGACAAGACCGCCAATATTTAAGCCTCTTGATGAAATATTAGCAGCAGCGAAATATAATCTTGCACCGTTAATTGCCATACCAACAATAGCACCGCCATAACCGTCTGTAGCCATAGCATCATTTTCAACAACACCGTCAACGTAAACATATTGTATAAGAGCGCCTGAGTTAGTGCCGGCAACAACACCTATTCGGCTCTTACCGATAACAGATACATTAGAGAAACCAACATGCTCAACTATAGTATCAACTCCTGATAAATAACCGAAAAATCCCACGTTAGGTTCTCGTGTCTCAACTATATTCAAATTATTAATAACGTTTCCATTGCCGTTAAATACACCTGTAAACGGAGTTGCCGCAGACCCTATAGGAGTAAAGTAGTCATAAACCGACATATCAATAGAATTAAGCATACAATATTCGCCATCGAGGTTATCTCTTATGTCATCCAAATCATAAGGATTGGTAATAGCAATCATACCTTCACTACAAGTACCTATAGTGCCGGTTAAAACACATTGTCCGTTAGATAATGTAGTATTTGCAGGACAAGCTACACAAGCGGTTCCATCCCATCTTGGAGTTTCTTCGGGACAACGGGAACATACACCGTTATTGTTATAAGGTTTGACAGGGTCTTTTTGCGCACAAGTGATACAATCAAGCCCGCTCCATTCGGGTTTTTCAACGGGACAAGATACACATCTATTATAAGAAGAATACATCTGCCTTAATTTTGGGTACTCGCCTTGATTAAAGCACCAATAAGTTTCAGACCAATTACTATATAAATTACCAATTGTTCTTACTACCTGCAACTCCTCTGTAGTCTTGGCAGTACCGCCGCCTGCACCGGAAGTAATACCGCTCACAACACTATCCCAATAGCTATAGTTGGCAGAACCCTGAATATTGACAGGCCCGCGAGAACTTGTAGCCGTGACCCTGGATAGTGAATAACTGTTATAAACTTCAGCTCCGCAGCATCCGCCGCCTGCTATACCTATACCTGCAGCATCTCCGGCTGTAGCGTTAACAGTACAATCAGCATAAGAGTTTTTTATCTTACATCTGTCGTTATAACCCATAATACAACCTACCGTGGTAGAACCTGAAACACTACCGGTAACGTAAACATTTTCAACCACAGCTTCAAAGTTACATGTACCTACAAGAGCGCCCACAGTATGTCCGCTGGAGGTTACATCAACATTTTCTAACCCTAAGTTTTTAATGTAACAATTACTGCTGTTAATACCTCCGAATAAAGCTGCTCCGCCGCTGGACGTTCTGTTTATAGTGAGGTTTTTAATAATATGACCGTTACCGTCAAATCTGCCTGTGAAAGGATTTTGGTTATAAGCTTGAGCTTCTGCAATAGGCACCCAGGCAACGCCTGCCATATCCAAATCCCTCATCAAACAGTAACTGCCTGCCAAGCCGTTTCTTATATTGTTTAAGTCATTTATTGAGGATATAACTACAGCGCCGGCCTCACAGAAACCGTCTGTACCGTTAACTGTGCAGTTTGCTCCATTATAAGATGTACCGTCAGGACAAGCACAAGCCATGCCGCTCCAAACTTTACCGTTTGAACATTCTTCACATTGACCTTTTGTTGCATTCCAAATAGGTTTATCGCCGCCTGTAGCATCTATACAAGACTTACAAGTTCCCGAAACCGTATCATAGAAAGGCTTATTAACATCAATTTGGACACAACGTTTGTTAGCTTCTTCCTGAGAATAACATCTGCTTTCTATTAGAATAGGCGCACTTGGAGGGCATTCAGCAACACATTCACCACCAAACTGCGCAATCGGAGGGGTAAAGTTTGATTCATATCTGGCTACTTTAGAAACTCTAAACTCGTCAACCAAACCGTTAAAATATCCACTGCCACCATCCCACGTAGTATAGCCCATGTCAGTTTGTCCGCCATATGAGAAATTAATACCTGCACCCGAATTAACAGTGTTAGCCAGAACACCATCTTCAAAAATCATAAATGTACTGCCTTTTCTAACAACGGCAATATGAATCCATTTATCTTGGGCAGTAGGGGTATTACCGTTTATAATAAAGCTGTTATTATAATTCTCTAATGACACCACACCTGATCTGGAAGAATGATGGATTTGTACTTTAGCGCAAGTATCAGACCACGAATGACCTGCAATCAAGTGAGGGTAGGAAGTTGTATGAGAAGGGGTTTTTACATAAAATTCAACAGTAAAGTCTTTATCCGTTCCAAAATCCAGTAATCCTGTACTATCAAGGAAATTAAGATACTTTCCTCCTGATATATTAATTGCCTGATTTCCAATTTTAGCATCATCAACAAAAGTTGAACCGGTATTTGTAAGCGTAAAGTTATTGGCAGCATCATTTATATTTCCATCAAAATGCAATAATAACAACGTATTAGAATCAGGAGCCGTTGTCCACAAAGGCTTTTCAGCCGGACATACACAAGCATCATCCTGCAGTACAGCTCCGCCGGAACAAGCGCATTCCGAGCCGGTCCAAACACTTCCTGATTGACAAGATTCGCAAGATGTGCCGTTCCATTTCGGTGCATCAGAAGGACAAGGTTCGCATTTACCGTTATTAGTTATAGGTTTCGCAGACCCATAATTTTCCAAACAAGTTACACAAACACCATCTTTCTTCACAGGTGTTGCTAAAGGACAATCATTACAAATATTAAAATCGCTGCTACTGCCGTTTAGAACTTTCAATCTGGGATAATCGGCGGCAGAGAAACACCATATATCTTCGCTCCAGTTTGTATAAACAGAATCACTCGGGAAAGTTTTCATTTGTGCGGTAGTTTTACCTGTTCCGCCACTACTACTTGCGGTTCCGGAAGAAACAGTATCCCAGTAGGAATTGGTCACGCTGCAATCATAACAATATCCGATGAAGCCTCTTGGGTCATCACACCAGGAGTTGGATATATTACCTGTCGAATAAGAATTTTGAATTACACTGCCGGAATATGCATAACCTATTAAACCGCCAAGCTGGCATCCGCTGCTGACATTAGCCATAGAATATGAATTTTTAACGGTTGAATTATAAAGAAAGCCGACAAGTCCTGCCATAGTATCACCATCCTGAGAAGAACCCGATACATAGCAGCTGTCAATCACGGTACCGGCTGTTGCAGAACCAACCAATATAGCGTTATACGTACCATATCTTGCGGTTGCATTTTCAATACCTAAACGGCTGATTTTTGCACCTACGGCAGAAGGGAAAAATGCCGAAGTCATATATTCGCCTTGGATAGTCATATTCTTTATAATATGTCCGTTTCCGTCAAATTTACCGGTGAAAGGAATTTCTTCATATGTATCATAGTTCATACCGCCAACACCTGTCCAAGTGGCGCCTTCAAGATCAATATTATTTGCTAAACAATAACTTAATTGAGCTTTAGCAGCTTTAGAAGTTACACCGCCTAAAGTAGTAGAATCATTAATAATACCAAGCAATTCAGCTTTAGTAGATATCATTACCAAGTTAGGATTTTTGATATCTTCACAAGTACTGTTGGTACAAATACCGTTAGCGTCTGTTATAGGTTTATCGGCAGGACAAGGAACGCAAACATTACCATCGCTTTCCCAAGCAGGATTAAATTCCTGATTATCAGGACACTTTGTACACAAACCCGTAGAAGTATTTAACAGCGGTGTTAAAGATGAATACTCAGGACAAGATATACACTCTCCATTCTTATAAACAGGTGTATCAGGCGTGTCCGAACATTCTGCAACATTGGCATCTGGTTGATTATAACAAATATTACCAATCTGAATAGGCGCTGTATCAGGACATTCTACAATACAATATCCGCCGCTTAATGAATGCGCAGGAGGAGTAAAGCTGGTTGTATGTCTTGCAACATCTGATATTCTAAACTCATCGATTAAACCGTTGAGATAATAACCGTTATTTCCCCAAATACCTATTCTAAATGTATTAGCACCGAAGGAAGGTTCTGTTGATATTGTTTGGCTCCAATCTAAATTGCCGTCAATAAAACTGTATAAAGTACTACCGCTGCGCACATAAGCAACGTGGTACCATTTGCCCGCAGTAATAGGAATAGAGCCGTATTTTTCATTCATAATATTCCAACTATTGCCTGTATTGGAAGCAAAATAACTTATACGGCTTCCGTTATGGAAAGCAATAGCCCCAACTCCGCTCCAATCGGCTGAACTGCCAAACAATGCTTGAACAGATGTTGTATTAAACTTAACCCAAAAATCAACCGTATAATCCTTATTGATATCAAACCAACCGGATGGGTTATTAATAGTAATATAACTACTTGACCCGTTAAAGCTAAATGCCTTACCAATATATCCCGAATCAGAATACGTTATATTTGTAGGTGTAACAGTAACATCAGCCTGACCTTGATTATCAAGATTACTTTCTCCGTCAAAGAAAAGAACTGTATTATTATCACCGCCGTTAACCCACAAAGGCTTAGATTCAGGACAAACACACGCGCCGTCTATTGCCACCATTGTTTTAGGACATTCACAGTGTATACCATCCCAATCAGCCCCTGTAGGACAAGCTTCACAATCAGTACCATTCCAGTATGGCGTATCGGGATAACCGCCGCACTGTACTTCGTTAGCTTCTTCTTGAGAATAACATATATTATCGATAACTATAGGTTTATCAGCAGGACATTCTGCTACGCAGCCTAAAAACTCTTCTGCATCGATAGAAATTTCCTGAATAGAAACCCCTGAATTATAAACGCCTATTACATATAACCTAAAATAATTATACGCTGTGGTTGCGTTAACTTTATAAGATTCTTCATACGTACCGGTATTTGGTCTATCGCTGATTGTATATAAATCAGTCCAAGCTGTATTATCATTAGAACCCTGTATAATAGCATTTTTAAGGTTTTCAGGGCTAGTGTGTTCATTTCTTATATAGTAAGACTTCAAGTATAACTTTTTAGGACTATAGAAAGTAATCCAAGCAGGATTAGAAGTACTAATACCAATATTATTCGTCCACCAACATCTGTCGTTTGTTGTTTTATCGCCATCAAAAGCCCACCATGCCGGCTGTGTTTCGTGACTTGTTGTAATTGTGTATGAACCGTTAGTATTGCTCGTAAAAATCGGCTGAGTCCAAGGGATACTGTTTGCCCACAGCGGACTTTCCACAGGACATACACATACATCATCCTGCAATACAGCTCCGCCGGCACAAGCGCATTCCGCACCGTTCCAGGTTGCGCCCATCGGACAGGACTCACAATAAGTACCGTTCCAGGCAGGAGTAGAGGAAGGACACGCCTGACATGTACCGTTTTTATAAACAGGTTTAGCAGTGCCGTATGCTGCTTCGCAGGTCGTACAACTACCGCCGCTGTAAACAGGAGTCTCCGCAGGACAGGTAGGACAAGTATGATCGCTGCTGTTCCTAATAGTTTTTAATTTAGGATATGCGGAATTAGAGAAACACCATATACCCTCATCCCAACCTACGTATATCGAGCTGTCAGGCACATTCTTCATTTCAACGGTAGTTTTTCCTGTACCGCCATTACTGCTTGCAGCGCCTGATGTTTCAGTATCCCAGTAAGAATTTGTAATTGAAGAACCGCTGTTATAACCAATCAAACCAAAATAATTATCATAACACCAACTATAGCCTACAGCTCCGGTTGAATAAGAATTTATTGTTTTAGAATTGTTGTACATATATCCTACAAGGCCCGCAATCTGACAGCCTTCGCCAACTGCAATCGTAGAATAAGAATTTTTTACGGTAGAATTATTAGTCTGCCCTACAAGCCCGCCTGCTGTTTCTCCAGAAGGAATACTTCCGCCTGAAACATAGCATTGGTCGATAGTTGTACTTACGGCATAACCAACCAGAGCCCCTGTGAGCATACCCCATCCTGAAACAGAAATATTTTCCAAACCTAAACGTGTAATTGTGGCATTTTGAGTAGCGCCAAAGAAACCTAAATATTCCGAACCGTTAAGGTTAACATTTTTAATTACAAAACCATTACCATCAAATCTTCCTGTATAATATATGTAATCCCCGATATCATAATCCATCCCGCCAAGACCGCTCCAGCCGGCATTTTGCAAATCAATATCGGCAATTAAGCAATAATTAAGCTTAAGCTTATCATTCTTGGAAGTATAGCCGCCGTAATTTGTAGTATTATCAAGTATCGCCAACAACTGTGCTTTTGTGGATATTGTAATAGCATCAGAATCCAAACAAGTTCCCGCGGGCGAATTTGAACACAAGTGAGTAACAGGGTCAGTAAACGGATTATCGGCAGGGCAGTCAACACAGCTCATTTCATCTGAATTCCATTCCTGATTCTTTGGACAATATGTACACAATCCTGTATTTTCATCAAATACAGGTGTCAGAGCATTAAACTGATGACAAGCAACACAGCCTTCTCCGCTTTTATAAGCAGGGGCGGCGGGGTCTTCACAAAACTCATTAGCTTGCTTTTGAGTGTAGCATTTGCCATCTATAAGTACAGGCAAATCCGAAGGACAAGTTGTATTGCAAGTAGCGCCGTAAGTATTCGTAGCAAGTGTAAAGTTAGAAGAATATTGCTTTTTACCTATAGTAACTCTGAACTCATCAATATAACCCTGGAAGTATTTGGTATCACTGGGGTGCCACATACCGATTTTAATATTACCGTCGTTATATAAACTGCCGGTTCCTATATTGGCAGACCAGGAATTTACGCCGTTTTCATAAGTTCTTATTGTACTGCCATCTCTGACAATTGCACGATGCACCCATGTATTTCTAAGATCATTAGCAAAAGTCCAACGATCAAGCAAATTCCAGTAGCTTGTATTACCTGACATATATAAGTAAACAGAATCATAACCCGCAAGCAGGGCGGCAACCCCGTTATTTTTTTGAGTAGTGAAGCTTGCGCCTGTGTTCATTCTGTATTCCCACCAGTCAACCGTGAAGTCTTTATTGCTAAAGTTAAACTTATCAGAATCAGTAATAGTTAAATAATCGCCATTTCCGTCAAAGTAGGCGCTTGTACCGCCAAATTTCGACTGAGTTTTTGAAAGTTTGACATCACCGCTATTAACAACCGTAGAGTTATTAATAGAACTATCCGTAAATGCTGTAGTACCGTCCTCACCATCAAAATGCAATAATAAAACTACCTGAGTATCGTAATCCGCTTGCAAAGGTTTGTCAGCGGGACATTTACAAACGCCGTCTATAAACTCTGTAGTACCGGGACACTTGCAGCTGCTGCCATTCCAGAATGTACCTGCAGGACAAGCCACACACTGCGTACCATCCCAAAGAGGAGTGTAGTCGGGACAAGCTATACATGTTTTATCATTAGCATTCCAAATAGGCTTAGCTCCGCTTGTAGCCGCTGCACAAGTAGTACAACTTTCATTATAATAAATAGGGTTAGCAGGCGTTGTAGAACACATAATATCATTAGCCTCATCTTGAGGATAGCAAACCTTACCTATAAGGGCAGGCGCAAATACGGGACAAGTTGCCACACAACCGGGCTTATAAGAATAATCTGCAGGTGTAAAGTTTCCTGAATAAAGAGCTTTATTCTTAGTTAACCTGAACTCATCAATATAACCGTTAAAGTAATTTGTATCACCATACCTGTGCATACCTATTGATAAATCATTAATATTATATTGGTTGTAAACTTCACCTGTTTTGTCGGAAACTGTTGCATACAATACGCCGTCTTGATAAGTACGAACCTGAGTACCGTCTTTAACAATAGCACGGTGAACCCACGTGCCTGTCGTATATGTTCCTGCAGTAAAATCGCTTAGTAAATTCCAGGAACTATTCCCGACATTACCCATATACAGTTTAATAGCCGAGGCGTAACCGGACATAATTCCGCTGCCATCACCGGTATTATATAGTGAAGTAGAAAATACTGTACCCGAGCCTGTTCTGTACTCCCACCAATCAAACGTAAAATTACCTGACCCGAACTTCAAAGCAGCAGGCACGGAAACTTTCAAATAATCACCGCTTCCATCCAAATACAAGCTGGTGCCGCCGAATTTACTTTGAGCGGAAGACATTTTAGCATCACCGTACGGCGTAACAGTAATGTCGGATGTAGAATATCCTGTAAAGTTTTTGGAATTATTTTCACCGTCAAAGGTTAATAACATGGTCGCAGAAGTATCTCCGTTATACCAGAGCGGTTTTTCAGCAGGACATCCGCAGGTATTATCGCCAAGCATCACTGTATCACTGCCGCAAACACATTCGCTGCCGTTCCAGGAAGAATATTCGGGACAAACAGTACACCTTGTACCGTTCCACAAAGGCATATAATCAGGACAAGCTTCACATTTTCCGTTATTATTATAAGGTTTATCATCGCCGTACAATACAGCGCAGGCAGAACAGGTTTCGCCGTCATAAGCAGGCTCTTCGGCAGAGCAAGAGTTGCAATAGTTAGTTGAATTGCTGAAAGCTTTTAAACGGGGATAATCATTTTTAGAGAAACACCAGGTATCACCGGACCAATTTTTATATAAACCGGCAAGTGTTCTTAATACCTGCATTTCGGAAGTAGTTTTACCTGTACCGCCATAACTGGTGGTAACGCCCGTAGTTAAGATATCCCAATAAGTATCACTGACATTGGTAGCGCTATATCCGCCGATACCGCCCATGTAGGTATCATTACCTATTATCCTGCCAAGGGCATAACAATTGACAATATTCCTCGGGTAACAACCGGCAATACCGCCGACATGGCTGCCTGTGTTGGAAAGACTTACGTTAGTATATGAATTATAAACAGATGAGCTGTCATCCTGATAACCCACTATACCTCCAACATAGTGTCTGGCGCTAATACTGCCTGTAACATAACTCTGGTTAATATTAGCGCTGCTGTTCATTCTTCCCGTAATACCACCGACATGCTCTCTACCTGAAGCCTTAATATTTACATTCTCTAAAGCCAACTTGGTAACAACAGCGTTACCCGAAAGCCAGCCAAATAAACCTTGATAGTTATGTCCCGAACGATTGATTGTCAAATTACGAATAATATGCCCATTACCATCAAATCTACCTGTAAATTGACTGCTATTACGTCCATAATCACCTATAGGGCGCCAACCCTCAGAAGAAGTGTGTGTCTCAGGCAGGGTAGTATCTGATGCCAAATCTATATCTGTAATTAAACAATAAGCTCCATTCAAGGGATAATCCGAATCCAATCCTATTTTAGCCAAATCAGCCGCACTGGAAATAACTACATCGCCGGCACCACAGAACTCACCCGTACCGTTAACCACACAATATGTGCCGTTATAAGAAGTTCCCTCTGGGCAAGAACATCCTGTACCATCCCAGGCAGAACCGCCCTGACAAGGTTGACAGTTTTTCTTTTCATCATTCCAAAACGGAGTATAGATTGAAGTTCCTTCCGCACAAGTCGTACATTCGCCGTCTTTATAAACAGGATTATCAGGTGCATAATCTTTACAAAGCTCATATATATCATAACAGTTACCATTCAATGCTATAGGTTTTTCGGGAGGACATTCCGCCACACAAACCCCGCCATAGGGAATACTCATTAAATCAAAATCTTTAGAATATTTAGCTTTACCTACATTCACTCTTAATTCATCAATATAACCTTGGAAATAACTTCTATCACCTTCTCTATACATACCGATAAGAAGCCTGTTACCATTGTATAAAGAACCGCTAATAGTTTGTGTGCCTGATTGCGTACCATTAGTATATGCAATAATAAGGTTATCTTTTCTGACAAGTGCTCTATGAACCCATTGATTCCTTATATCAGAACCATACGTCCAATCGCTCATAATGTTCCAACTATTAATAGAAGAGCCCATATAAACTCTATTAGCGCTATAAGGCAATAATAATCCGCTATAACCATTATTGGTAGGACTTGTAGAAACTATGGTTCCTCCATTTATCCTATATTCCCACCAATCAACGGTAAAGTCTTTATTAGCAAAATCAAATGCCGTAGTACTATCAATTTGAAGATAATCGCCATCACCGTCAAAGTAGGCGCTTGAACCGCCAAAGACACTATGATCGGTGGATATTTTAACATTGCCGTACACAGACGAAGTAAACGCATTTTGCGAACTTTCAATAAACACTTGTGAATTATTTGGACCGTCAAAATGCATTAATAACGTCATTGAATTATCACCAGGCACCCAATAAGGTTTATCCGCAGGACAAGTACAAACCCCGTCAATCAACTCGGAACCGCCTGCACATACACACTCTGCCCCATTCCAGGCGCTGCCTGTCGGACAAGCTTCGCAATCTGTGCCGTTCCATTTCGGTATATCAGAAGGACAAGCTTCACATTTTCCGTTGTTGTTAATAGGTTTAGCATTGCCGTGTGCTTCAAAGCAGGTCACACAATTAGGCGGTACGTACGCAGGCTTATCAAGAGGGCAAGATACACAAAGATTATCCGTGCCGATTACGGCTTTTAACTTAGGATAAGAACCATCTTCAAAACACCAAATGTCTTCATCCCATGTTGAGTATAAATTAGAATCTGTACGTGCAACCTTCATTTCTATAGTTGTTTTGCCTGTACCTCCGTTACTGCTTGTAGTAGCGGAAGTAATTTTGTCCCAATACGAAGCTGTTATAGTACCAGAATAATTGGATCCGATTAACCCCATATAACCGTCACAATAAGAATATCCTGACATTGCTCCTGTTGCATAAGAATTTATAACAGAACTGCTTGCAACATATCCTACTAAACCTGCAAGCTGACAACCTTCTCCAAGTGTAACGGTAGAATAAGAATTTTTAACAGTAGCATTGTAAAGGGTTCCTACCAATCCTCCTTGTGTATCACCATAAGTAATTGAACCTGTTACATAACATTGATCTATCAACGTACCCGTAGATGCACTGCCTACCAATCCTCCTGTTGAATAACCTGAACTTGAAAAAGATAGGTTTTCTAATCCCAAGCGTGTAATTGTCGCATTTTGAGTGGCAGCAAAGAAACCCGATTCATAACCTGAAGTTGCAATATTTACATTTTTAATAACAAAACCGTTTCCGTCAAACCTACCCGTATAATAATATGTATCCATAGTATCATAGTCCATATAGCCTATGCCTGCCCAAGAGGCGTTTTCTAAATCTATATTTGCGATTAAACAATAGTTGAGATTAAGCTTAGCTAATCTTGATGTATAACCTCCATAGTTCGTTGTGTCATCAACTATTCCCAATAACTCTGTCTTATTCGATATCGTAATTGCGTTAGAATCCAAACAACTCGCTGCCGGTGATTCTGAACATAAACGCGTAACAGGATCCGCATAAGGTTTATTAGCAGGACAATTTACACACGTATTAGTTTCTGTACTCCATTCTTGATTTTGAGCACAATACGTGCATAATCCTGTCGTTTCATCAAATACAGGCGTCAATGCGTTGAATTCATAACAGGTTACACAACCTTCTCCATCTTTATAAACAGGCGTATCGGGTGTTTCTGAGCATTCTTCTTCATTAGCATCCTGTTGATTATAACAAGTATTACCAATTCTAATAGGGGCAGAAGCAGGGCATTCTGCTGTGCAATAACCGCCATAAGCAGACGTTGATAAATCAAAATTATCACTATATAGCGCAGTACCTTTATTTATACGAAGTTCATCAATATAAGCTTTCAAATAATCGGGCGCATCATCTTTATACTTACCGATTAATAACCTGTTACCGTTCATAATTGTACCGTTAATAGTAGTTGTAACTTTTTGAACCCCATTTTGATATGCAGTTAAGGTATCACCTCTTCTCTGGAATGCTCGGTGGACCCATTCATTCTTAATGTCATCGCCATAGGCCCAATCACCTAAAATATTCCAACTATTTCTCTGAGAACTCATCCAAACTTTATTACTTGAATGTCCCAATAGCAGTCCGCTGTAATCAGAACTAATACTGGTTGATATAAAAGTACCGGTACCAATTCGATATTCCCACCAATCAACTGTGAAATCCTTGTCGGCAAAATCAAATTTATCTGGGCTATCTATTTGCAGGTAAGAATCAACACCATCCAAATAAAGTGAACTGCCGCCAAATTTGCTCTTATCAGCCGACAACTTAGCGCCACCCAAAACAGTAACAGGCAAATTATTAGGAGAACTGTCAACAATTTCTTTAGAATTATTCTCTCCGTCAAAATGTAATAACAGAGTAGAGGAACTATCACCTGAAACCCACAATAGTTTTTCGGCGGGGCAAGCGCAAGCACCGTCAACAAGAGTTTGACCACCCAAACATACGCATGCACTGCCATTCCAAACTGCTCCGGTAGGACAAGCTTCGCATTCTGTTCCGTTCCATTTTGGTGTTTCACCCGGACAAGCTTCACATTTGCCATTGTTGTTTATAGGTCTCGCTGAACCATATTTCTCTAAACACGTTACACAACTACCATCTTGGTATGCTGGAGAAGAAATCGGACAGCTTACACAAATATTATTCGTACCAATTACAGCTTTCAACTGTGGATAAGAACCGGCTTCAAAACACCAAATGTCTTCATCCCATGTTGAGTATAAATTAGAATCTGTACGTGCGACCTGCATTTCTACAGTTGTTTTACCTGTACCTCCGTTACTGCTTGTAGTACCGGAAGTAATTTTGTCCCAATACGAAGCTGTTATAGTACCAGAATAATTGGATCCGATTAACCCCATATAACCGTCACAATAAGAATATCCTGACATTGCTCCTGTTGCATAAGAATTTATAACAGAACTGCTCGACATAGATCCTACCAAGCCTGCAAGCTGACAACCTTCTCCAAGTGTAACGGTAGAATAAGAATTTTGAATAGTAGCATTGTAAAGACTTCCTGCCAATCCACCGGCTGATTCTCCATAAGTAATGTTACCTGAAGACACATAACATTGGTCAATCAACGTACCCGTAGAGGCACTACCTACCAATCCTCCTGTTGAATAACCTGAACTTGAAAATGATATATTTTCTAACCCCAATCGCGAAATTGTCGCATTTTGTGTAGCACCGAAGAAACCTGCATAATAGCCGGAAGAAGCAATACTTAAGTTTTTAATTATATGCCCATTACCATCAAACCTGCCTGTAAAAGGTAGGTCTTCCATAGTATCAACATCCATACCGCCAAGTGATACCCAAGAAGCATTTTGTAAATCTATATCAGCTACCAAGCAATAGCTACCAGCTAAATTATTTCTTGTATTGTTAAGCTCGGCAACGGTGGAAATTTTTACGGAATCAGGATCTAAACAAGTAGCTGCGCTACCTTGGCCTGGAGTAGAAACACAAGAAGATGTACTAGGATCCCAAGCTTCGTCAACTTGACAAACGCTTGAACAGCTGCAGTCTTCAGTGTTAGTTATTTCGCTGCCGTCTGTTGCGCAGCTGTCAGATGGACATTGACAGGATAAACCGTCTTCTGACAATACTTTAGGAGAAGGACACGCACTGCAGGTGCAAGAAGGTTCATTATATAACATTCCGTCGGCCTTACAGCCCGCTTTTAACGCGTTAACATCACAAACACAAGATGTCTTGGCTGCGGATAAAACTTTATAACCTGAACAAGAGCAGGTACACAAACCATCATCAATATAAATACCGCCGCTTGAGTCACAAACAGATTGAGCGTCGGAAATACAGGCACATTCTGTATAATTGTTTACAGAAACCATAGGTGCGCTGCAAGCACAAGCGCAATCTCCGGCTAACACACCCATAGAATTCGTACAGGCAGAATCAGCCCATGTAGAACAAGGACAAGCATCCAATGCATCGCAAACATCAGTGGATGGCGCACCGCTCGGCATGTTTTTTAACACAGGTCTTGAATCACAATTAAAACACCAGGCGCTTTCCAGCCAACCTGCATAAATTTTAGTAGTAGGAGTCATACTCAAATGTCCTGTCAACAGACCGATGACATTAGTATGAGCGGCAGCGCCAACATCGTTAACGCCGGCTGAAGCTACTTTTGTCTTATCCCAATATACATTACTTACAGTGGCATTATCTGTATTCCAACCGTAAATAGCGCCTTTATTCGGTGCAGAACCGTTAACCGCAGCAATGGAATAAGAGTTCTGAATTTGAGAGTCCAGTTGGTTTATACCTATCAAACCGCCTGCACTGATTGAGCCTGTAACTGTTCCTACGGTATAGCTGTTGCGAATAATTGAATTGCTTTGGTTTGAACCGACTAAACCACCTGCAGTAGCTCCGGAAACTGTTACATCAGTATAAGTTGATGACAAAATTACATTATCTACCGCCATTCCGACCAAGCCGCCTACAAAATCCAAAGCGCCTACTGTACCTGTAGCATAAACATTCTGAATTTTAGCTCCGTTACGTATTGAACCCGCAGCAGCTCCAACACTGGATTGACCTGTTATATTAACACCAATTAATGCAACGTTTTTAATTACGGATGATGAACCTGAAACATATCCGAACAAACCCACATTGTCAGTCGAAGGCTTATTAATTTTTAAACCGTTAATAGCATAGCCGTTACCGTTAAATTTTCCGGTAAAAGCGCTGCCAAGCGCACCAATAGGTTCAAAAAAACCGCTCTCGCTTAAATCAATATTATTAATCATACAATAACTGCCGCTTAAATTATTACGAACATCATCTAATGTGTGATCATTAAAAACAGCAAAATCACCTGCAGCACAGCTTCCTGCCGATTCGGATAATGAACAGTGATTATTTACAAATCCGGTTCCTGTAGGGCATGCAACACAATTTCCGCCTGACCAATAAGGAGTTCCATCCGGACATACACAATTTGTCTTGGCAGCATTCGGAACCTTTGGCGCATTACAAGCGGTACATGTACAAGTTTCACTGGTGTAATTTATACCATCACAACCCGTAGCTGAATTAGGTCCGGTCGAAGGACATTCACAAGCGGTCTTAGCTACGTTTGGAGTTTTGGGCGTCAAACAAGGAGTACAGGTACAAGTATTGCTGTTGTAATTTATACCATCACAGCCTGTCGCTGAATTAGGTCCGGTTGAAGGGCATTCACAAACGGTTTTAGCAGCATTTGGAATTTTAGGCGAAGAACAGGCAGACTTACAACCCGATAAAGGTTGAGAACTGTCATAAATTTCTGACTCGGTAAGCTCAAAACCACCCGGTTTCGTTTCAGAACATATACACATGTTCCTCTCATTATTAGGCACAAGCGGGGTAAGACATTCTTTTGTACACGCTGGCTGAGAAGGGTCATAAATTTTATTAGTATCGCTTAAGTCCATCCCTTGCGGCTTTGTGGTTGGGCATACACACTGGGTTTTATCAATATTAGCAACTTTTATGTCTTCACATGTATATTTACAGTTAATCCCTGCAATGTCATAAATTTCATTTTCCTCGAAAGTAAAACCTGCAGGGATTTCCGTTGTACAATCTGATAAACAGGATTCTTGTGTAATATCGTACCATTTACCTGGAGTTATAGGAAAATCAGGTTCTATCGGACATTCACAAGCGGTTTTGGAAGCATTTAGCTGACGTACATAACCACAATTACATTCGCAAGTTCCTTCAATAAATTCACCAAACGATGCCAAACAACCAGTCTCAAAAGTCTGAGGACATTCACAATCACCATCTGTGTTTAAAACCATATTTTGAGGACAACCGCACCTGCAGGTATAATCATAATATCCTGCTACTTTTTGTTCCGCAGGGCAAGGATAAGGACACTGGCTGCAAGTACAATCATAGGAATTGAAGCGGCCTCCGTTGCTTAAACATTCTGCTTTAAATACCGGAGAACAGATGTAACATTCTGGCTGGGTAGCATCGTACACTCTCGGTAAAGCAAAATCAGCATCAGTAAACCTGGTACAATCCTTAACACATCTTCCGCTCGCTATTTTAGTGTAATCAGGCAAACAAGAACACTCACAATTAGGATAGGCCCCGTTTGAACATTCAGCTTCGCCCACTCCGGGAACAACCAACGCACACGACAGCACATCATCGGCTCCGGCGCCGTCTCTGTCTAAGTCAGTAATCTCTGAATCTCTGATTCCATCCTTATAAATAGGCAGGATAAACTGGTCTTTTTGCCCTTTATTGGGGCCTTTAGATGAATTTACATCAACTACCGCAACACCTATAGAATCTGGGTAAGTATCAAGCGGTGTTCTCGAGAAAGCAATGGCTGTACCGTTTTCTAATGTAAATCCTGCAAAATCATTTGGGTTTAATTTTTTCTCGGCTATAATACCGTCTTCATTCGTTAAATAATCAGGCGGGTTATTCGTATCAAAATCATCTACAATATTAAATCTTTTCTCAAAAGCGTCTCTTAGTACATTTGCAGTAGTGAGCGCTCTTAAATCGCCTTGTTTATCAAGGTTTACAACAGCTTTCGCCGCCGAATACACATCATTGTAAGCTTTGTTATAATGGCTGTTTAGCAAGTCTGTCTGGTTTCTCTCATTGTTAAGCAGCCAAAAAATAATCAGGCAAATAATGCCCAAAATAGCAACAGAAATAAGGATTTCCGAGAGCGTAAATGCTAACCTTTTCTTCATTAAATTTTTACCCAGCCAGATAATTATATTAAAAAACGTGTACTTTCTAATATTAGCACATGTTTTAATGTAATGCTACAATTTTCGCTATTATTGTTTATATATTTTTACAAAACTTTAATCTTTTTTAACATTTCTTAACTTTTTTCTTAAAAATAAAATAATTTATCTTAGTATTTCTTTACAATTCTACAATTTATAAAAAACATGGAAAAGCATGCTCCTGCTATATTTTGGCATGCCCGTTGGTATGCTTGAAAAACAAAAAATATATATTTTTTAAAAAATATTTGAAAAATGCAACAAATGTTGATACTATATTAATTGTTGAACAACAAATTGTTTAGTACTTGTGGTGGAAGGTTTGATGCAGCAAAGCAATAGAATGATATCCCAAAATCATACAATTAAATTGCATAAGGATATTTTTTCGAGAAAGCATGTAAATGAACTTGTGAATGAAATCAAAAAAGCTATCGAAAATAATATATTAAACATATATTTAGATTTTTCAGAAGTTCAAAGTATGGATATCATCGGCTTTGGCGTACTAAGAACCATTCAAAAAATAGCCATAATAAACAATGCAAAAATAATATTATTTGATTTAAAAGAAAATGTAAAAAAAATTATGAAAAGCAGTTGTCTAATATTAGACATATTAGATGAGGAAGAGGAGAGTCGTCTTGATGACGGGGGAGCGCTCATAGCATAGCGCATAGGCTTATTTGAGTTTCAATTATATATTCCAGCCTAAATAATTTACTTACAGGGTTAATTGATACAATTGACCTTTTTTTATACCTGAAATTATGAAAGCCGGGTAAAATAACTTCCCGGCTTTCATTAATTGAATATTATTTAATATATTAAATTATTTAACTGCAGTTTCTTTACCTTGCCCGCGATATGCCTTTGCATGTTCCGGGTTGACTGATAGCCATGTAAATGCAGATTGTTTTTCCACATTCTTAGGCATATTAACAATAAATGTACCGCCGTATTTGCCTCTGGAAAATTCAACAATGCATTCTTTAGCCAAATTTTGCAGCGCTTTTCTGATAGTATTGCCGCTGACATCAAGTTTTTTAGCAAGCTCGTGCATAGAAGGCAGTTTCTGCCCGATTTTATATTCTGAAACTATCATATTTTTAATATGTTTTTCAATTTTTTCATAATTATAAAAACTTGCTTCCTGAGCTGATGCAAAAATAGAGTTTTCAGGTTTTTGTACAATTTTTTCGTTAGGCATACGAATTATTTTAGTACCGTAGCGGCCTCTTTTGGCGCTCAAAATACCTTGCCTGATAAGCTCCTTCATTGCATCATGAATTGTTTTTATGCTTACCTTCAGTGCTGCCGACAATTCCATATGAGCAGGAAGTTTATTACCGACACTATAATTTTTTTCTATATAGTTTTTCAAATCATTTTCAACCTGTTGAACCAAAGTTACAGTTTGAATAGACGTATCCTTCAAATCGGATTTTGCTACTTTAGGTATTGAAATTAAAATCCAGTTGGCTTTATTTCCGCGATTACCCATAGATTTTATAACACCCGTACAAGCCAAATACTCAAGCGCAAGCCTTGTAGTATTTGTCGCACTGCCTATGCGTTTTGACAAATCCCTTGAAGAAGGAAGAATATCGTTAATCTTATAATCTTCTTTAATAATAAATTTTTGTATAGACAATATAGCTTGTTCTCTTTTTGAGGTTTGCTTTCTTAAAATAGAAATACCTTTTTTTACATCTTTAACAAGAGTACCTATTCTCTGCTTGGATTCTACATAGCCGTTATCTTCTATATATCTTATTGCATTTTGTACAGTGCCTACACTGATACCCAAATAAGCAGCTATATCAGCTTTTTTAGGCAAGAGTTGATTTTCTTTTATAATTCCCGATTTCAAATCAGTTTCAATCCATTTTTCAAGCCACTTGGAAATCAATAAATCTTTTGTCATATTCGAATGTCTGAATTCAGGTAATTTTTTGGGCAGTAAAGACACATCTATTCTGTCTAAATCCGCTTTCTCAATAATATTTTTACCTTCAATATATTCCAAGCCATTGCCCCGTAAAACCATTTATCCTCCTTGCAGCAATTTTTCCCTTAAAAAATGCTTAATAATAATACCTAATTATATAAAAATAATCAATAGGGATTAATTGCCAGCAGGTAAACTTTTGTAAATATTTGTAAAGTGTTTTGTATACACAACCCCGAAAAAACTTGCTATTGCTGGCTTTTATTTTTTATCCGTTAAAAGTTAAGCATAGAAATATTATTTTTCCTTAACATTATTTAATTTTTATTGTAGAATAGTGCCTGAGATTAACTTTTATTAATTTTAAAAATGGTTAGGAAATAGTACAGACAGGAATACAGAGCATGACTGACAAAGACGATGCCCAAGAAATTCAGGATCAAGAACGGATATTGGTTGTAGATGACGAAGCCAGTATCAGAAGAATTTTGGAAACAAGATTAAAAATGGTTGGATACGAGGTTATCACCGCTGCGGATGGAGAAGAAGCTATTGAAGCTTTCCAAAAACACAACCCTGACTTAATAATTTTGGATGTTATGATGCCAAAATTAGACGGTTACGGAGTAGCAAGAGAAGTAAGAAGAAACAGCGATGTTCCTATAATTATACTAACGGCATTGGGCGACGTTTCAGAACGCATCACAGGTTTGGAATTAGGTGCTGATGATTATGTGGTTAAACCCTTCAGCCCCAAAGAATTAGAAGCAAGAGTTCGCGCAGTTCTGAGAAGAACTAACGACAGAGAAATAGTCGGCGTAGGTAAAGTTACCAAAAATGTAATAACCATAGGTAATATCAAAATAGATACAAGCAGAAGGCAAGTGTTTTGCAAAAATGAAAAAGTCCGCTTGACAGGCATGGAGTTCAGTTTGTTAGAACTTCTTGTAAACAACTCGGGACAAGCTTTTTCAAGAAATGAGATATTACAGCACGTATGGTCATACCCTGCTGACCACAGAATCGATACCCGGGTGGTCGATGTACATATCAGTAGATTACGCTCAAAATTAGAAAATGATCCGGCTAATCCCGAACTCATTTTAACTGCCCGCGGCATTGGTTATATGTTCCAACGTATAACCTAAAGAACGCTAAATAATTTGTGTCTTATAGCTAAATCAGAAAGGTGTTTCCTATGATGTTATCAATAATTAATGGAGTTAGTTTCGCATCGAAATGCAACGGGAATAGATGTCAACGAGGAAACAACAGCGCTGCAAGAGGAAAAGAATTACAGGCTGATATATACAAAAAAACATTGGAAGAAGAAAACAAAACCTTAAGAGAATCTCTAAATTTTGCCTGTAAAGTAATCGCAGCTAAACCGTAAAAACAAAAATGTATAAAAAAAATCAGCTTCAAAAAAGCTGATTTTTTTATTTTATTTTACAAACGGCTTATTACAAAAACAACAATCACCTTCGCAAGGCTCTAAATGAATTGTAACAAGTGAATTTGGCAATTGAGAACAAATCCCCTGCTCAAGCAAATCGCATAAATCATGCCCGTCCTTAATGGTTAAATCTTTATTCACAATCAAAGTAATAACTATAATCTTATCGCTGCCTGATTTTCTTGTACCTATGTACTTAATGCCCACTATTTGAACATAATTTCGAAGTACCTCGTGTATAACATTAAGATCTTTTTCAGGCAATGAACTATCCAACAAATTTTTAGCGGAAGTTAATGTCAACTCTGTAGCGGTTTTAATTATAATCACAGCCACAATCAAAGCCAAAACAGGGTCGATAATATGGTATCCTGTTACTTTAATAGCCAATAAGCCCACCAGAACGGCCAAGGACGAAATTATATCGGTATTAAGATGCTCTGCGTCACCAATCAAAGCTATTGAATCGGTTTCTTTACCAACAGCAAAGAGTTTTCTGCTGACAATAATATTTACGACAACAGAAAAGAACATTACGACAATACCCCAAACCGGTTCAAACTCTTGTATTTTATGCGATGAAATTTTTATAACAGACTCATAAATAATATAAATCGCAATCGCATATATTAATAACCCTTCAAAAAAGCATGAGAGGTCTTCATACTTTCCATGCCCGAATGGATGGTCTGCATCTGCGGGTTGAGCAGCCCTGTTTACAGAGAAAAAAGCAATAAAAGAAGCCAATAAATCCGAAAATGAATGCAAAGCTTCAGAAATAATACTGATACTTCCTGTTAAAAATCCCACAACCAACTTAATAATTATCAAAAAAGAATTTGATAATATAGACAACATTGCTGTAGCTTCTTTTTTACTCATAAAATTTTGCCTTGCCTAAGCGTGTCGTTTGGCGGTTTTTAATCCTCTGTAATGAGCTAAAAGCATACTTGCAAAGAAAATGCTTGAATACGTACCGACAATAATACCTAAAATCATAGCTAATACAAAATCTTTAGTGGTTTCCCCGCCAAAGAAATACAGCGCGCCTAAAGTCAATAATGTTGTTACGGAAGTATAAATACTTCTTGCCAAAGTCTGGTTAACGCTTGCATTAACTATATCGGAGAAGTCCATTTTCTTTCCGAAGAATCTGGAATTCTCTCTTATTCTGTCATAAACAACGATAGTATCATGCACGCTAAATCCTATTACAGTGAGAACAGCCGTTATAAATAAGCCGTCAACCTGGGTATTGTATAAAATCCCAAATATGGAAAACATACCTACAACAAAAAGCGCATCATGCAGCAAAGACAAAAATGCAAATATAGCATAATCCAGCTGGAACCGAAGCGTTAAATAGATAATAATAGCTGCAAAAGCTAAAATCATAGCCATAATAGAATTTGTAAACAATTCCTGCCCTAAAGTCGGACCTATTGCATTAACCTGCAAAAGTTCAATTTCACCAAACTCTTTTGTTAAAGCGGTATTAATTTTAGAGGATTCGCTTCCGCCTTCTTTTGTTGTTTCCAAATACCTTGTTTTCACAGATACCAAATCTTTTATTTCAAATTTTTTGTTATGTTTTCCTTCTTGCAGCGTTTGTCCTTGATCAAATTTTTCAACTTGTATGACAGGATTTTCAACACCATTGGCGACAAAAATCCCTCTTATTTTACTTACATCGTCATTAGTTAATTTTTTATCAAAGGCATATTGCAGCATAGTACCGCCGGTAAAATCAATCCCGACTTTTAAAGGGGTATGGTACTTATACATGGAATATCCCATTGCAAAAAGACCCGGTAATACCAAAATCAGGGTAATAATTGCGTATATCCATTTATGTTTAACTACATCGACATAATGTTTATCTTTTAAAATAGCGCTGCTGACCATTTATATATCTCCTTAAATTAATCTAGAACACCTAATTTAGCTTTTTTACCTGCTGTATCAGGCTGCTTGGCAGCCTCTTCTATCTCATCCGGATTGACACCGAAAAGTTTATGATGCCTGAAGGTTTCCAGCTCCAAAATTAAGTGCATAAAACTTCTGGTAACGGTAATTGCCGTAAACATACTTACCGCAACCCCTATTGCCAGAGTCAAAGCAAAGCCCCGGACTATACTTGTACCTAAGAAATACAGAACCATACAAGTAAGAATGGTGGTCATATTAGAATCAAAAATACTTGTAAATGCTCTGTCAAAACCGGTATTTATCGCGGTATAAATCCTTTTGCCCGAACGAAGTTCTTCTTTTGTACGCTCAAAAATAAGGATATTGGCATCAACTGCCATACCGATACTTAATACAAAGCCCGCAATACCTGCCAATGTAAGGGTTACCGGAATAATCTTAAACAGCGCCAAAACGATAAGAGCATAAACTCCCAATGCAATGTTAGCTACCAAGCCGGGAATACCGTATATAAGAAACATAAAGGCAACAACCAGCCCTAATCCGACAATTCCTGCCATCTTGCTTTTAGCGATAGAATCAGCCCCTAAAGTAGGGCCAACGGAATTTTCTTCAATAATTTTAGCCGGCACCGGAAGCGCGCCTGCATTTAACAAATCCACCATTTTTTGAGCCTCATCGGCTTTAAATCCGCCGTTATCGCCGCCTGATATTTGTGCCATACCGCCTGTAATAGGTTCTCTGATAACCGGTGCGGATTGAAGTTCACCGTTGAAAAATATAGCCATAGGCTTTCCTACCAAACGAGAGGTTAATTTTGCAAACTTTTGAGCGCCTGCATCGTTAAATTCAAGAGAAACAACCCATTCACCGGTGGTGGGATTGCTTGTAACCTGCGCTTTATTTAAGTCTTTACCTGTCAAACCGGTAGAAACCCACTCACCCTGGGGGTCTTTACTGTCAGATTTAAGTTCTTTAAATTCCAACTCCGCTGTATCGCCGAGATATTCTTTAGCTTTAGCAGGGTCAGTAATATTAGGAATTTCAACTAAAAGCCTTTTTTCGCCGTTTCTTTGAACAACCGTTTCTGCAACCCCTAAAGAGTTAATTCTTTTCTCAATAGCAAATTGCAAACTGTTCATCATTTCAGGCGTAATTTTTGCTATTGTATCCGTCGTTTGCGCCTCAAGCACAAGGCGAGAACCCCCGACCAAATCCAAACCAAGTTTTGTAGGAAACTTGTACACAATAAAAGCAGCCGTCATTATCACCACAAAGATAAAGGCTAACATCCAATTCCTATTGTTCATAATTTACTCCATGTTAAATAGTTTGATACAATTTTAACAAGAATAAATTAAATTTCCTAGTAAAAATTAGTCAAAGCCGGGTGACCGCATGGGCAGTTTTTGGTACCCCGGATGGGTAACAACTGTATTTTTGATTAAAGTATTTGAAAAATTAGCATTCTCGAGCATTTTAGACAAAATATTTTCTCTCCTGACCAGCGAAGAGTAAGTTTTATTTTTGATAGCAGGATTTTTAGATACTAAATCATGCCAGACTTTAGCTTCCATAGTCCAGGCATAAGTCTCTTCATTAAGAGAATTATATTCGTCCTGATGCAGAGCCTCATGGCTTAAAAGCGCTGCCAACGCTTCTTTTGGGGCATCATAATGTTTTTGATTTATATAGATATATAACTGTTTACCTTTTTTTATCCCTAATGCATCATAATCTGCATAAAGCGGATTAATGGTAGCAAGGTTTAAAAACTCTACTTTTATAGGCTTAGCTGAAAGATTTTCCCCTAAAATAGCATTTCTTGAAAATTCCCCCACAGTACCTTGCAGTACATCCAGCGCATCCCAAATTCTTTTTTCTGTCGGTGCCACTTTTATATACTCTTTCGGGCATGCTGAATAAACGTCACTCTCAGCTTGCACCTTTGCAAAAGCACCCGCACTAAAAACATTCAACAGTATAACTAACCCCAGAACAATTCCTAATCTTTTCATCTTCTTACCCAAATTACCCAGCACAATAGTATTATTACATTTCTATTTAATAATTTTCCACAAAATAGCAAAAAATAAACTTTTTATACTACCTCTGTGAAATAAATCTCTTATTTTTCCTTGCATAATTTGCATATTCAAGATAGCCCGGCAATTTTTGCAAGTATTCCAACGGGTCAATATTTTTCCCCTGATAAAACACCTCAAAATGCAAATGCGGACCGGTAGAGCGACCGGTACTGCCTATCAAACCGACAACCTGGCCTCTTTGTACAATATCTCCTTTTTTAACATAAACTTTTGACATATGTCCGTAAAGAGTGGTTACATTAGGCAACTCAGGCACATTATAGAAAAAATGGTCAATCATAACACAATTTCCATAACCGCCTTTTTTTGCGCTAAAAGTTACCTTTCCTTCCTGCATGGCATAAACCGGGGTTCCCGCATCAGCGGCAATATCAAGCCCCATGTGATTAGCTTTATGCCCGTAAAAAGGGTCTGTTCTTGTGCCGTAAAATGAAGAAATCCGACCTAAAGTAGGACCTTGAATAGGCTCTGCATAAGATTCAAATGCAAACCCGAAAATCATTATAAATAATAATATTAAAGCCTTTAAAACTACCCTCAACTTCACACACCTCGGCTATCTTAATAACATTTTAACGAAGCGGGAGAAAATTTCAATCCTTCATATAATGTGTTTTTGATTGTTAAATCTCAAAAAACAGGGTAGTCATTGCCATTACAAGCATACCCAAAGAAACGCCGATAATCCCCTGATGACCCTCATCGTATTCTTTTGCCATCGGCAGCAATTCATCCAGTGCCAAATATATCATTATCCCTGCAATAAGAGCAAACGAAGCGCCAAAGGTATAATCATTTAAAATATTTATTAATACAACAAATCCTATAATAGCGCCCAAAGGTTCTGCCATGCCTGCTACAAAAGCCCATAGAAAAGCTTTACGTTTCTTGCCTGTAGCGTTATAAATAGGCAATGCAACGGAGATTCCTTCAGGAATATTATGAAGGGCAATAGCAACAGCAATAGGAATACTCAGAGAAAAAGAATTCAAGCCCGCCATAAAAGTAGCGAGTCCTTCGGGAAAATTATGTATAGCAATAGCAATAGCGGTAAAGACTCCGACCCTTTTCAACCTGACTTTTTGGTCATCATCAATCATATCATTCGTAACATGGTCAGGCATAAAATAATCAATTAAAGCAGCCAAAGCTATACCAAAGAAAAATATAATAATAGCAACAAGTTTTCCCTTAGTCGCCCCTAAATGAGTGGTGAAAAAATCAATAGCTGCAGGTAAAATCTCCATAAAAGAAACAAAAATCATAACTCCCGCAGAAAAACTCAAACCTATTGCAAGAACTTTCATACTGTCGCGTTTCAAAAAGAAAGCCAAAGCTCCGCCTATACTGGTAGTTAAACCTACAAGAAACGATATTAATATAGCTGTTAAAATATTACCTTCCATACTTCTTATCTTTTCTTAAGAGCCGCCAGCTTTTTTGCCGCCTCGGGGGTTTGTACGGAAGCGTACACCTTTGAAGCTTTTGCTCCTAATTGCCCCATAACTTTGTTCATATCGGCAGCAACCTGCTGCGAAGGAGAAAGCTTGTAGCTTCTTTCATAATTCCTGGGGCGCATATCAAGCAAAACATTACCCAGCCCGTTTAAAAAATTTTTAAATATCGAAGCTATTTTCATGCACAAATTCCGGTTAGTAACTTATACTATAGAACCATAAATAAAATTATCCGCCAATAGGCAGCTAAGATTTATGTTGTGTTTTAATCCGACAAAAAACTCCCCGTCACCCTAATCCCATACTCCCAGCTTCTCAGCTTCCTTCATCTCTTCACCTTCTCTCACTTTTTTATTGTGCTATAATTGGCACATCAGAGCATTAAGAGGAAAAAATATGGCGGAAACATTTTATATCACAACGGCAATCGACTACGTAAACGGATTGCCGCATATCGGACATGCATACGAAAAAATTGCAGCTGATATCCTTGCAAGACATTTTAAACAAAGGGGAAAAGATGTATTTCTGCTGACAGGTTCCGATGAACATGGTATAAAAATCCAAAAAACAGCACAAGAGCGCGGGATTTCGCCAAAAGAACACTGCGATGAAACAAGCGTTGAGTTTAAAAAGGCCTGGGCTAAAATAGATATAGACTACGACAGGTACATAAGAACCACTGACGAAGACCATATAAAACTCGTCCAATGGATGTTCAAAGAACTGTTAAAAAAAGGCGACATCTATAAAAGTTCTTATACCGGATTATATTGCGACGGTTGCGAAGCCTTCCTCTCCGCCCGTGATTTGGACGAAAACGGCTGCTGCCCGACACACCAAAAAAAACCTCAGGAAATACAAGAAGAAAACTACTTTTTTAAATTATCTAAATACAAAGACAGAATTATCGAACACATAAAGACCCACCCGAATTTTATTCTTCCCGAATACAGGGCTGCAGAAATATTAAACCAATTAGAAAATATTGAAGATATAAGTGTTTCGCGCTCAAAAAAATCCGTAACATGGGGAATAGATGTACCAAATGACGAGGAGCAGATTATCTATGTCTGGATGGATGCTTTGTCAAACTACATCACAGGTGTGGGCTGTCTTGAAGACAAAGAACTGTTTAACAGATATTGGCCCTGCGATATTCATATGATAGGCAAAGATATTTTGAAATTCCATTCAATTTATTGGATAGGATTTTTGATGGCGATGGAAATAGAACTGCCGAAAACAATATTTGCCCACGGCTGGATTACAATAGATGAAACCAAAATGAGTAAATCATTAGGCAATGTAATAAGCCCTGCTTCTCTTATGGAAGCTTTTGAGCTGCAAGATGCGGATTCTATAAGATACTTTCTGATGACAACAGCTCCTTTTGGCAAAGACGGCAACTACAGCGACGAAGAATTCAAAGCGAAAGTTAACGCAGATTTGGCAAACAATTTAGGAAATCTTTTAAACAGAACCTTAAGTATGCTGTTAAAATACTTTGACGGAGAGATAAAAGACTTTGCAATTACAGACTGCAGCAGCGAAATAGCAAAACTTGCAGAACAAACCGCACAAGACGTTAAAGCAAAATTTGACAGCTGCCAAATAACCGAAGCAATAGAAAAAGTTCTCTTGCTTGTTGACCATACAAACAAATACGTTAATGATACGGCGCCCTGGAGTCTT
This sequence comes from Eubacteriales bacterium, assembly GCA_028697835.1. Lineage (GTDB taxonomy): Bacteria > Bacillota > Clostridia > Monoglobales > Firm-18 > STE-11. Next base: position 7,885 of record JAQVDK010000010.1, on the reverse strand, counting down.
GCAAAAACAGAAGAAGGGTTAAAAGAATGCGCAAAAGTTCTTTATAACGTGCTTGAAACAATGCGTTTTGCAGGTATTTTGCTGTACCCTGTTATACCTAATATTTCACAAAAAATTTATAACCAATTAGGTTTTGAAGATATCATCAAAAATATAAAGCTTGAAGAGCTTGAATGGGGTGAGTTAAAAACAGGCAAAATAGCCTCAAAAGAAACAATAAACCCGGTATTTTTAAGACTTGACTCTGAAATAGCACAGGATAAAAAGAAATAATTTACTATAGTTATAACTTGGTTTTTATCCGTATTTGAGCTACAATGTAACAATGAAGAAGTTCGCCGTAAGATTAATAAAAAATCAATATCAACCGCTGGATGTGCCGAATACGGTAACGTTGAAGCACGGTGATTTTGTACTGGTCAGAACAGAAAAAGGCGAAGAAGCCACGCAAGCATTCCTTGTGAATCCTTGCGTAGCAAGGGCTTGGGAAAACAAAGCGCCTGCATCGTTACCCTTAATAAGAGTAATGTCAAAACGGGATTTGGAAGAATATGAAATTATAAAAAAAGAAAATGAACGGGCATTTAAAAAGTGTAAAGAATTTGCAAAAGCTCACAACCTTAATATGAGCCTTATTTCAGCCAACTTTACCTTTGACAGAAGAAAAATCACTTTTTACTATACAGCGCCTGCAAGGGTTGACTTTAGAGAACTTCTAAAAGATTTAACAAGAGAATTCACAAGAGTAAGAATAGACTTAAGACATATCGGCGTAAGGGATGAAACCGCTATGCTAAAAGGAGCTGGACTTTGCGGAAAAGAGTTTTGCTGCTGTTCGTTTCTGAAAAACTTCGACTCTATAAACATTAAACTGGCAAAAGACCAGGGAATGCCGATAACCCCGTCAAAAATTTCGGGTACTTGCGGAAGACTATTGTGCTGCCTTAATTATGAATATCAAAACTACCTCGATGCTGCAAAAGATATGCCTCCGGTCGGCTGCGGTGTGATGACAGCAAACGGAATAGGAAGAGTATGCGCTCTTCATTTCCTAAATGATAAAGTTGCGGTTAAAATGGAAGACGGCAAAATTAAAGACTTTGCCAAAGAAGAAATTGAAATGATTGATGATGATGTCAACAATATAGATATCAGCACAACTGTAAGTTATACGGAAGAAGACGAAACCAATATAGATATTTCACAATTGGAAGACAAGTAAAAATGCAAGAACAAATTCACATTAAAATCGAAAAAATCTCGGACCTAATGCAAATGCCTTCATACGCTACGCAAGGTGCGGCGGGCATGGATTTATACAGTGCAAACCCTGACCCGATAGCACTGAAACCGCTCGAGAGAACATTAGTCCCGTTAGGGTTTAAGATGGAATTGCCCCGAGGATATGAAGCACAGGTCAGAGCCCGCTCCGGACTTTCCATAAAACATGGTATTACGCTGGTAAATGCTGTAGGCACGGTTGATGAAGATTATAGAGGAGAAGTTTGCGTTCCCGTAATCAATTTATCAAACGAAACCTATATTATTAACACCGGTGAAAGAATAGCCCAAATGATAATAGCGCCTGTTACAAAAGCTTCAATCGAGATGTCGTGCGAACTTGTTGAAACAGCCCGCGGTACAGGCGGTTTTGGCTCAACAGGATATTAATAAAAATTTTTTATTGCTCAAACCGGCAAAAAAATTTCTTGAGCGTATTTAATAGACATGCCAGTAAAGAAAGGTGAAAAGATGCAAATTAACAATGTGAATTCTCAACAAAATTTCGGGCGGTTAAGCAACAGCGCAAATCAAATTTTAAAATGTTACATGGCAAAGGCAAGCAATGCGGAAGCAAAAATACTTAAAAAAACAGCTAAAGACATCGGTAAAAAATCCGACGGTTTTTATGCTGTTGATTTTGTTTTTGCCAAAAACGGTGATAAATATACTTCAACATTAAGAGGCAGACCAATCTTGCCTGAATTACAGCCGGTATCCGCGGATATAATAACTACAAGCGATATAGCAATCGTAACTAAAAATGAAGAACCTATAGCAAAGGTTATAGAGGCTTTAAAGAGCGTATATTATCAAATTCAAAGTGAAATGCCATACCTGTATAAAAAATAAACAATAAAACTTGTGAATTCCTCTTTTTGATTTAAAATAAAAGAAATAATGTTCAAAATATGAGGAGTAAATCATGAGAAAACCTATTATTGCGGGAAACTGGAAACTTAACAAAACAGTTGGGGAATCCGTTTCTTTCACGGAAGAATTAAAAACATCAATATGCACTATGGATGAGAACTCTCTTCCCGAAGTTGTTATTGCACCTGTCTTTACAGCATTAGTTTCGGTAAGCGAAATATTATCCTGCGATTGCATTAAACTTGCAGCTCAAAATTGCTATTGGGAAGCTTCAGGAGCATTCACAGGCGAAGTTTCGGTTGATATTTTAAAAGATTTAGGCTGTTCTTACATAATTATAGGACACAGCGAAAGAAGACAATACTTTAGCGAAACTGACGAAATGATTAATAAAAAAGCAAAAGCTATTTTAGCGGCTGATATTATTCCTATAATTTGCTGCGGCGAAACTTTAGAACAAAGAGAAGAAGGGTTAACGGATTCTCATATCGCAAGCCAAATCAAAGCAGCTTTAGAAGGCATTTCAAAGGAAGACATAGCAAGAAGCGTTATAGCTTATGAACCTATCTGGGCAATCGGCACAGGCAAAACTTGTGATTCAATCGAGGCAAACAGAGTAATCAAAATGATTAGAAACGTTGTTGAAGAAGTTTCAGGCAAAGCCTCAGCTGATGCGATTCGCATTCTATACGGCGGAAGCGTAAAACCTTCTACCATAGAAGAGCAAATGACACAATCAGATATTGACGGTGCTTTAGTAGGCGGAGCAAGCTTAAAAGTATCAGACTTTGCCGGCATAATTGAAGGCTGCATAAAAGCACAAACAGTGTGTGAAGCCTGAAAATATAACGACAAATTTTTCGGCTCGTCCTATTGCTAATGAATTTTAATGAAAGGCTGATTTTTTATCGTTTAGAGTTTCTTCATTAAACATATACAATCTTGCAGGACGTTTCGACCTGTTTTTGGTATACTCGTCAAGTTCTTTTAAAATATTTAAAGAAACCATCTTTTTTCTGAAATTTCTTTTGTCTAAAGTCGTATGAAGTATAATTTCATAAGCTTTTTGCAGTTCTGTCAACGTAAATTTTTTGGGCAACAGCTGAAAAGCTACGGGAGAATATTCTAAACTACCCCTTAATCGGTTATAAGCATATTGAATAATTAACTCGTGGTCAAAAGCCAACTTCGGCAAATCATAAACGCTATGCCAACTCACCTGTTTAATATTTTCCGCTGTTTCGTCAAACTTAAGCACTAAATTCTCAGAACGTATAAGCGCAAAGTAAGCAACCGTAATAACCCTTGAATTAGGGTATCTGAGAGGGTTGCCGAAAGTATAAATCTGCTCAAGATAAACGTCTTTTAAGTTTGATTTTTCAAACAGCAACCGTTGCGCCGCTTCATCCAGATTTTCAGACAAGCGGACAAACCCGCCCGGAATTGCCCATTTGTTAATAAAAGGTTCTTTTGCCCTTTGAACAAGCAAAACTTGAAGAGAGCCTTTTTTGATTGTAAAAATCACAACGTCAACCGTGATTTCATGTGTTTTGGTTTCTTGATACATGTAGCTAACTAAATTTGGTAAACTTACGTTAATTCTATCAAAAACAAACCATTCTTTATGAGATTGTAAACAATTTGTAATATATAAGCCCAAAAACCTAAAGTTTTTAGAAAATATACCGATATTCTAAGTAAGAAAAGTTAGATAAGGGATATGGTAATGAACTTGGAATACTCAAAAGAATTTATTAGTGAAGAAATACAGGAATTGTTTGAAAACGTAGAAGAATTTTTGGCCAGAAAGGATGTAATGACAGAAGCAATAAGGTATTTGTACCTTAAAACCTCGTGTAATAATTAAACCTAAAAACAATAAAATATTCTGATAATCCAAACAAATGAAAATCACAAAAAATAGGTTTAAATTTTAAAAAATAGGGCATAATGTTAGTATCTGAAAATAAGAAAAGAGGTATGTTATGGAAAATGCAATCATTCAAATTATTTTGTTGGCATGTATAACTTATATCACGTTCGTGTTAGTACCGGACAAAGCACACATGCATTAGCGGATTTGCGGCAGCGGAATTCGGCTAGGGTGAAACCCGTCTGTTCGAAGCGACCCGATAAGGGTTGCGAGTTGCCGAATTACAAGACAGGCGCCGTGTGAGGCAAAGCCGAACCCAGCCCGTAAGTCGGAGGTAAACGATGAGTTTTCCGACGACCCGCATAATCCAAGACAGCGGATTTGCGGCAGCGGAATTCGGCTAGGGTGAAACCCGTCTGTTCGAAGCGACCCGATAAGGGTTGCGAGTTGCCGAATTACAAGACAGGCGCCGTGTGAGGCAAAGCAAACGTGACACGAATTAAGAAAATATTGTCTTTTCATCCTTGGTCATTAAAATAAAAAATACTTAAGGAGTATTTGTCTTGCAAATTCAAGGAATATCATTCAACGCAAACAAGATGCAAACCCCGGATTACATCAAAAAAGAGATAACCGCTCTTGGAGGTAATCCGTCGAACGATATGCAAAGTGATATCCAGCTGCTGACAAAGCTCAAAGCTTCAGGCGGAGCGAATAAGACCAAGGGAAAGAACAACCAGGCAAAACAGACGGAACAATCAAATCAGGCTCAAGGCGGACCTCCGCAGCAGCTTCTTAGTTTAATGCAAAAGCTAGGCATTGAGCCGCAAGGTTCTCCCGAAAAGGATATGCAGGCAATAACGGATAAAATAGAACAGCTTGAAAAAAGCGCCAAAACAGAAGCCGAAGTGAATAACGTGAAAGAGTTAAAATCGGAACTCCAAGGCGCAATGGCGGCAGCGGCTAACACACAAATGCCGCAAGCTGTGGATACAACGCAGCAACTAAGCGGACTTTCCCAGTTGGGAAATAATAACCGAGCCTTTCACGGACTATAAATAACTGCAAATTTCACCATGTTTTTTAAAATTTTTCATATATAATTAAATTAATGAAGAATTTTCAGGAACGGTTATGTTTATAGAAATGTTATCATCAAAAATTCACAGAGCTACCGTAACCGATGCAAATGTTGAATACGTCGGCTCTATCTCCATAGATGAAGAATTAATCGAAAAAGCCAAATTAAGAATCAATCAAAAAGTTGATATCTACGACATAGATAACGGTGAGCGCTTCTCAACTTATGTAATAAAAGACGAGCGTCATTCCGGCTGCATTTGTTTAAACGGGGCAGCTGCAAGAAAAGTGGAAAGAGGACATAAAATAATTATCTGTGCCTACGGATTGTTTAGCGAAGAAGAAGCTGAGAAACATGTCCCTATCGCTATTTTAGTGGATGAAAATAATAAAATAGTAAAGGATTTATGATGGTAAAAAATATTTGTGTATATTGCTCATCAAGCGATTTTGTGGATAAAAACTTTTTTACGGCAGCAAAAGAACTGGGCGAAAAAATTGCCCAAAGCGGATACGGACTGGTTTATGGCGGCAGCAATGTCGGTCTTATGGGCGAAGTAGCAAGAAATGTTTACCACAATAAAGGCAAAGTAACAGGAGTCATCCCGCAAAAAATTAATGACGCAGGGATAGCATTCCCCCATGAAATTGAATTAATAATCACCAATACAATGCGTGAGCGCAAAAAAATCATGGAAGAAAAAGCAGATGCCTTTATAGCTCTTCCCGGCGGTTTCGGCACGCTTGAAGAAATATCGGAAATGATAGTAGGCAAACAGCTTGCATTTCACAAAAAACCTTTGGTATTTTTAAATGTCGACAATTTTTATACAAAACTGTTTGAATTTTTTGACGAATTTTATAAATATAAATTTGCAAAAGGCGATTGTGAAACCCTTTACCATCGTGCAAATACAGTGGATGAAGCCATATCTTACATAAAAAACTACACTCCCTGCGACAATGAATACTGGAAAGATAAGTTTGTTTTTTCGATTTAAAACTAAATTACTTTTTTTAGAGGATGATATAACCGCTTAAAATAGGGTAATCTAAGTATTAAATATACTTGGGGTGAGTTTTATATTGAAGAAGTATAAGTTTAAACTGCAAAACGTCTTGGATTTACGTGAAAAAGAGCTTGAAAAAAAACAAATTGAGTTTGGAAAAATCAAGTTCCTTCTTCGTTCGCAAGAAGTCGAGCTTGAAAGAATTGAATACACAATAGAAGCGTCCAAAAACAATTTGGAAAGTTTGCTGTCTTCAGGCGCAATAATTGATATTGATACCATTAACTCAAACCAAAATCACATAGAACAAACCCATATAAAAAAAGAAGAACAGATAAAACTCATCAAAGAAACGGAAATCGCTTTAGCTCAAAAAAATCTTGAAGTGGTTGAGGCGCTAAAGGCTAAGACCATGCTCGAGAAGTTGAAAGAAAAAGATTATAAAAACTTTCTTAAAACGCTGGAAGAACATGAAAGAAAAGAACTTGATGAAATCGGTATTATGAAATATGCAAGGACAAGGTAACGGAGAGGCGCAGTGTTAGAATCAACAAGCAAATTATTAACAACTAAAGAAACAACCCCGGAAATCAAAAAAAATTTTAAGGACAATGATACTTTTTCCAAAATTTTTGAAAAAGCTAATACTATCTACAATGCAAATGAACAAAAGATATACAAAAACGACCGTAATCAAAACTTCTTTCAAAAATTAAAAGAAAAATTCACCTCTTACAATGACAAAAAAGAAGAAACAAAGGCTCCCAATCAACAAGAAGAAAAAGTAACCGATAATACCGAAGAGAAAAGTACAAAAAGCTCTTCCGATACGGAAAAAGAACAAACCATACTGCAAAATCTCGCAGCAGAGATTTTACAGACAAAAGAAAACAACCTGCAAACAATAGCTCAGCAAATATCTCAAATACAGCTGACTACAGAAGATAATGAATCTCCGGCAGAAGCGTCGGCTGATGAAACGACCTCAAACACTACAGAGGCAACCATAACACAAAACCTTGTAAATAATGCGACAACAACGGCTGCGGTAAAAGAAGCCGCCAAAGCAACGGAAAATACCGCACAAAATATAAAAATAACCCAGGATAAAAATCAGACGGAAACAGCTCCAAAAATACTAAATAGCCCCGTGAAACCTGAAGAAAATACAGAAAAAGGCATAAAAGTTTCTCAAGAAATGCTTGAAAAATTAATCGCCCAAAATACTTCTAAAGGCAGTGAAAACCCGTCTTTAAACAGAGCTTTGGAAACATTAAACCCTGTTATTACATCAATAAAAGTTGAAGGCGATACAGAAAGCTCACCAAAAGATAACGAGTTTAATTTTAACAACTCATTTAATAATCTTCAAAGCCATGTAACTAAAATAAACCTTAATAAAAATGTAGATTTTCAAAAAGTATTGCAACAGCAAAAGACGCCAATAAATGAGCAAAATGTCCTTGAACAAGTAAAAAACGGCGGAATAGATAAACTGGCAAAAGGTAAAACCCAAATAAACATCGCACTGCGTCCTGAATCGCTGGGAAAAATAAATATTAATATAATTTCCAATAACGGAACCTTAAGCGCACAATTCACGGCAGAAAATAAACAAGCTGCAGACATACTTAATAAAAATCTGGAAACTCTAAAGCAGAGCCTGAACGACAAAGGCTTCAAGCTAAGCACTGTAAATGTAAGAGTACAGGAACCAAGCCAAAGCGAAGCCAATTTTAACAACACTCAAGGCAATAATGAAGAAAAA